>NZ_JBSRHE010000003.1:0-252885 GCF_055126295.1 Desulfonauticus sp. | reverse complement strand
CTCCTTTCTATAATGTTGTTTATTTACATAGATATGTCAGAATTGTTCCTTGATGAAAAAAGGATTGCGACATAAAGAGTAATTCCTCGTATTCTCCTCCTCCCTGGGGTCTGGTCAGAATTGTTCCTTGATGAAAAAAGGATTGCGACATTTTAATTCTACTTTCATACCAATCTCCTTTTCTTATGTCAGAATTGTTCCTTGATGAAAAAAGGATTGCGACCTTTTTTGTTAATTCATTTTCTTTTTTCTACTTGACTAAGAGACGTCAGAATTGTTCCTTGATGAAAAAAGGATTGCGACAAGTCCTGCTTGATTGTATTTATAAATTGTCTTTAAATGGTCAGAATTGTTCCTTGATGAAAAAAGGATTGCGACAAGTAAATTTCTCCATCTTTAAATATTACTTTGACTTTGAACGTCAGAATTGTTCCTTGATGAAAAAAGGATTGCGACTTACCCCTAAATCTAGCAAATCAGAATACCAGGCCCAATTGTCAGAATTGTTCCTTGATGAAAAAAGGATTGCGACTTTTGTCGGCTTCCCAATTCCAGTATGCCCTTTCCAGGGCATGTCAGAATTGTTCCTTGATGAAAAAAGGATTGCGACTTGTTGTTCCGATTTTTGCGAATTGGATATATACACAACCGTCAGAATTGTTCCTTGATGAAAAAAGGATTGCGACAGATTGTCGTCTGGGGTTATAATTCCTTCATCATAAGCTAGAGTCAGAATTGTTCCTTGATGAAAAAAGGATTGCGACATATCTAAATCTTTATTACTTAAATTATTTTGTATATCAAGTCAGAATTGTTCCTTGATGAAAAAAGGATTGCGACACCTATGATTTAACCCTTTTAAGGTTAAAAAATCTGACAGTCAGAATTGTTCCTTGATGAAAAAAGGATTGCGACACTACACTTGGAGCACAATAATTCATTATCCTCAATTTCCCAGTCAGAATTGTTCCTTGATGAAAAAAGGATTGCGACCATCCCAGGTGGCGGACAGTATCTGCCCGTCCCGGAAGATGTCAGAATTGTTCCTTGATGAAAAAAGGATTGCGACTATAAAAATTGAAACTAAATTCTCTTTTTTCTTTTATCGTCAGAATTGTTCCTTGATGAAAAAAGGATTGCGACTTAAACCTCCTTTTTGTTTTGTTTCCTTTTAGTTTTTGTTTTGTCAGAATTGTTCCTTGATGAAAAAAGGATTGCGACATCATCAAAATAAATTCTTACTTTAAACCACTTCCAATTCATGTCAGAATTGTTCCTTGATGAAAAAAGGATTGCGACTATCCTGTTTAGAAATTAAACAATTTTTTTGCCTTGTCTATGTGTCAGAATTGTTCCTTGATGAAAAAAGGATTGCGACATCTCCCCTTCCGGGTACAAGTTTTTTTTTTTGACTTCTGTCAGAATTGTTCCTTGATGAAAAAAGGATTGTAAGAAGTTAAGCAGTAAAGTCTAAATCATACACAAAAGAAGCGAGAATAGAGCCAAATTGAATTTGGTCAAAAGGTGAGAACTGCAAGGCTGGTAAATTTTAAAGAGAAAAAAACAAAAAAGCGGATCCAAGGGATCCGCTTTTTTTCATTTTGGGGTGAGTGACAGGACTTGAACCTGCGACCACCTGGGCCACAACCAGGGGCTCTACCACCTGAGCTACACTCACCACCAGGAAAGAAATTTATTATTCAACTTGCTTCCCAAGGTCAAGTTTATTTTTTCTCCTTTTCCAGAGTCAAAATTTTTTCAATAAGAAAAGTAGTGGAATAACCGGGTAAAAATTCCAGGCTAAGTACCTGGCCACCTTTTTTTAAAACAATATCTGCGCCCACAATCTTTTCCACAGGCCAATCACCACCTTTAACCAGGAAATCAGGTTCTATAGCCTGAATAAGTTCATAGGGCGTATCTTCTTCAAAAATAATCACATAATCCACTGCCTTTAAGTTGCTCAAAACAAAGGCCCTGTCTTGCTCCCCATTGACTGGCCGCTTGGCTCCCTTTAACCTTCTCACAGAAGCATCTGAATTCAGCCCCACCACCAGAATATCTCCCAGTTCTTTGGCCCTATTTAAGTAGTCCACATGACCTGGATGTAAGATATCAAAACAACCATTGGTAAAAACAATACGCTTGCCCTGAAACTTTTCTTTTAACTTTAAAAACTCTTCTTTTGAAACCACTTTTCCCATTTAAGCACCTCAAGATAAGGGAGTAAAACCAGAAATAACAGATAAAACATACTTCCCCAAAGATATCCAGCCAATACATCCAGGGGATAGTGCTTGGCCAAATACACCCTGGAAAATCCAACAGCTAAGGGTAAAAGATAAAATAAAAATCTCAAAAATCTTTTTTTAAAAATAACTCCCAAAGCCAAGCCCAGAAGCAAGGAATTGGCTGCATGAGCAGAAGGGTAGGAGTGTCCTTTTTTTTTGTCAGGAATAAAATTAAGAGGCCTTTTTTGCCACTTACCATCTTCAAAAAAATTAGCTCCAGCCAGAGCATTTAAAGGCCTAACCCGACCAATGGCTTTTTTGGGGAAATTAAGAGAGTAATCACAAAGTCCAAGTAAAATAACCAGCAAACCCAGGCCAACCAGCCTGGACCAATTTTTTTTGTATATCACCACCCCAAAAAGTATTCCCACTAAAAAAGCCCCTAAAAGCTTACTGGAAAATAAGGGCATTAAAAAATCTAACACTTCATTGCGCAGGCCCTGGTTGACCCACCAAAAAAACTTTAAGTCCCACCAAGGTGTTTTAAAAAACATAGTTATATTACTTCCAGTAAAAACTTCTTACCTCTAAACTAAAAGGTATGCTTTTCTGGCTTAGGCCAGTAACCATTATAATTATAGGCAAAAAACAAGGTAAAAGTTATGCCCCGTTTATCTTTATTCCTGGTCTCCAGCCAAAAAGGGCCTTCCACTCTGGAAAACATCCTCAACAACTTCTCTGGTATGCGCTTTTCCTTGTCCTTGCTCACAAAAATAGCATCCCATCCTTTTTTATCCTCAGGAGGTCCAAAAATATCATACTGGTTTAACTTGCGGCCCAAATTAACACAATAGGCGCGTTTTTGTGCTGGACCATAAAAGGAAAGCTCTGCTGTAACTCCATAGGTATCACTGAGCAAAAAGACCTTTTCAGGCTCTGAAAACCGCTCCTGTTGCCAGACTTTTAATTTATCTCCCAACTCCTGATACCCTCGCATGCGCTGCAACAGGTCCAGCTTGGGTGGAAGGTGTAAAAAAGGCAGGCTATGAAAAATTACAAAAATAAACCCACTAAGTACCAATAAAATTACTTTTGACCTCTTGGAAATACTTTTAAAAACTAAGGCAATAAACACTATACCTGCAATATAACTTAAGGCAGGCCAGTTGGGCTCTATTTTGGTGTGAAAACTAAGTAGAAAAAAAAGCAAAAAGATTGGATAGGTAAAAACAAACAAAAAATTCTTTTCCCAGGCAGTTAAAAAAGCATATTTTTTTTGTCCCAACTTTAGCCCTCCCCAAAAAAAGAAAATAAACCACCAGGGGGTAAGAACTCCCAGCTGACTTCCCAGAAACTCAGGGACCTTGCTTAATCTAAAAAAATCCTTGGCCTTGTTGCCAGCAAGACTTCCACGGTATAAAACATGCTTTAGACCTACCCAGTTGTGGTCTAAATTCCACTTTAAAATAGGCAAAATCCCTATACAGGCAAATAAAAGTAATACCAGAATAATTTCTTTGAATAATTTTTTCTTCTCTTTAAAAGTTAAAAACAAAGTCAAGGGTAAAAAAATAAGCATGGTATACTTAGCTAAAATGCCCAAAGCAAAAAAAATACCCATTAAGAAAAGATATTTTTTTTCTTCTGTAGAAAAATAAAAATATAAGGAAAAGAGGCAAATTAAATAACACAATACCAAAAGATTGTCTGTGGTCATTAAAATCCCACTTACTAAAAAAAGAGGAGAACTATTTACAATAATTAAAGTCCAGAGAGGTATTAAACTATTTTTGTATCCCTTTAAAATACAGATTTTTCTTAGTCCCCAAAAAAATAAAAGTTGAAAAATACAAACATTAAAAAGCGCACCAAAGCGAACTCCCAGCTCTGTAGGGCCAAAAAACCTGGTCCAGAACCAAATCCAGTAGGCAATCAATGGGCCCTTGGAATAGTAGGAAAAGTCTAAAGAACGGCTCCAATCCCAATACTGAGCTTCATCGGTATAGAGGTTTAATTCCCCACTTAAAACAATAAAAAGCCTAAGCAAGGTACCCAAAAGAATAAGGCCCAGGGCCCAATAATCTTGCCTGGTTAAGTTCAAACCAGCAGGTTTTCTAACATCCACTTACTGTTTTCCTCCAGTTTTTGCCAAAACTTCTCTCCCAAAAGAGGATGCTCTAAAATCCTCTGCCTTTCCTGTCCAGGTAAAAAAAGGGGATAGTCAGAACCAAAAAGTATTTTTTCCTGCGGGTGTTTTTGAAGAATTTCCCTTAAAAGCTCTGGAGCAATAAAAGGCAAGGTGCTGGAAATATCCAGAAAAACTTCTTTGCCTACCAAATGCTCCAATACCTCTGGCCAGTGTAAATAGCCTCCCAGGTGGGCAGCAATAACTTTTAACCCGGGAAAGTCTTTTAAAACTTTAGCCAGCTTATAAGGAGAAGAGGGATTTTTTTCTGGGGGCAAATTATCTCCCACATGTACCAACAACCAGAAATCTTCACCTACTTCTTCTAATAGGGGATAAAGTTTTGGAGAAGATAAATCAAAACCCTGAAAATCTGGATGAAGTTTTATACCCCTAATTTTGTGTTTTTTGAGTCTTCTAAGTTCCCTGGGCCAGTTAGGATAATCTGGATGCAAGGAACCAAAGGGAATAAACTCTGGCTCTTCTTTTAAAGAAATAGCCCAGTTATTGGCAGGTATAACCTGATGCTCTCCTGTAGCAGCACAGAGCACCACTGCTTTGTTAAAACCAGCCTCCTTTAAGTGTTTTTTTAAATCCTCTTTCAAACCAGTGCCCTGAGCAGGGATACCATAGTGCTCTTCTAAAAAAACAATTACCTTTTCTGCAATTTTGGGATGGAAAGCATGGCAATGAACATCTAACATTGGTTAAAGATTTTCTCCTTTAACCAGGAGGGTAGGCCAATGGGTTTAGCCTTCTTATTCACACAGGCATGCTCAGTAAAACCTGTAGCCAGCAAGTTTTCCCTTTTTCCATCCCATACTTCATACACAAAAACTAAAGATGCCCGTTTAAATCGACTAATCCCGGCTCGAATCAAAAGCAAATCATCAAACCTGGCAGGTCGCAAATATTTGCAACCAGCTTCCCTTACTGGCAAAAAAAATCCCTGCTCTTCTATCTCCACATAACTTAAGCCCAATTTATGCAAAAAGGCATTTCTGGCCCGCTCAAAAAAGTGAAGGTAATTGGCATAGTAAACCACGCCCATGCCATCGGTTTCTCCATAACTGACTCTATGCTCCAGCCAGACCTCTGGTTTGGGAAACTCTTGCTTATGCATTTACCTGCTCCAGAAAAAAAGATAAAAGTTCTGGCCCGGCAATCAGCCTACTCCTGTCTGCACTATGCTCTGAAAAATAGCTCACTCCTGCCCACTCCTTTTTAGAAGAATAAATCAAAAAAGGCACAGGGTCATCTACATGAGTCCTTTTAACCAGGGGAGTTAGATGGTCGCACAAAATTAATAAAGCAAAATCTTCCTTTAAACTCGCAAGCAACTTGCCTAAAACCAACTCATCAAAACGCTCTATGGCTAAAATTTTATCTTTTAAACTGCCACTGTGCGCAGCTTCATCAGGGCCTTCTAAGTGTAAAAAAATAAAATCACCCTGGTCTAAAAAGTTAAGAGCTGCCTCCACCTTACCCTGATAGTTGGTATCCACCAGGCCAGTAGCCCCTTCTACTTCCAGTACTTCCAGCCCAGCAGCTCTGCCCAAGCCTTTAATTAAATCTACAGCAGAAATAACTGCCCCTTTTAAGCCAGATTTTTCAAAAAAATTGGGCAAACTAAGAGCAGGCCCCTGTCCCCAGGGCCAAAGTCCATTGGCTTTGGGCCAATAGGGATTGTTTTTTAAAAGCTTATGGGCTTCTTCTAAAAATTCAAAAAGCAGGGGATAAGCAGCAAAACTCTCATAATCTGCTTCAATCTCCTGGTCCAAAATATCATGAGGGGGCCTAATGTTTAGCTGGGCAGAAGACTTTTCTACTCCTTCCTGCTCTACCAAAAGATGCCGATATTGTACGCCAGGATAAATCAACAAGCTGGTCTTTAGGTTTTGTTTAATAAAATCTATAAGTTTTAACGCTATTTCTTGGGGTGGGTGGCCAGCTGCATAATCCAGCATTCTGCCTTGAGGGGAAAACTCACTAAGGCTAACTAAATTAAGCCGCCAGATAAGGTCCTTGTCTGCAGTCTCAAGACCAGAGGCTCTGGCTTCTATTGGGCCTCTGCCCGTATGGTATCTAGTCGGGTCATAGCCCAAAATAGCCATATTAGCCACATCAGACCCGGGTGGAAATCCCGGGGGAATGGTCCTGGCTAAACCGGTTAAGCTTTTGGAAGCCAGCTTGTCCAAATAAGGCGTGTTGGCTGCTTCTAAAGGAGTTTTTCCTTGCAATTCCTGAAGCGGCCAATCTCCCATGCCATCAGCAACCAATACCAGATATTTCATTGTCTATCCTTTTTTCTTTTAAGGTAAAATAGGGTAGTGCACAGTGGGATTGACGATAAAGTCAAATTTATCAATTTCTTTTATGGCCTTTTTTACATCTTTAAGCCTTGCTCTGTGGGTCAAAAAGACCACAGGCACAGCTCTCTCTGAAGGGGAAGCCTTTTGAATGGCCTGGGCAATACTGATGTTGTATTCACCCAAAACTCCAGCCAGAGCAGCTAAAACTCCGGGTTTATCCAATACAGAAAAACGAAAATAATGCTCACTGACCACAGATAAGGGTTCTAAAATTTTTGCAGGCTCAAAAGGCGATTCAATAAAACCAGTATTATTGACCTGCTTATTGTTCTTCACCAGAGAAATAATATCTGCCAACACTGCACTACCTGTGGGTAAATCTCCTGCACCCTGTCCATAAAGCATAATAGGGCCTACGGCATTCCCATTTAAAAGAATGGCATTATAAGGCCCATCCACTTTGGCCAGAATGTGGTTTTTAGGCAAAAGGGCCGGAAACACACCTGCCTGTAAATAACCTGACTTTTCTTTTACTTGGGCAATGAGTTTAAAGACATACCCCAGTTCCTGGGCAAAGGAAATGTCTTTTAAACTAAGGTCTGTTATGCCTTCTACCCGTAATTTTTCAAAGGGATATACAACCCCGTGGGCCAAAAAAATTAAAATTGCCAGTTTATGCGCAGCATCTATTCCTTCTATATCCAGGGTAGGATCAGCTTCAGCATAGCCACGCTTTTGCGCTTCAGCCAGGGCAGTGGAAAAGTCCCATTCCTTTTGACTCATCTGGGTCAAGATGTAATTGGCTGTGCCATTTAAAATCCCAGTAATAGAAGTAATTCTATTGCCAGCCAAACTCTCCTTTAAAGTTTCCACAATGGGAATTCCGCCACCCACACTGGCCTCAAAATAAAGCCCAACTCCCTTTTCCTCAGCCAAAGACAAAAGCTCTTTTCCCCTGGTAGCCAAAAGGGCTTTATTGGCTGTGACCACAGAAATTCCCTTTTCTAAGGCCTTTTTAATCAATTCATAGGCTAAACTGGTTCCTCCAATAAGCTCTACCAAAATATCAGGATTACCTTCCAGCAATTCAGCAGGGTTGGTGGTAAAAGTAGTGGTGGGGTGGGGCACAAAGGGCCTTGGTTTGCTTATATCCCTGACCAAAACCTTTTCTATAATTAAAACTGCACCTGTGCGTTTTTTAATCCATTCCTCGTTTTCCCTTATAATTTTGGCCAACCCTGTACCTACAGTGCCAAAACCAGCTAAAGCGATTCTAACTTTTTTCACCCCTTATCCTCCCAGGACCTTTTTAATCCCTCTTATAGCCTGATTAATACGGTGCCTGTTTTCCACCAGAGCAAAACGCACGTGATCATCACCATAAGAACCAAATCCCAGTCCAGGAGCTACAGCCACTTTAGCCTCTTTTAACAAGAGCTTGGAAAACTCCACTGACCCCATGGAACGAAACTCTTCAGGAATCTTGGCCCAAACAAACATAGTGGCCTTAGGCTTGGGTACTTCCCAGCCAATACGGTTTAATCCGTCCACCAGGGCATCTCGCCTTTCTTTATAGATATTATTGATTTCACATACACACTTTTGGGGACCATTTAAGGCGATAATGGAAGCAATCTGAATGGGTTGAAAAATACCATAATCCAGATAACTCTTAATCCTGGTCAGTGCATGTACCATCTGGGGATTGCCCACACAAAACCCCACTCGCCAACCAGCCATGGAATAACTTTTGGACATGGAAAAGAATTCCACGCCCACGTCCTTGGCCCCTTTGGCCTGTAAAAAGCTGGGTGCCTTGTACTCATCAAAACAAAGATCCGCATAGGCCAGGTCGTGAATCACATACATTTTATGCTCTTTGGCAAAATCTACAATTTTTTGAAAAAAATCCACATCTACAACAGCAGTAGTGGGATTATGAGGATAACAAATAATTAAGAGTTTGGGTTGAGGCCAGGTTTGCCTAGTAGCAGTAAGTAAATCAGCAAAAAAATCCCTATCCAGATCAATAGGGATTCTTCTTACATCAGCTCCGGCAATAATGGCAGAATAGGGATGGATAGGGTAGGTGGGATCTGGAGCAAAAACCACTTCTCCTGGGCTAAGCATGGCCAGGGCCAGATGAGCAAGCCCTTCCTTTGCACCCATGGTAACCACTGCCTCACTTTCTGGATCCAGCTCCACCTCATAACGCCTTTTATACCAGTCACAAATGGCCTTACGTAAATTGGGAATTCCCCGTGAAGCAGAATAGCGGTGATTTATGCCTTTTTGAGCTGCTTCAACCAGTTTATCTACTATATGCTTAGGAGTGGGGATATCAGGATTGCCCATCCCCAAATCCACAATATCCTCTCCTTGTCTGCGCATCTGCATTTTCAGTTCATTCACCACAGCAAAAACATAAGGGGGTAACCTATGCATTCTTGGAAATTGTTCCATCTTGTCCTCCAAAATTAAAAAAATGTTCTATAGAATTTACAGAAGTTACCTAAACAATGTCAAATTATTTGAATAAATTATTTTAGACAAAAGGCTTATTTTTTTCTTTAAACTACTTTATTGCTAAAAAGAAAAATTTTCCTTAACTAAATAAAGCCTTGAGCAAAAGATATATAAAAAGGAGAAAGCATGAAGGTTTTGATTACAGGGGTAGCTGGCTTTATCGGTTATCATCTAGCGCAACGCTTTTTAAAAGAAGGATTTTCAGTAATTGGATTGGACAACTTAAACGACTATTACTCTGTGCAACTAAAAAAAGACCGCCTGGCTCAAATTAAGTCAGACAACTTTAAATTCTACCAGGTAGACCTGGCAGATGATCAGGCTTTAACTGAACTTTTTAAAGCTGAAAAACCAGATTACGTCATCAACATGGCTGCCCAGGCAGGAGTCCGCTATAGCTTAATCAATCCCAAAGCTTATGTGGACAGCAATATTGTGGGCTTTGTAAATCTACTGGAGTGCTGCCGCCATTTTCAGGTCAAACATCTTATTTTTGCTTCTTCCAGTTCAGTCTATGGACTCAACACCAAAATGCCCTTTTCCATTCACCATAATGTGGACCACCCCATAAGCCTTTACGCAGCATCTAAAAAAGCCAATGAACTCATGGCTCACACTTATGCCTACCTTTACAATCTTCCCTGCACAGGGCTGCGCTTTTTTACTGTATATGGTCCCTGGGGAAGACCAGATATGGCCCTTTTTCTCTTTACCGAAGCCATCTTAAAAGATGAGCCCATCAAAGTATTTAACCACGGTCAAATGGAAAGGGATTTCACCTACATAGACGACATTGTAGAAGGAGTATTTAGGCTTACCAATCACCTGCCCAAACCCAATCCCCACTGGAATGGCGACAATCCAGACCCAGGCACAAGCCCAGCTCCTTATAAAGTGTATAACATTGGCAACAACAACCCGGTAAAACTTTTGGACTTTATTAAAGCCATAGAAAAGGCCCTGGGCAAAGAAGCAAAAAAAGAATTCCTCCCCCTTCAACCAGGAGACGTGCCCAAGACCTATGCGGACATTGACGACCTGGTTCAAGATGTGGGATTTTCTCCTTCCACCCCCATTGAAACTGGAATTACCCACTTTATTGACTGGTACAAAAAATACTACAAACTAAACTAAAAGGAGTCTTTTCTATGGATTTAAAAGAATATAAGAAAAAATTGTCTCAAGCTTTTTTTGAACTAAAAAAGAGCACTAGACAAGGAGAACTACCCCCCTTGCCAAAGGTGGAAAATTTCTATAACCTTGCTCAAAAACTTACCCACTTTGCCAGTGAAGACTGGTTAGAAGAAGCAGAGGATTTTGTCATCTTGGCCAAACAATTAAAACAAGCAGTACAAAAGGGAAATCCTAGAGAAACCTTAATGTTGATTAATTCCCTGTCTGAAGCTAGGAGTTACTGTCATAAAACTTTTAAATAAATGTTCCACGTGAAACAATGAGTAAAAAAATCGCCATTGCCAATCAAAAGGGTGGAGTAGGAAAAACAACAACTGCAATCAACCTGGCAGCATCCTTGGCTGTAATGGAAAGAAAGGTTCTGGTAGTGGATTGCGATCCTCAAGCCAATGCTAGCAGTGGTTTGGGGATCGAACCCAATGAAAACCCAAATAACCTTTATACCCTTTGTAGCGAACAAATAAGCCTGGAAGAGGCCGTTTTACCTACAGATTTTCCTTTTCTTTCTCTCTTAGCAGGACATCCTAACCTGGTAGGGTTAGAAATAGAACTGTTGGATTTTGAGAAAAGAGAGTATTACTTAAGCAATCTATTAAAACCCTTAGAAGAAGAGTTTGAATACATCTTCTTTGATTGCCCTCCTTCTCTGGGATTGCTTACCTTAAACGCCCTGGCTGGAAGTGAGTATCTTATTATCCCCATTCAATGTGAATATTTTGCCCTGGAGGGCATTGCCCACCTTTTACGCACCTATGAGAAAGTAAAAAAAGGTATCAATCCACGCTTAGAAATTCTAGGGGTTTTGAGAACCATGTATGACAAAAGGATTAATCTTTCTCAGCAAGTTAGCGAGGAATTGGAAAAATTTTTTGGCCCCAAAGTTTTTCAAACTATAATTCCCAGAAATGTGCGCCTCTCAGAGGCTCCCAGTCATGGGAAACCAGCCTTAGCTTATGATATTCGTTCACTAGGAAGTATTGCTTATTTAAATTTGGCAAAAGAGGTAGAAAAGAGGCTAGTTTAAACTAACCTCTTTTAACAAATGGTTTTACTTCATAAGTAATATGATCTTTAAAGTGTCTTTTAAGTACTCTAGCTTTGCAGTGCAGACATTGAAAGGCCACCAAGCCGCCTAAATTAGCTGCTTTTAAAATAAACTTGCGCGGCGAATCCACCGTCCAATCTTCTGTTTCCTGCCCACAGTGCTTACACAAAACTTTTTTTTCTACTGGATAACGAAAATCCCAAAAAGCCAAAAATTTTTCCCAATCCTCCATGGGCTCTAAAACTTCTTCCACTTCAAAAGTATTTTCCTGTAAACTTTTTTCACCCTTTAACTGAAGAAGAGCTTCTTCTAATATAGGGTTGATCTTGGAACCAATTTCCTGCCAAAGCCTGGCCGAGAGAAAAACTCCCACTAAATTACCTGTTTCATCGTAAAAACCTTGAATATCTTTTTTAATCATATTATCAGCCTCCAAAGATAGATTTTATTTAATAAAGGATAAACCAATGAACAAAAAAAGAGGTCTTGGTAAAGGATTGGATGCCCTTTTAGGAGATTGGCAAGAACAAAGCAAGGGAATAGATATAACCTTCCTGGACATCAGTTTAATCACAGCCAATCCCAATCAACCCAGAGAAAATTTTGATCCTGAATCCCTTAAAAACCTGGCTCAATCTATCAAGAGCGAAGGGGTTCTGCAACCTATTCTCGTTCGCCCCAAAGATAATCACTATCAAATAGTAGCTGGAGAAAGACGCTGGCGAGCGGCTAAATTGGCTGGTTTAGAAAAAATACCTGCCATTATCAGGGAGATATCAGACCAGGAAACCCTTTTTCTGGCTCTTATAGAAAACATCCACCGAGAAGATTTAAATGCTTTAGAACAAGCCAAGGCTCTAAAGGCCTTAAAGGAAGAGTTTAATTTATCTCAGGAGGAACTGGCTCAAAAGGTAAATTTAAGCAGAAGCCAGGTGGCCAATTTACTAAGACTTTTAAATTTACCTCCAGAGGTCCAACAACTCATTGAAGATGGCAGCTTAAGTGGCGGCCATGGAAAAGCCCTGGCCAGTCTTAAAGACCCTCAAGAGATAATAAAGTTAGCCAGGGAAATAATCGAAAATAATTTAAGTGTGCGCGAAGTAGAACAAAAAACGCAAAAAGCCAAAAAAGCAAAATCAACATCTTTAACAGTAGATAAACATTTAAGTAAAATAATGGAAGAATGTTTACGCAACAAACTACACTTAAAGAGTAAAGTAAAAGGCAATAAGGAAAAAGGGAAAATCATTTTAGAATACAACAACCAAGAAGAATTTTCCTCTCTTTTAAAATTCTTAAATATCTCTTTGGACATTTAAAAGGAAATATTATGGTTAAAATTAAAACTCTGTTAGGCTATTTAAATAAATTACAAAATTGTTCCTTGCCTATCATAGGCGATATAATGTTAGATCAATATAGCTTTGGAGAAGTAGAAAGGATTTCTCCAGAAGCACCTGTTCCTGTAGTGCACATAAAAGAGGATAAATATCTTTTAGGAGGGGCAGGGAATGTTGCACGCAACTTAAAACACCTGGGAGCCAATCCCATTCTTTTTAGTGTGATAGGTAAAGATAAAGCTGGAGAGAAAATTAAAGAAATTTTAGCTGCAGAAAAAATAGAGGCTTATTTGGTAGAAAGTGATAAGCGTCCCACAACTATAAAAACCAGAATTATGGCTCAAAACCAGCAAATGTTGCGTATTGATAGAGAGGAAAGCCACCACTTAGATACAACAGAGAGAAAAAAATTACTGGATTTTTTAGATAAAAAAATAAATTCCAACTACTTACTGCTCTCAGACTATGGAAAAGGATGTATTTGTCCTTCTCTTTTAAAAAAACTTACAAATTTTTCCTTAATTGTAGACCCAAAAGAAAAAAACTATCCTTTTTATCGAGATTTTTACCTTTTAACTCCCAATAAAAAAGAAGCTGAGCAAGCAACAGGTCTACGCATAGAAGACGAAAAAAGTCTTATTCAAAACGGGCTAAAGCTTAAGGAAAAATTTCGCTTAAAAAACCTGGTAATTACTTTAGGTCCCAAAGGTATGGCTGTTTTTCCTGAAAGTGGAGAAATTTTTCTTCTTCCCACTTTTGCTCAAAAGGTCTTTGATGTGACTGGAGCTGGAGATACAGTAATTGCCACTATTACCCTGGGGCTTGCCAGTGGTTTAGACCTTTTGACAGCAGCCCTGATTGCCAATTTTGCTGCCGGCATAGTAGTAGCAGAAATAGGCACAGCCACAGCCAGCAAGGAAAAGCTGGCTCAACACATAGAAAAATTAGGAGAGATTAATTTTACTCAGATTTATCCTTAAGCTGACAAGCCCTGGAACAACAGCTATCACTTAAGGCAAAATAGGCATGAGCCACACAGCTTTCTTTTTCTCTTTGTACTGCTTCCAGGTTGGGAAGAGGAGCTTTTTGAACCAGAACCTTTAATTCTTCATAAGTGGGAATGGCAAAATATCCCTTCTCCAAAACCTTTTTATCTTTGGCCTGCACCAGATAGGCTTCTTTGGTGTCTGTAACCAAAACCAGGGGAATAGGCGGAGTAAACAGCCTGGCTGCAGCTACATATTGCCTGACAAAAGAGGCAACTTCTCCTGCACAAAAGGCAAGTAAAAGCATGGGCTGATTTTCTTCATTAAAAACTACAAAATCCAGAACTATATCATAGGAGCAGTCTTTTAACTGGATTTTTAATTTGACTTTGGGTTTAATCTGTTTTTTCGGATAACCTTTTTCCTCTACTAAAATTTTGGCCAAAGACTGTCGCAAATCTTCGTAGGTGGTTAATTCTATTTCTTTACCTGTTAAATAATCAGTAATTACTTGATTTAAGCTTATTTCATGCATTTTTTAATCCGTGGGTATACCTAAAATTTTATCTGCCACTCCCTGGCCCAAGACCAAAACTGAGTCTTTGACTTTTACTTGCAGAGGGCAGTTTTGATTAATTTCCAATTTAACTCCAGGAAAAATACCTAGGGCACACATTCTTCCCCGTAGTTTACAGCCACCACAAAAGGAAACAACTTTTACTTTGCTGCCAATGGGAAATTGAGATAGGGGTTTGGGACTCATTGTACCTTCTTTTAAAAAATTTGGACTAACTAATTTTCATTTAAAGTTAGAGATTGACCCTGTCAAGTTATCTCACTATGAAAACCAAGGTTATGGAACTCTTTTATCCTGTAAAAACTTAAAAAGTCAAATTAGGGGAGACGATGCCAAAAAGGACAGACTTAAAAAAAATCCTGGTCATTGGTTCAGGGCCTATTGTTATTGGGCAGGCCTGTGAATTTGATTATTCTGGGACTCAAGCCATCAAAGCCTTAAAAGAAGAAGGCTATGAAGTGGTTTTAATAAACTCCAATCCCGCTACCATTATGACTGACCCAGCATTAGCAGATGCCACTTACATAGAGCCCATTGTTCCAGAAATAATAGCCAAGATAATTGCCCAAGAAAAACCTGATGCCCTATTACCCACCTTAGGAGGGCAAACAGCTTTAAATGTATCTGTGGCTTTAGCTGAAGAAGGTATTTTAGAAAAATACAATGTAGAGCTAATCGGTGCTTCACTTGAGGCCATTAAAAAAGCAGAAAGTAGAGAAGAATTTAAGGCGGCTATGGCCAAAATTGGTCTAAAAGTTCCCAAAAGTGGTATTGCCCGCTCTTTAGAAGATGTCATCAGACTGGCCGAAGAAATTCCCTTTCCCATTATTGTTAGACCTGCTTTTACTCTAGGTGGTACAGGAGGAGGCATTGCCTACAATCTAGAAGAATTAAAACACATAGCATCGCAGGGCCTTAAGGCCAGCCTTAAACAAGAGGTAATGCTGGAAGAATCTGTATTGCACTGGAAAGAATTTGAATTGGAAGTAATGCGAGATAAAAAGGACAACTGTGTAATCATTTGTTCCATAGAAAACCTTGATCCCATGGGAGTACACACAGGAGATTCCATTACCGTAGCTCCGGCGCAAACCTTAAGCGATAAAGAATACCAAAAAATGCGTGATGCTGCCTTTGCCATCATGCGGGAAATAGGAGTGGAAACAGGGGGCTCCAATGTTCAATTTGCCATCAACCCTCAAAATGGGGAGATGGTAGTTATTGAAATGAACCCCAGAGTTTCCAGGTCTTCTGCTCTTGCTTCCAAAGCCACAGGCTTTCCCATAGCCAAAATAGCAGCCAAATTAGCCGTAGGCTATACTCTGGATGAAATTCCCAATGACATTACCAAGGAAACTGTGGCCTCCTTTGAACCTACCATTGACTACTGTGTGGTCAAAATCCCTCGTTTTACCTTTGAAAAATTCCCTGGTTCCAAAGACGAACTCAATACAGCTATGAAAAGTGTGGGTGAGACCATGGCCATTGGCCGTACTTTTAAAGAGGCCTTGCAAAAAGGTTTTCGCTCCCTGGAAATAGGATTGGCTGGATTTGAAGACATAGAAACACCTCCAGACATAGAAGAATTAAAAAGCCTCATTCGTAATCCCAACTCCAAACGCCTGCTCTATTTAAAGCAGGCTCTAAAAGTCATTTCTCAAGAGGAAATCTATCAACTTACAGGCATTGATCCCTGGTTTTTAGATCAAATTCAAGAACTTATTGACCTGGAAGAAAAATTAAAAACTCTTTCCTGGGAAGAGTTTAAAGCCAACAAAGAGCTTTTTCAGCAAGCCAAGGCTTTTGGATTTTCGGATAAGCAACTGGGAAAAATTTTCAACTTGCCAGAAAAAGAAGTACGCCTTGCCCGTCAAAAACAAGAACTCAAACCAACCTATTATCTAGTAGACACCTGTGCAGCAGAGTTTGAAGCCTATACCCCCTATTTTTATTCCACTTATGAGCCAGGAAAAGAGGTTGCACCTCTAAAGGAAAAAAAAGTGGTCATTTTAGGTGGTGGGCCCAATCGCATTGGACAGGGTATAGAATTTGACTATTGTTGCGTACATGCTGCCTTTGCCCTGCAGGAAATGGGTGTTAAAGCCATTATGGTTAATTCCAATCCAGAAACAGTAAGTACAGACTACGATACTTCTGATAGGCTCTACTTTGAACCTTTAACCTTTGAAGATGTTTTAAATATTATTGAGTTTGAACAACCAGATGGGGTGATTGTCCAGTTTGGTGGCCAGACTCCCTTAAATCTAGCTCTTTCTCTTTTAGAAGCAGGCGTACCTATCTTGGGAACTTCTCCTTTAAGTATAGACCAGGCAGAAGACAGAGAATTATTTAAACAACTCTTAAACAAACTCAAGCTAAAACAACCAGCCAATGCCACAGCCTTTTCCAAGGAAGAAGCTTTAAAAATAGCTGAAAAAATAGGTTATCCAGTGGTGGTGCGGCCATCCTATGTTTTAGGCGGAAGGGCTATGGAAATCGTTTATGACAGTGAAGATCTGGAAAATTATTTTCAGCAGGCCATCTGGGCCTCGCCTGATCATCCCATTTTAATAGATAAATTTTTGGAAAATGCCATTGAAATAGACGTGGACGCCTTAAGTGATGGAGAGGATACCTACATAGGTGGCATAATGGAACACATTGAAGAAGCAGGCGTACATTCTGGAGATTCTGCTTGTGTTTTACCTCCTCACACCCTATCTCCTGAGCTCATTGCTGAAATAGAAAGGCAAACCAAACTTCTAAGCCAGGAATTAAAAGTAGTGGGATTGATGAATATCCAGTTTGCTGTAAAGGATAAGGAAGTCTTTATTCTGGAGGTAAACCCCAGAGCTTCCAGAACTGTACCTTTTGTAAGTAAGGCAACAGGTATCCCCCTAGCCAAGTTAGCCACAAAAGTTATGTGGGGGAAAAAATTAAAAGACCTGCTTCCCCAAAGACCGGGTAAACCCAACTATTTTGCAGTCAAAGAAGCAGTATTGCCTTTTAACCGCTTTCCAGGAGTGGATGTGATTTTAGGTCCTGAAATGCGCTCTACAGGGGAAGTAATGGGCATAGATGCCAATGTAGGTCTGGCTTATCTCAAAAGTCAGTTGGCAGCTGGTCAAAATCTACCTTTAAAGGGCAATGTCTTTATTTCTGTCAATGATAGAGATAAACCTTTGGCCATATTACCTGCCAGAATTTTTCAGGAACTGGGCTTTAAAATAATTGCCACCAGAGGAACAGGAAGATTTTTGCAAGAAGCAGGAATACCTGTAGAAATTGTCAACAAAGTTTATGAAGGTAGGCCCAATGCCATTGATTACATAAAAAATGGTCAAATAGACCTACTTATAAACACCTCTTCTGGCAAAAAAACCGTACAGGATTCTTCTTCCCTGAGACAAACAGCTCTGCTTTATGGCATACCTTATACTACTACTATTTCTGCAGCCAAGGCTATGGCCCTGGCCATAAAAGAAAGGTTAAATGCTGATTTGCAAATTAAAAGCTTACAAGAATATTACAAACAAAGAGGAATAAACTAAAATGAAAAAAGAAGCTTGTGGACTTTTTGCCATTTATGGTCATCCAGAAGCCGCCAGAATGACCTATTTTGGCCTTTATGCCTTGCAACATCGAGGGCAGGAAAGCGCAGGTATAGTCAGCTTTGATGGACAAAAAATGTTTGAACACAAAGGTATGGGCCTGGTTCCAGACGTTTTTAAAGAAGAAAATTTGCGACAATTACCTGGGGATATTGCTCTGGGACATGTACGTTATTCCACCACTGGCTCTTCGCAAATTCGTAATGCCCAGCCTTTTATGGTTCATTTTAAAGACTTAAATATTGCCATTGGCCACAATGGTAATCTCATCAATACCTGGGAGCTGAGACAAGAACTGGAAAATGAAGGAGTCATTTTCCAGACTACCATGGACAGTGAAGTTATTGTCCATCTTTTAGCCAAGTACTTAAATGGGAGCACCATAGAAGAAGCCCTGATCAAGACCCTGGCCAAAATTCAAGGGGCTTATAGTTTAATTATCCTCATAAATAATAAACTAATTGGTTTAAGGGATCCTTTAGGCTTTCGTCCCCTTTCCATTGGTAAAGTGGGCTCTTCCTATGTTTTGGCCTCAGAAACCTGCGCCTTTGACCTCCTGGAAGCAGAATACCTGCGCTGTGTAAAACCAGGGGAAATGGTTATTATTGAAGAAGACCGCTTAAATAGTATCTTTTTTGCTGAACCTCAAAAACAATCTTCCTGTATTTTTGAACTCATTTATTTTGCCCGACCAGATTCCATTGTCTTTGAAGAAGAAGTCTATCTGGCCAGAAAAAAAATGGGAACTATTCTGGCCCAGGAAGCTCCCATTGAAGCAGACTTTGTAATGCCCTTTCCAGATTCTGGAGTTTATGCAGCCATTGGTTATGCCCAGGCCTCAGGCTTACCCTTTGAAATGGCCATGATTCGTAATCACTATGTGGGCAGGACCTTTATCCAGCCCTCTCAAGATATGCGTGACTTTGGAGTGCGAGTAAAGCTAAATCCTGTGGCTAAAATGATAAAAAACAAGCGCATCATAATCATTGAAGACTCCATCGTTAGGGGCACTACTATTAGAACCAGGGTAAAAAAACTACGAGAACTGGGAGCTAGAGAAATTCACATGCGGGTAAGCTGTCCACCCATCCGCTATCCTTGTTTCTTTGGTATTGACTTTTCTTCCAAAGGAGAACTAATTGCCAGCAAGCAAAGCGTAAATGATATAGCTAGATTTATTGGCCTGGATAGCTTGCACTATTTAAGCCTGGAAGGCCTAAAGAAATCTGTTTCCTGGAAAAATAACTTCTGTCTGGCCTGTTTTAATGAAGAATATCCCTTAAAACCCAGTGAAAAGTGCGGAAAATTTTGTGTAGAGTGGTAAAATGAATAAATGGCTGCAATTAGCACAAGAAGTCTTTGAGATTGAAATACAAGGTTTGGAGCAGGTCAAAAAGGACCTGGATCACAACTTTGACCTGGCCATAGAAATCTTAGCCAAGTGCAAAGGGAGAGTAGTTATTACAGGTATTGGTAAATCAGGTTTGGTGGGTAGAAAAATAGCTGCTACTTTAAGCAGTACTGGTACTCCTGCCTTTTTTCTTCATCCAGTAGAAGGAGCCCATGGCGATCTGGGAATGCTCCAAAAAGAAGATGTTGTTTTGGCCATTTCCAACAGTGGAGAAACAGACGAACTCAATGCCATCATTCCCTCTCTTCGCCAATTGGGCCTAAGAATTATTAGCCTCACCTCCAATCCTAATTCCACCTTGGGCAAATTAAGCGACCTGGTGCTTAAAGTAAAAGTGCCAAGGGAGGCCTGCCCCTTAAACCTCGCTCCCACTGCAAGTACCACTGCAACTTTGGTCCTGGGTGATGCTTTAGCCGTTTGTTTAATCAAAAAAAAGGAATTCAAAGAAGAAGATTTTAAACTCTATCACCCTGGAGGCTTTCTGGGGAAAAGACTTTCAGAACCCATCCGTTCCCTTATGCACAGCAACATACCTCTAGTTTTTAACACAGAAAGCCTAAAAAAAGCCTTAGAAGTAATGAATAAAACCAACTTAGGAATAGTAATTATAAGGGATGAGAAAAATATTCTACAGGGTGTATTTACTGATGGAGATTTAAGAAGACTAGCTTGTAAAGAAAATATAGATTATAATAAATCTATTTCAGAAGTAATGACCAAAAATCCAAAATATATTCAAGAAAGCGAAAAATCTGCAAAAGCTCTGGACTTAATGGAAGAAAAACAAATAACAGTTTTACCAGTAGTAAATAATGATAAGGAAAAAAAATTAGTAGGTATAATTCACCTTCACGACCTTTTAGGTAAAGGTAAATTAAAATTTAGTTAAATGGAAGAATATATTTGTAAAAAATGTTCACAACTATATCCAACCTGCTGCACTTTGAACGATGAACAAAATATTATTTTTCCTTTAAGTAATTTAGAAATAGAACAAATTAAAAAGGAAACTAAAGAGGAGTTCTTTTTTTTAGAAAAAGTAACTACTGAATTTTTAAATAATTTAAAAAAAATTTTTCCTGAGGATAAAAAAATTTTTTCTTTTTTTAAAGAAAAAAAATCATATTTTAGATTAAATATAGTAAATAAAAAATGTATTTTTTTAACTTCAAAAGGATGCTCTTTAAAAGTAAAAAATCGCCCTTTCTTTTGCAGGATATACCCCTTTTGGGTTATAAACAGAAAAATTGTATTTTTTAAGGATAATAATTGTTTCGCTCAGAAGAAAAGCAACCAAGTTAAAGAACTATTAAAAATATTTGATTATGAACCAGAATATATTTTTCAGCTATATGGAAACTATAAAAATAATTTAATTGGATAAAAAAATGAAAAAAATAAAAATATTAATTATAATTCTAGTCATACTCATTTTGATGGGATTGGGAGGTTTAGTAGGAATTTACTTTTGGGCTCAAAGAGATTTACCCAATTTTAAAAAAATAACAGACTATAATCCACCCCTGGTTACAACTGTATATACTAAAAATGGAAATATTCTTGGTTATTTTTATAAAGAAAAAAGATTTTTAGTATCTTTAAAAGAAATATCTCCCTGGGTTATAAAATCCTTTCTAGCAGCTGAAGATTCTAATTTTTATGAACATGAAGGAATAGATTTGCTGGGAATTATTAGAGCAGCAATAAAAAACCTACAGGCAGGAACCATAGTCCAGGGAGGAAGTACTATAACTCAACAAATAATAAAATCCCTGCTTCTAACTCCAGAAAGGAGTTATAAAAGAAAATTAAAAGAAATAATTTTAGCTTATAGATTGGAAAAATATTTAAATAAAAATGAGATTCTTACTATTTACTTAAACCAAATCTATTTAGGGCATGGAGCTTATGGCATTGAAGCAGCTGCCAGAACCTATTTTGGTAAACACGCCAAAGAGCTCAACCTGGCAGAAGCAGCCCTTATTGCAGGTTTACCCAAGGCACCCTCTAAATATAATCCTTATAATAACTTTGAAGCAGCTAAAAAAAGGCAACACTATGTTCTGGGAAGACTTCTGGAATTAAAGTGGATTTCACCTCAAGAATATAAGGAAGCCTTAAATTATCCTCTTATTCTCAAGTCTTCTGGAGATCCTTCCTGGCAACAGGGGGCCTATTACCTAGAAGAAGTTAGAAGGTGGCTCATAAATAAGTTTGGAGAAGATAAAGTTTATAAGGGTGGATTGGTAGTTCAAACCTGTGCAGATTTAGAACATTTAAATGCAGCAGAAAATTCCCTGAAAAAAGGTCTAATTGCCTCTACCAAAAGAAGAGGATTTAGAGGTCCTCTTAAAACTCTAACTCCTCTGGAATACGAAAATTTTCTTCAAACTCAAGTCTTACAGCCAGAATTGTTCCTTCCCAATAGTTCAGAATGGATTGAGGTTTTAGTAACCAAAGTGGAGCCTCAAGGAGCCTGGGTTAGATTTGGAAAGTATAAAGGTTTTATCCCTGTAAAATACATGTCCTGGGCCAGGACTCCAGATCCCAAAAAGGCACCTGAAGATGTACCCAAAGTCAAAGACGCCACTCAGGTATTAAAACCTGGAGACGTGGTTTTAGCCAGTTTTAAAGGTAAAGAAAAAGATTACTGGCTACTTGCTTTAGAACAAGAACCAGAAGTAGAAGGGGCCCTTTTTTCTGTAGATCCCAGAAGCGGGGAAGTGCTGGCTTTGGTAGGAGGATATAGTTTTAATCGTTCTCAATTTAATCGAGCCACTCAAGCCAAAAGACAACCTGGTTCAGCCTTTAAGCCTATTGTTTACTCTGTTGCTATGGACAATGGCTTTACTCCTGCTTCCATTGTCTTAGATGCACCAATCGTTTATGAAGATACTAACACCAACTCTACCTGGAAACCAGAAAACTTTGAAGGAATCTTTTATGGACCTACTTTACTTAGAACTGCTTTAGTTAATTCCAGAAATTTAGTTACCATTAGAATAGCTCAACAATTAGGTATTAAAAAAATTATTGAGCGAGCCAAGGTCTTAGGAATAGAAGAAGAGTTTCCTCAAGACCTTTCTATTAGTCTGGGGTCTGTACCAGTAACCCTGACCGAACTTTGTAGAGCTTATACTGCCTTTGCCAGACTTGGAACTTATATAGACCCCTACTTGGTAAAAGAAGTTAAAACTTCCTGGGGAGAAGTTTTATATGAACATCAACCCCTTATAAAAGAAGCTTTAAGTCCAGATACCGCTTATATTATCACCTACTTACTGCAAGAGGTGGTAAAAAGCGGCACAGGTTTTCGGGCAAAGGTCTTGAAAAGACCTGTTGCTGGTAAAACAGGAACCACCAATAATGAACAAGATGCCTGGTTCATAGGGTTTTCTCCCTATTTACTTACAGGGGTTTATGTTGGATTTGACCAATTAAGGCCCATGGGAAAATACGAGACTGGTTCTAGAGCTGCTTCTCCCATTTGGGTAAATTATCGTTTAGCTGTTGAAAATAACTATCCAGTTCAAGATTTTCCCAAACCAAGCAATATTGTAATGTTAAAAATAGATGGAAAAACAGGGAAGTTGGCTGGACCCAAAAGTGATCCTGTTTATATCCTTCCTTTTAAAAAGGGAACCGAACCAAAAGAAATCAGCTCCACTAATACACCAAGTGAAAGCACTTCAAAGGAAAACATCTTAAAAAATATATTTTAATATGTTAAAATTTATAAAAAAAATACTTAAAGACAGTATACTTACCTGGTACGAATTACTAAAAATAATGATTCCTGTAATCATTGTAGTAAAGATAGTAGTTTCTCTGGATTTAATAAAGTATATAGCTCAAGCATTAAAACCTATAATGAGTCTGGTAGGTTTACCAGGAAGTATGGGTATAGTTTGGGCAACCTGTATAATAAACAACATATATGCTGGTTTAGTCATCCTGCCTTCCCTTACTGAAACTCAAAGCTTGACTGTAGCCCAAATAACAATCCTGGCCACAATGATTTTAATAGCTCATTCTTTTCCTGTGGAATTAAAAATAGTTCAAAAATCAGGACCTAAACTTTTTTTTCAATTTTTGTGTCGTTTTTTAGGAGCCTTAGTTTTGGGGATAATTTTAAATCAAATATACACAAAATTTAATCTTTTGAATTATAAGGGAGAATTCTTATTAAATCTCTCTCATGAACCAGCTGATTTATCAAACTGGTTAATTTATCAAATTAAAAATTTAATTTACATTTATTTTATAATTCTCTTTCTAATTTTAACTATTAAGATTCTGGAAAAAACAAAAATAATTTCCTTATTAAATAAATTGTTAGAACCAATTATAAAAATTTTAGACTTAGGAACCAAGGCAATACCTTTAACTATTATTGGTTTAACTATGGGTATATCTTATGGAGGAGCTTTGCTCATTCAGGAAAGTAAAAAGGGTATTATTCCCAAAGAAGATATTTTTAAATCCTTAACTCTTATGGGACTATCCCATAGTATAATAGAAGATACTTTACTTATGCTTTTAATTGGAGCTCATGTTTCTGGAATTCTTGTAGCAAGATTTTTATTTTCCTTTTTAGTTGTAGCTATTCTGGCTAAAAGTTTAAAGTATCTTTCTTTTAATTTTAAACAAAAATATTTATATATATAAAAAATAGGAGGCTTAAATGTCTTTAGATAAAGAACTTCTGGAAATTTTAGCCTGCCCAAAGTGTAAAGGTGATTTAACTTTAACTCAAGAAGAAGATGGACTTATTTGTGCTAAATGTAAAAAAGTCTATCCAATCAAAGAAGAAATACCTGTTTTACTTATAGAAGAAGCATTGGATTTAGAGAGCTATTTAAATGGGAAAAAAGAAGAAGAAAACTAAAATTTATCCAGAAATTTTAAGTTTACCCAGAGTAGGAATAGATACTCATGCTCACTTAAGTATGAGCAAACTTGAAGAATTGCCTTCTATAATTGAGCGGGCCTTATTTTGTGGAATAAGCAAAATAGGAAATGTATTTTTATCCTCTACAGAATATTATCAATATAGAGATTTTTTTTCTAACTATCCTATTTTTTTTATTTTAGGTATTCATCCCCATGATGCCTCTAAAGTAAATAATCAAGAGATAGAAAATATTAAAAAAATTATTTTAGAAGATAGAAATGTAAAAGCCTTAGGTGAAGTAGGTCTGGATTATTACTATAATTTTTCTTCACCACAAGAACAAAAAAAAATTCTAGAAGTACAATTAAGTATAGCCAAAGATTTAGATATACCTGTGGTTATTCACTCTAGAGATGCTAAAGAAGATACCTTTTCCATTTTAAAAAATTTTAACCTTTCCAGAGTGTTATTTCATTGTTTTAGTTATGGAAAAGAAGAAGCAAAAAAAGTTTTAGAACAAGGGTGGTTACTTTCTTATTCAGGTGCTTTAACTTTTACCAAAAATATAAGCTTACAGGAAGTAGCTAAATATGTTCCTTTAGAAAGTGTTGTTTTAGAAACAGATAGCCCTTATCTCACTCCCATGCCTTATAGAGGAAAAACCAACCAGCCAGCTTATATGCTCTTTACTGCCTATGCCTTAAGTAAAATAATTAAGAAAGATGTTCTAAGCGTATGGGAACAAACAGCTAAAAATTCTAGACTTTTTTTTAATTTATAAAAATTAATTGTTTAATATCTTTAGATTTTATTTTTAAATTTCCCCAACCAGTACGACCAAAAAAAACTATATCTTTTTTCATTGTAAAGTCAGAAACCTCACCATTAGTAAACTTTATTTTTATTTTTAGTTTTTTATCTTGATTAAAAAATAAAATTTTTTCTATTTTCTTAAAATCAATGCTAACTTCTGTTTTTCCAATTTCTGCTGGTAAATAAGTCAATCCATTTACAGAAAAATTATCTGCTATTATTTCATTTTCTTCAGTATCTATAATTTTAACTTTAAAAAATCTATCTGGAGAAGGTATTCTTGTAACTACATTATCAGTTGTTCCCATAGCGTATAAAAATAGAGATAATAAAAAAATTAATAAGTATTTATAACGCATAACTCACTCCTCTTTTAAGTATAAAATTTTAAGTTCAATTTCTTTTTGTATAGCTTCTAAAACTTTTAAAACTTTATTTTTATATTCTTTAGAAAAGTTAAGTTCAATAACTGCCTTATATTTATCTATAACTGTTAAATAAGCCAAATTATCCCAGGCTTCAATCAAAAATTTAAAATAAGCAATATCTCTCCTGGGTAAGAGCAGGTAAGCTCTAGAAGAAAAACTCATATTATTTCTACGCCTTCTTTTGTAACCAGGACCATATATTCCCAGCGAACTCCACCCCACTCAGGATAATATAAACCCGGCTCAACTGTAACCACCATATTTTCTTCAAACTTATTCTCATTTGCAGGACTCAAACTAGGTATTTCATGGGTATCCAGACCTATTCCGTGCCCTAAGGCATGGGTAAAATATTCACCTACCCCTTTAGCTTGAAAATACTCTTTTACTAACCAATAAGCATCTTTTATTATTTTTCCTGCTTGAATAAAATTAATAGCTTTTTCCTGAGCTCTTTTCACCAGCTCTAAAGTGGTTAAAAAATATTCTGGAGGATTTTCTCCAAACCAAAAAGTCCTGGTTTGATCTGAACAATAATCTAAGTACCTACAACCTATATCTATTAGTACCACAGTTTCTTTTTTTAATTTCTTTTCTGAAGGCCTGGCATGAGGTAAGGCAGAATTTTTACCAAAAGCCACAATAGGTTCAAAAGAAGTTCCTTGAGCTCCTTTTTCCCTAAAAAACTTTTCAATAAACCAGGCTAACTCTTTTTCTGTGATTCCTTCTTTTAGATAAGAAGGAATTATTTCAAAAACTTCATAAACCAATTTATTTGCTTTTCTTATTTTTTCTATTTCTTCTTTATTTTTAATTTTTCTGATATTTTCAATTATTCCTTTAAAAGAAAAAAGATTTAAATCTTTTAAATTCTCCCAAAAAATATAAGGAAAAAAATCATATTCAAAACCAATATTGTTTAAATTTAATTCTTTAATTTTTTGCTTAATAAAATAAAATTTATTTTCTTTATAAATAAAAATATCATCAGCATAATGTTTTTTAGCTTCTTCTAAATATCTAGAATCTGTAAATAAAAATACCTTATCTCTAGTAATCAACAAAAAACCGGCACTTTCATTATATTGAACATCTTTTAATTCAAATCCAGATAAATAATATCTATTACTAGGATTTAAAACTAAAAAAGCATCAATATTATTTTTAGAAATAAACTCTTTAACTTTTAAACACCTTTCTTTAAAAATCATAATTTTATACCTCTTAATTTATCCCAATATCCACTTATCTGAGAAGAAAATATAAAATTTACATTTTTAAATTTAAAAAATTCTTCTATCTTTACTTTTAAAAAAAAATAAAATTTAATAACTTTGTTATATTCAGTAAAAGATATTTGTACTACAATTTTATCTACTAAAAACCTTATCCTAAAATCAAATATTTTTAAAATTAAAAATATATTTTCTATTTTTCTAATTTTATCAATTAAATAAAAATAAATAAAATAATTATAATCAAACCTAGTAAAAAGACAAGATCTAGACTTTAAATTTAAAAAAGATAAGCCATACTTACGACAAATATCTATAATATCTTTTTTTTCAATACCGCAATCAAGATAAGGACTTATAATTTCTAATTCTTTTATAGCTTTTATACCAGGCCTATATTCTTTCAAATCGGTACAGTTTGTACCTTCAATCAATAAAGAAAACTCTTTTTTTATTTTATTAAAAATATTTTTTTTACAAAAATAACATCTATCTTTCTTATTAAGTCTTATACTATCTTCACTCAAAGAATTTATATATATAAGTTTATTCTTAATATTATTTTTTTTACACCATTTTTTAATAAAAAAATATTCTTCTTCTGTAAATCCAAAATTAAAAAAAGTAATTGTTTCAAAATTAAGGTTTAGACTTAAACATAAATAAACTAAAAGACCACTATCAACTCCTCCTGAAAAACATACAGTAATTTTACCTTTTTTATTTAACTCTTTTAAATAATTTTTAAGTCTATTTTCTTTTAATAAGATGGAATCTGTTCTTGAGATTCGGTTAATAAAAACTCTCCTTTTTCTATCCACTCTTTTAATTTATTAGCTATTTCTAAGGACAAAGAATAACTAGTAAGAGGAACAGTAGGAATTTTTTTACCCTCTAACTCTATTTCTCCAGCAAGGAGTTCAGCATAGTTAACATACTTTAAAGCCTTGGCCTTTCCTTGACCATAATCTTCACCGTAATCTATTACTGGCATTAAAATATCTTCTGCCCTTACTCCAGTAAACCAGGCCATTTCTTCATCTAAAATGGGAATGGGAATTCCTACTCCCACACTTAAGGAACAACCATAACCAATCAAGCTCACTCCCCTGAGATAACGAGCCTGCATTTGCTTTAAGTCTCCTTTTAACATCAAGGTGGCAGCTGGCACTAAAGGAAGACCCCTTTCATTTCGAGGAGGAGAAGGATTATGCTGAGTTCCATAGCCAATAACATAGCCTATACCTCCTCCCAGGAAAATTTTCGTACCTGTTCCTATTGTGCGTAAATAAGGATCATTGAAAAGAGGGCTCAAAGGACCAGAAGTGGCAAAATTGGCATTTCCCAAGTTAGGCCTTAAGGGTCCCATGTAGGTATATTTAATTTTGGAACTTAGATTAACTGCACAGTTATAATTCTGGTAACAATTCCTTGGATTTAACAAAATGGCATTCCTAAGTTCTCCTAAGGTTATATCCTTTTCTAAAAATTTACGAGGATAGCAGTCTGTACCATAAGCCAGGGCTCGAAGATGAACAGATTTTCCCCGAACCAAGTCTTCAATAACATGTCCTCCTCCATACTTAAATTGTCCAGGAAAAACCTTATTTAAAGGATCGTCCTCAGCTGGTTCTGTAGCTCCTAAATAAGCATCTACAGCTGCCAATCCAGCATAGGCTGGAACTCCATTTAACCAAACCTTTGAAGCTTTAATTAAAGGAGGATATTGACCAAAATTAAAGAGAAGACCAGAGGAACACATGGGAGAAAAGGTACCTGTAGTTACCACATCCACTTCTCTGGCCGCCTTTTCTTTTCCTACCTTTTTAACCAAATCAGCCATTTCTAAGGCATTTAAAACAACTGCCTTTCCCTTTTTAATTTTTTCATTTATCTCATTTAAGCTCTTTTTAAATGTTCCCATTTTAACCCTCTTTTTTATTAAAAAAATCAACGAGTTATACCCTGAGAAAGATTTGCCTTAAACTAAAAATTGAGTTATTATAGCTTATCTTAGTCCAGGGTCTAAGCTTAGTCAACAAAGGACTAAGGAACAAGATATCCCGTTTAAAGGATACTTAAGAACAAAAAAAAACGTCCAAATTAAATGTTCTTAAAAAAGAACATTTAGGAAAAATGATTTTTTATAACTTTTTCAGTAATATTAAACAGTTATAAGATTTAATAACATATGTACACTTTTAATAACTAAAAGGAGAAAAAAATGAATATTATTTTTAAGAAAGAAGAAGTTTTAAGTGGTGTACAAAAAATAGCTTCTATTTTACCTCAAAAAACCGGAGCTGCTTTTCTTAGAACTATCTGGATTAAAAGTAAGGAAAACCAGGTTCAGTTTTTAGCTACAGATTCCAATATAGAAATAACCTGTACTTATCCCTGCGAAACCAGAGAAGAAGGATTAATTGGAGTACAAGGAAAAATCTTTTCTGATTTATTAAAAAAATTAAATCCAGGAAATATTACTTTAAGTTTGCAAGGACAAAAGGTACTTATAACTCAAGGACAAAATAAATATTCTATTCCTGTTGTAGAATCATCCTGGTTTCAAGAATTTTATAAATTTCCAGAGGAAAATAAAAAAATATGGTCAGGAGATATTATAAAAGAAGCTATAGATAAAGTTTATTTCTGTATATCTGACGATGAATCTTTAGAAAGTATGACATGTATGAGTATAAAAAAAGGAAAAGAAGTTGGAGACATAGAATTTTGTGGGTTAAATGGACCTAAAATGGCTCTTTTTAAACTAATAAACGAAGATATATATAATATATTACCCGATGAAGGTATTTTAATTAATAAAAAAATTGTCAATGAATTGAAAAAGATACTTAATGAAGAAGATATAGAGATTAATATAAATGAAGGAAGGCTATTTATTAGAACTATAGATAAACAAGAAATGTATACTTTTCCTTTGAGTTCTTATAATTTTCCAAATTATCACGACTTTTTAGATAAATATAAAAACTCAATGAATTCATCTTTAACTATAAATAAACAAGATTTAATTTATTCTTTAGATAGATTAATACTTTTTAATACTAATACAAAATCGACAATATTTAAATTATCTCCCAGTAATATAACTTTAAGTGCTTATGGTTCTGATATTGGTGAAGCCCAGGAAATTTTAAGTTGTGAATTTAGTGGAGATTTAGATTCCATAGTTTTAATGACTAAAGATATAATAGAAATTTTAGATCATTTTATTTCCGAAAATATAACTTTTAGATTTTCAGGAAAATTAGAGCCTTTCAAAATAGAAGGAGAAGAAGATCCAAATTATGTCATTTTTGCTATGCCAGTAGAAATAGAAGAAGAAACATATTATACAGAGGAGTAATTTTATAATATGAGTAATAACTATACAGCTGAAAGTATAAAAGTTTTAGAAGGTCTAAGTGCTGTACGGAAAAGACCTGCCATGTATATTGGCAGTACTGACTATAGAGGTTTGCATCACTTAGTTTATGAAGTAGTAGATAATAGTATAGATGAATCTATGGCAGGTTTTTGTGATACTATTAAAGTAAAAATTAATTTAGATAACAGTATAACAGTTATAGATAATGGTAGAGGTATTCCTACTGATATTCATCCCAAGGAAAAAAGACCTGCCGTTGAAGTTGTTATGACTGTATTACATGCTGGTGGAAAATTTGATAATTCTGTCTATAAAGTATCTGGAGGTCTTCATGGAGTTGGAGTTTCTGTTGTAAATGCCTTATCTGAATTTTTAGAAGTTACTATTAGAAGAAATGGTAAAAAGTATTTTCAAAGATATGAAAAAGGGATTCCTGTAACTTCTTTACAGGAAATTGGAACTACGGAAAAAACAGGAACTACTATTAAATTCAGACCTGATGAAGAAATATTTGAAAATATTACTTTTGATTACTCCATTTTAGCCAAAAGATTTGAAGAATTAGCTTATTTAAATAGTGGTATTTTAATAGAACTAAGTGATGAAAGAACTGGTAATAGTGATAAGTTTAAATTCGAAGGTGGTATAAAATCTTTTGTCGAAAAATTAAATAGTGGAAGTAATGGATTACATCCTATTTTTTATTTAAATAAAGATATTGATAAAATTCAAATAGAGTTTGCTTTTCAATATACAAATAATTATTCTGAAAAAATAATTTCTTTTGCTAATAATATAAGAACAATAGAAGGTGGTACTCATTTAGTAGGTTTTAGAACAGCTTTAACCAGAGCTATAAATAATTATATAAATAATAACGAATTACCTAAAAAATTAAAAGTTAAGATTTCTGGAGATGATGTTAAAGAAGGTTTAACAGCTATTATTAGTGTTAAACTTCCAAATCCTCAGTTTGAAGGACAAACTAAAACAAAATTAGGTAATAGCGAAGTTCAAGGTGTAGTTGCTAGTGTTGTGTATGAAGCAATTAGTACTTTTTTAGTAGAAAATCCTAAAGAAGCTAAAAATATAATAGAAAAAATCGTAGATTCAGCCAGAGCTAGAGAAGCAGCCAAAAAGGCCAGAGAACTGGTGAGAAGAAAAAGTGCTCTTTCTGATAATTCTCTTCCAGGTAAATTGGCAGATTGTCAGAGTAAATCACCAGAAGAAAGTGAAATTTTTATTGTTGAGGGTGATTCTGCTGGTGGTTCAGCTAAACAAGGGAGAAATCCTAAATTTCAGGCCATTTTACCTTTGAGAGGAAAAATTTTAAATGTAGAAAAAACTAGATTGGATAAGATGTTGGAAAATAAAGAAATTCGTGCCTTAATTACAGCTTTAGGTTTGAATGTGGAAGAAGGAAGTGTAGATAAAATTCGCTATCATAAAATAATTATCATGACTGATGCTGATGTTGATGGGGCTCATATTAGAACTCTTTTACTTACTTTTTTTTATAGAAAATTTAAAGAAGTTATAGATAAAGGGTATTTATATATAGCCCAACCTCCTTTATATAGAATTTCTGAAAGAAAAGAAGAATATTATTTTGTTGATGATAATGAATTAAATAGATTTTTAATTAATAGAATTTTAGATAAAATTAGTATCATTTCACTAAATAATAGTAAAGAAAATGTTGTTGAGGATAAAAAGAATTTTATAGATAATTTGAATAGGCTTAAGTTTAATTTAGATGAAATTAAAAGAATAGGTTTTGATTATAATCTTATTTTTGGTCTGTTAAAATATAAAGAGAAGATAACTATAGAAAATTTTGATTCCATTTATGAAAGTTTAAAAGAATATTTATATGATTTAGGATATAATTTAAACCAAGAATTAATAGAATATGAGGATGAAGATTTGAAAAGATATATATATATAGATAGTAATGATGTTAATATAAAATTTGGTGTAGAGTTTTTTAATTCTAGATTATATAAAAAATCTTATGAAATATTAGATTACTTTAAAAGTATATCTCCAGAATTAGAGTTTAAGGTTATTTTTAATGATCAAGAAATAGAATCTGGAGACCTGATTTTTATTTTTGATAAAATACATGAATTTTCTAGAAAAGGTATTAATATTCAGCGCTATAAAGGTTTGGGTGAAATGAATCCAGAACAACTTTGGGATACAACTATGAATCCTGAAAAAAGAAATTTATATCAGGTAAGAGTAGAAGATGCTGAAGAAGCAGATGAGTTGTTTTTTAATTTAATGGGTGAAAAGGTAGAACCAAGAAAAGAATTTATTCAGAAAAATGCTTTATTAGTTAAAGAATTAGATATTTAGGAGAATTTTATGTTGAACTATATTAATATAGAAGATGAATTAAAGAAATCTTATTTAGAATATTCTTTAAGTGTTATTGTAGGTAGAGCTCTTCCTGATGTTAGAGATGGTTTGAAACCAGTGCATAGACGTATTTTATACGCTATGCACGAACTTGGTAATACCTATAATAAACCTTTTAAAAAATCAGCTAGAATAGTTGGTGATGTAATAGGTAAATATCATCCTCATGGTGATTCTGCTGTATATGATGCCTTGGTGAGAATGGCTCAAGATTTTAATATGAGAGAGCCTTTAATAGAAGGTCAAGGTAACTTTGGCTCCATTGATGGTGATTCTGCTGCTGCAATGCGTTATACGGAAGTCAGGCTTTCTAAAATAGCTTCAGAATTTTTAGCAGACATAGAAAAAAATACAGTTAATTTTCGCCCAAACTATGACAATTCTTTAGTTGAACCAGAAGTACTTCCAACTAAAGTTCCCAATTTAATTATAAATGGATCTTCTGGTATTGCAGTTGGAATGGCTACTAATATTCCTCCACATAATTTAAAAGAAGTAATAGATTCTTTATTGTTTTTAATAGATAATCCAGGATGTTCTATATCTGATTTAATGAAATATATTAAAGGTCCTGACTTTCCAACTGGCGCTATTATTTATGGAAAAGAAGGTCTTAAATCTGCTTATGAAACAGGAAGAGGAAGTATAAAAATACGCTCTAAAATAGAAGTAGAAGAAAATAAAAATCATAAAAGTATTGTAATTAAAGAAATTCCCTATGGAGTTAACAAGTCTAATCTGGTAGAAAAAATCGCCCAGTTAATAAATGAAAATAAAATTGAAGGTATCTCTGATTTAAGAGATGAATCTGATAGAAATGGTATTAGAATTGTTATAGAATTAAAAAAAGGAGTTTATGAAGATATAGTTATAAATAAATTATATAAGTTTTCTGGTTTAGAGCAGTCCTATGGAATTAATTTAATGGCTGTAGTTAATGGTAAACCTCAACTTCTTAATATAAAAGAAATTTTAGAGTATTTTTTAGAACATAGAAGAATAGTTATTATAAGAAGAACTAAGTTTGATTTAGAAAAAGCAGAAGCAAGGGCACATATTTTAGAAGGATTAAAAATTGCTTTAGATAATATTGATGAAATTATTGATATTATAAAGAAATCTAAAACTCCAGCTGAAGCTAAAGAAAAATTGATGATTAGATATAATTTTTCTGAAATTCAAGCTCAAGCTATTTTAGATATGAAATTACAACGTCTTACTAACCTAGAAAAACAAAAATTAATAGATGAATATAATGAGATAATTAAAAAAATAGAATATTTAAAAAGTATTTTAAATAATAAAGATGTGTTAAAAGGAGTTATAAAAGAAGAATTAGAGGAAATAAAAGAAAAATATTCTTCAGAAAGAAAGAGTGTTATTTTACCATATGATCCAGATAGTATAAATATAGAAGATATTATTCCGGATACAGAAGTTGTGGTTACTTTAACTAGAAATGGATATATCAAAAGAACACCTTTAAGTGTTTATAATCAACAAAGAAGAGGTGGTAAGGGAATAGTAGGGGCAAATGTATCAAATAATGATTTTGTTATTGATCTTGTTACTACTTCTAACCACCAAGATTTATATTTGTTTTCTAATAAAGGTAAATGTTATAAGTTAAAAGTTTACGATATACCTGAAGCCAGTAGAATAGCAAAAGGTATCCATATAAAAAATTTAATTCCTTTAGAAGAAGGAGAATTTATTAGCAAACTAGCCTTTAAGAGAAATTTGGATAATAATCATTATTTCTTTTTTGTTACTAAAAAAGGATTAGTTAAAAAGACTAATACTTCTTTATTTAAAAATATAAGACAAAATGGAATTATTGCTATTAACTTAAGAGATGATGATGAACTTATAGATGTAAAGATAATTCATAATGATTCTGAAGTTATGTTAGTTACTAAAAATGGATATTGTATTCGTTTTAATACCAATGAAGTTAGAGCCATAGGTAGAAATGCCATGGGAGTAAAGGGAATAGCTTTAAGACTTAATGATATTGTAGTCTCAGCAGTAGAAATTAATGGAGATAATAGATATGAGTTATTAACTATTTCTGATAATGGATATGGTAAAAGAACTTCTCTAGATATGTATAGAATTCAGTCCAGAGGCGGAAAAGGTATTAAGAATATGAAAGTAAATTCTAAAACTGGGAATGTATGTGGGTCTATTTTAGTTAATGAAGAAGATGAAATTATTTTATTGAATTCTAACAATAAAATTATAAGAATAGGAGTTAAAGATATAAGAGTAGCTGGAAGAGATACCATGGGAGTAAAACTGGCTAACCTGGAAGGAGAAGAAAAATTAATTTGCTTTGATAGAGTTATTAAAGAAGAAAATCTATAAAATTATAGTTTTTTAGATATTAAAAAAATTTTTACCAACATCCATTCTAATACTAATTGAGGATTACAATTATAAGCAAGACATTCTTGAGCTTTATTTAAAATATTGGTTAACTTAAAAAACTGATTTTCATCTAGGGAATGAAAAATACTCTCTTTATTTAAAAAAGCATTGATTAATTCTTGTTGGAAATAGTTAATTAAATTTCTGATATCTTTTTTGCTGTAATTAAACTTCTTTTTTAGGCTTAAAATAGTGTGTCCTTGATGAATACATTTTTTTATTTCTTCTAGAGGAATATTTAAATTTAATTCTCTTCTAAAAAAGGATATATTTAAAATAAAACTTCTGGAAACAATAGTTTGTAAAGTACTTTCTCTTTGGGGAAGTAAAAAGAAGAATATATTTTGAGGTGGAGTTTCTTCTAAAACTTTTAGAAGTGAATTTAAACAGTTTATATTTAAATCTTGAGCTTCTTCAAAACAAATTAAACGATAATTTAATTTTGGTTTATTAGCCAGTTTTGATTTTAGTTCTTTAATATTTTCTATACGGACTTCCTGGCTTGAAAAAATAAAAGTATCTATACCTTCTTTTTTATCAATATTTAAACAGAAATTACAATTATTACAACCACCTTGAGGGCAGTTTAATTTTTTAGCTATTAATTTAAAAAATTCTAATCTAGATTCTTCCAAACCTCCTTCTATTATAAAGCTAGAAGGAGGTTTGTTTTTTAATTTATCTAAATAAATCAGTAGTTCATTTTTTAATTGCATTTAGTCAAGCCAAATGGTTTGTTCTCTTGCAGGACCAACAGAAATAATTTTTATAGGTACTCCTAAAATATTTTCTATTGTTTTAAGGTAATTTTTAGTATTTTCAGGTAAGTCTTTATAGTTGGTTATATTGGAGATATCTTCTTTCCAGCCTGGCAAAGTTTGATAAATGGGAGTTACTTCAGCTAGACCATTTTCTTCTTGAGGAGGATAATAGATAGTTTCACCTTTGTACTTGTAGGAAGTACAGATTTTTATTTCTTCCAGCCCACCTAATACATCCAGTTTGGTGATAGCTAATTCTGTAGGTCCGTTTAACCTTAGGGATTCGCGCAAGATGACCATATCCAGCCAGCCACATCTTCTTTTTCTGCCAGTGGTTGCACCAAATTCAGCTCCTTTTTGTTGAAGAAAATCTCCACAAGGACCTTCATCTTCTGTTGGAAAAGGACCACTTCCAACTCTGGTGGTATAAGCTTTGACAATGGCCACAATCCTCTTCAAACTTCTAGCAGAAGTGCCACTTCCTGTAGCTGCATTTGCTGCAACTGTGTTGGAGGAAGTGACAAAGGGGTAGGTGCCATGATCAATGTCTAAATGAGTACCCTGGGCCCCTTCAAAGAGGACAATTTTTTTCTTTTTTTGAGCTTCTTCTATTTCAGAGCTTACATCTGCAAGATAGTTTACTAATCTTTGGGCAAAAGGCTTTATTTCTTGAAAAACTTCTTCTGCTGAAAGGCCTGGATGATTATAAAGATGTTTGAAAAGAATATTTTTTTCCACCAGGGCTTTTTTTATTTTTTCTTTTAAGAGGTTTAAATTTTGAAAATCTCCAGCTCTAATACCTACTCTAGCCATTTTATCTTCATAGCAAGGACCAATACCCCTACCAGTAGTTCCTATTTTATCTTTGCCAGATTTAAATTGCTCCCTTAATCCATCCAGAAGCTTATGGTAAGGCATTATAATATGGGTTTTTTTACTTATTTTAAGCCGCTTAGGAGTAATAAAAATATTTTCTTTGGCCAAAGCATCTATTTCAGTACAGAGCACTTGAGGGTCTAAAACAACTCCATTGCCAATGAGACACACTTTTTCTTGATGTAAAACTCCAGAAGGAATAAGATGAAAAATAAAAGTTTTATTATTCACTACCAAGGTGTGGCCTGCGTTATTACCACCTTGAAAGCGAACAATTAAATCAGCCTTTTCCGTGAGAATATCAACTATTTTTCCCTTTCCTTCATCTCCCCACTGGGAGCCAATAACCACGATGTTTTCCATTTTTTCCTCCGCAATCCAAAAGCTTACCCAATGGCTTTAAAACTAATAGTAAAGTTAAGTCAATCCTGGAAAATAAGAAGTTTTTCCTAGAGGTGAATTGGGGATTAATTTTTGCTTTTTAAAGAAAAAGAAAACCTAAAGATTAAAGGTTGTTAAAAAGAGGCAAAATTTTTCTTGACTCTTTTCTACCCTTGAAGATAACGAAGTCTATTTTACTCCTCTTTAGGATAGTAACACTATGTTTGATAATTTATCAGAACGCTTAGACGGTATTTTTAGAAAAATTAAGGGTAGAGGACGCCTGGATGAAAGTAGTATTGAAGAGGGCTTAAGAGAAGTTCGCTTAGCCCTTTTAGAAGCAGATGTTAACTATAAAGTAGTTAGAGATTTTACTGCAAAAGTAAAAGAAAAGGCTTTAGGAAAGGAAGTTTTAAAAAGCCTTACTCCTGGCCAGCAGGTAGTCAAAATAGTTCATGAAGAACTAATAGAGCTTTTAGGGGGGAGCAATGTTGGCTTAAATTTAACTGGACTTCCCCCTCACATTATCATGCTAGTTGGTTTACAGGGGTCAGGTAAAACCACTTCTGCAGCCAAGCTAGCTTTATTTTTACGTCGCCAGAAATTTTCTCCCTATCTGGTGCCAGCAGATGTTTATCGTCCAGCAGCTATTGAGCAGTTACATAAGTTAGCTCAAGAAATTAACATGCCTGTTTTTCCTTCCAGGGCAGAGATGTCACCTGTGGATATTTGTTTACAGGCTGTAGAAGATGCTAAGAGCAAGAATTGCGATGTCTTGATTTTGGATACAGCGGGGCGTTTGCACATAGATGAAGTTTTGATGAATGAGCTAGTAGAGATTAAAAAAGCTTGCTCTCCCAAGGAAATTTTGTTTGTTGCTGATGCAATGACTGGTCAGGATGCAGTGAATGTAGCCAGTCGTTTTAATGAATTGTTGGATATAACTGGCGTAATTTTGACTAAGATGGAAGGTGACGCCAGAGGTGGTGCAGCTCTTTCTATTAAATCTGTTACTGGTAAACCTATTAAATTTATTGGTGTAGGTGAAAAGTTAAAGGATCTGGAAATATTTCATCCAGATAGGGTTGCTTCTCGTATTTTGGGCATGGGCGATATCTTAACGCTCATTGAAAAGGCCCAATCTAGTATAGATGAAAAAGAAGCTACTAAATTAGAAGAAAAAATAAAAACTGCCAAGTTTGATCTGGAAGATTTTAGAACTCAGATGCGTCGTATAAGAAAGCTGGGTTCTATTGAAGGACTGCTCAAATTGATTCCAGGTATGGGCAAACTCAGGGATCAGTTAAAAAATGTAAAAATTCCAGAAAAAGAAATGGTGAAGATAGAAGCCATTATAAATTCCATGACCCAGGAAGAGAGGCGTAATCCCAAAATAATTAATGCCAGCAGAAAAGAGAGGATTGCTAAAGGTAGTGGTACTACAGTTCAGGATGTAAATGCCCTGTTGAAGAATTTTGAGCAGATGCGCAAAATGATGCAGCAAATGATGGGTCAGATGGGTGGTGGTAGACGTTTGGGTAATAAAACAGAGCGTAAAGTGGATAGAAAAAAGTTAAAGGCTAAGCGTAAAAAGTTAAAGAAAAAGAAGAAAAAATAAAAGTTGACTTTTTTCGCTAGACAAACTTATTTTTTAATTTTAAATTTTAATTAATTTTAGGCAAAAATCTTATGGGGGTTAAAAAGATATGGCATTGAGATTGCGATTGACCAGAATGGGATCTAAAAAGAGACCTTTTTATCGGGTAGTAGCTGTAAACAGTGAAAACAAAAGGGACGGCAGAGCTTTGGAGATTATTGGTTATTATAATCCCATGACTGAGCCACCTGAAATTAAAATTGATCCTGAAAAGTTAAAAAAGTGGATGGAAAGAGGGGCAAAACCCACAGATACTGTCCGTTCACTTTTAAAAAAAGCAGGCTTGTAGTGGATGGGCCTGAAGTTGGTTTAAGGCCGAAGATTAAGAACTGAAGTTTAAAGTGGAGGTGCTTATGTTGAAGGATTTGATTGAGTACATTGCCAAATCTTTGGTAGACAATCCAGATGCAGTAAAGGTTTCTGAGATTGAGGGTGAGCAAACCTCAGTAATTGAGTTAAAAGTAGCCAAAGAAGACTTGGGTAAAGTCATTGGTAAACAGGGTCGCACTGCTCGTGCTATGCGCACTATTTTAAGTGCTGCTTCCACTAAAGCCAAGAAAAGAGCAGTTTTAGAGATTATAGAGTAACATGGCAAAAGACCTGGTCCTTTGTGGTAAGGTCGCCAAACCACACGGACTAAAAGGGGAGTTGAGTATAGACTTATTTGCTCACTCCCCCTTTTTTTTGGACAATTTTGAGGTTGTTTATCTTAAACCTCCTTTAAAAGAAAAATATTATAGATTTAAAATAATTAGCTGGCGGCCTCATCAGAAAAGAGTATTGTTGCTGGTGGAAAATATAGAAGATCGGACTAGAGCAGAAGAGTTTAGAGGGTCAGAAGTTTATTTTGCAGCCAGAGATTTTCCACCCAAAGAAGAAGGAGAGTTTTATCTTTTTGAGTTAAGGGGCTGGCAGGTATATTTAAGTCCGGGTGAATTTTTAGGGACCATAAACGATATTCAGCTTATTGGTGAAAATGAGATTTGGGAGATTAAAACGCCTCAAGGCAAGGAAATACTGTTCCCAGCCCAAGAAGAATTTATTGTTCAGATGCTTGCTGAGGAGAAAAAAGCAGTTATTGACCCTCCAGAAGGACTTTTAGATATCTATTTAAATGAGTAGCATACATTTTTACTTAATCACTTTGTTCCCAGAATATTTTAGCTCAGCCTTAGCTTGTGGCCAGTTAAAGAAAGCCCAAGAAAAAGGTTTGTTACACTTTACTTTTATAAATCCTAGAGACTATGCCTTGGATAAGCATAAAAGCGTAGATGATAAGCCTTATGGTGGCGGAGCTGGCATGGTTATGCTGGTAGAGACCCTGGATAAAGCCTTACAAACTGTCCCAAGTGGAGCAAAAAAGATTTTACTTTCTCCTCAAGGCAAGCTTTTTAACCAAAAAAACGCTTTTAACTTGAGTAAACAAAGGGAAATAGTTTTGGTTTGTGGTCGTTATGAGGGGATAGATAATCGCTTAGTAAAGCTTCATTCTCTAGAAACTCTTTCTATAGGAGATTATGTTTTAAATGGAGGAGAGGTGGCAGCCCTGGCTGTAATTGAGGCTGTTTCCAGGTTACTTCCAGGGTTTATGAGTAAGGAAGCCTCTTTTCAGGAGGAAAGTTTTAATAATTTTCTTTTAGAATATCCGCATTACACCAGGCCAGAGGAATATAAGGGCCTAAAAGTCCCAGAAGTACTTTTATCTGGCCATCATCAAAAAATAGCTAAATGGAGAAGGGAAAAATCTCTGGAAATAACGCTAAAAAACAGGCCAGAACTTCTTTTCCAATCTTCCCTTAATTCAGAGGATAGAGCTTTTTTACAGGAAATAAATGAACCTTGTTTAGGAAAAAATCTTTATTTGACCTTGCTTCATCATCCGGTTTTAGATAAATTTAAAAAAGTAAGCACAACTTCTTTGACAAATTTAGACATTCACGATATTGGACGCATCTTACGGACTTACGGGTTGGGGGGATATTACCTGGTAACCCCCTTAAAAGACCAGCAGGAGCTGGCAAAAAGATTACTTGCTCATTGGACAACAGGGCCCAGTAGTAAACTCAATAAAGATAGAGCCAGGGCCCTTTCTGGAGTGAGGGTTGCTTCTTCTCTTCAAGAGGTAGTGAAAAAGATTCAAGCCAAAACAGGCAAGAGGCCAGTTTTGGTGGCTACCAGTGCTAGAGAAGGAGATACTCCTCTAGTGAAAATGAGAGAGTTATTGAGAGAAAGTCCGGTTTTACTCATTTTGGGTACAGGACACGGTCTGACCCCAGAGGTTTTGCAAGAGTCAGACTATATTTTGCAACCAATAGGTTTTGGTAGAAAATATAATCATCTTTCAGTTCGATCAGCTACCGCCATTATGGTAGATCGGATTTTAGGAGAATTTTTCTAAGGAGTAGAGTTATGAACATATTGGAAAAGATTGAAAGAGAACAAATGCGCATGGATCTGCCTAAGTTTAAGGCAGGAGACACTGTAAAGGTTCATGTAAGAATTATTGAAGGTGAAAAAGAAAGAATTCAGGTATTTGAGGGCACAGTAATTCGAGTGAAGAGAGGTACAACCAATAGTACTTTTGTAGTAAGAAAGGTTAGTGGTGGGGTTGGCGTAGAAAGAGTTTTTCCCATGCATTCTCCCTTTATTGAAAGAATTGAAGTAATTAGTGAAGGTAAGGTTCGTCAGGGTAGAATTTATTACTTGCGTAAGCTTAAAGGTAAAGCTGCTCGCATCAAGAATAAAGAGAATTGGAATTAGATGTTTTTTTAAGAACAGTTCAAAGCCAATATTCTGTTACCGAAATTGCAGGTGTAGATGAAGCTGGCAGAGGGTGTTTGGCAGGGCCAGTAGTTGCTGCGGCAGTTATTTTACCTGAAAGCTTTCATTGTCCTGATTTAACAGATTCTAAACAGTTGTCTCCTAAAAAGAGAGAAGTTATGGCTGAGAAAATAAAAGCCCAAGCTCTTGCTTGGGCTTTTGGTTTTTCTTGGCCCAGGGAAATAGAAAAGATAAATATTTTGCAAGCTTCCCTTAAGGCCATGCGCAGGGCTGTGTTGGCTTTAAAGAAAACACCCAAGCTGGTGTTAATTGATGGCAATAAAACCATCCCCAATTTTCCCTTTTCCCAGCAAGCTATTGTTAAAGGAGATAGTCTAATCCCTCAAATTTCTGCAGCTTCCATTTTGGCCAAAACCATTAGAGATAAGGTGATGTGTGTGCTGGCCAGGCGTTATCCAGGTTATGGCTTGGAAAAACATAAAGGATATGCTACTAAAGAGCATTTAGAAAGTTTGACTAAATTGGGCCCTACTCCTTTACATAGGCTTACTTTTAGAGGAGTAAGTCAAAAGCAGGGTAGAAAATGGTTGCCAGGCATTTAGAACTGGGTAAGCAGGGAGAAAAATTAGCTGAAAAGTATCTTAAAAGCCAGGGGTATAAAATCTTAGAAAAAAACTTTTCCTTTGCCTACGGAGAGATTGACCTTATCTGCGAGTATAAAGACATCCTGGTGTTTGTAGAGGTAAGGGTTAGGCAAAATAAACAGGTTTCTCCTCAAGAAACTTTGACTAAAAAAAAGCTGGCAGCCCTATATAAAACTGCTGAAAAATATCTAACCTTGCACAATTTGTGGCATAGAGAGTGCCGTTTTGATTTTGTAGGTATTATTTATGAAGATAAGCAATGGAAACTTGAACACACCAAAGACTTTATATCCTGGACGCCTGTTTGTAATAGCCACTCCTCTTGGCAACCTTGGTGATATTTCTTTTAGGGCAGTAGAAACCCTGAAAAAAGTGGACTTGATCCTGGCTGAAGATACCCGTTCAGCTAAAAAACTTTTAAGCGCTTTAAATATTCCTTTTCCCCGCATTGTTAGTTTTTTTGAGCACAATGAAGAAGATAAATTAGGGCAAATAGAAAGCTATTTGCAGGAAGGAAAAGAAATAGCCTTACTTTCAGAAGCAGGTACTCCTCTTCTGGCTGACCCAGGTTTTCAACTGGTGAGAACCTTGCGACAAAAAGGGGCGACAATTATTCCCATACCTGGACCTAGCGCAATTACAGCTGCACTTATGGCCGCAGGTATTGCTCCTCTACCCTTTACTTTTTTAGGGTTTTTACCCAGAAAAACCGGAGAAATAGAGGCTGTTTTTAGAGAGTTTAAACAGCTAAAAAGTACCCTGGTTTTTTTTGAACGAAAAAATAGGGTAGCCAAAACCTTGAATTTGGCCCTAAAAGTTTTAGGTAAAAGAGAGGTCTGTCTGGCTAGAGAGATTAGTAAGATACATGAGGAATTTATCTATGGAATCCTGGGAGAGATAGATTTAGATAAAATAACCTTAAAAGGAGAGTTTACAATTTTAATAGGACCTCCTCTTGAAGATAAGGTAGATAAAAAAAACCTTAATTGGAAGGAAGTCTTAGAAAAATATAGAGAAAAAGATTTAAAACCAAAACAACTAGCTCAAAAAATAGCTAAAGAAACAGGATTAAGCCCTAAAGAAGTATATACTTTTTTAATAAAAAATGAATAACTCTGCTTTTACCTTTTTAAAATGCTTTTGGAGAAGCTTTTTTATTGGAGCCAGTTTTAACACCCGTGGCTTACAGAACATAGGTTTAATCTATGCTTTAGATCCTGGTTTAAAAGAAATTTATCCTAAAAAAGAGGATTTGCAAAAAGCTAGAAAAAGATATGTCAAATTACATAATTGCCATCCCTTTTGGACACCTCTTTTAGTAGGGATTTTTTTATTTTTAGAACAAAAATTAGCTCAAAATATTATTGAAAAATCTTTTTATAATAAAGTAAGACCTACAGTGGTTTATACTTTATCTGCTTTAGGAGATTCTTTTTTTGGTGGAAGCTTGTTGCCTTTTTGGTCTCTTTTAACTGTTCTTTTTTTGGTGCTACACTGGTATAAAGCAGCTTTTTTTTTGGGATTAATTTTATTTATAGGTTTACAAATTTTTAAATTTTATACATTTTTTTTAGGCTTAAAGTATGGTTTTAGTGCTCTTTCTATATTAAAGAAATGGGATTTAATAAATTTAGGACAGTACTTAAAAATAATAAATAGTGGTCTTATACTGGTTTTACTTGTTTTTATTTGGCCTTTTAACTTAAATTTTTGGACAACTTACTTTGTAATATTTTTGTTATTTATTTCTGTTCTTATTTTTAAAAAATACCTTTGGTTTAGAGAGATTGTTATATTTATGATTTATATGTGTTTATTAGCTTTTTATTATTTCAAATAAATTGAGGAGATGTTCAGGAATGGAGGAAACTAGAGAAGTAGTGATTTTAAATTCTTTAGGTTTACATGCAAGACCTGCAGCAAAGCTTTCTCAAGAAGCTTTAAAATTTAAGTCTGAGATTACAATTAATTATAAAGGAACAGAAATAAACGCTAAAAGTATTTTAGATATTTTGACTTTGGCCGTGTCAAAAGGAGAGGTTTTACTTTTAAAGGCCAGGGGTGAAGATGCCAGGGAAGCTTTGGACCATTTAGAAAATTTATTTAGAGATAGATTTGGAGAGGAAAAATAATGGCTAGGAAGGTTATTGGAGGTATTCCTGTTTCCAGTGGAATTGCTATAGGTAAGGCTTTTTTTCTGAACCGCAGGCGGGGGCTTGTGCGTCCCAGGCTGGTTCTTTCCTCTTCTGAATTAAAAGACGAGCTTAAGCGTTTGGAACTAGCAATTTCCAGTGTAGCTCAGGAAATGGAAGAGGTGAGGAAAAAGATTCCGGCTGATTTAAAAGAGCATGAAGCTATTTTAAATTCGCATTTGATGATTTTAAAAGATGAAAAGTTATTTGGTCAGGCCAAAAGGTTTATTCAAGAGCAACAGATAAATGCTGAATGGGCCATAGAAAAGGCTGTTTTTGAACTGGAGAAGATTTTTAATGCCCTGGACAACGAATATATTCGCCAGCGTTTGCAGGATATTAACCTGGTTGCAGATAAAGTGGTTTCTGTGCTTTTAGGTACGCAAAAGACTCTCCCCAAGATTTCCCAGAGGGTTATTTTGCTGGCGCACGATTTGGCGCCTACAGATACAGTTCTTTTAGAAGTGGACAAGATTATGGCCTTTGCCACTACCATGGGGGGCAAAACTTCCCATGCAGGCATTATGGCCAGGTCCTTACAGATTCCAGCCGTAGTGGGTGTGGAAGGATTGGAAGAAAGTATCCAAGATGGCGATTTGATTATTTTAGATGGCTTTGAAGGCAAAATTTTAATCGAGCCTTCAGAGGAAGAGCTGACGCGCTATACAGACTTGCGCTATCAGTTTGAGGCCTATCAATCCCTGATTATGCGTTACTGTCACCTGCCTGCAGAGACCATAGATGGTTATCAGGTAAAGGTTTTTGCTAACATAGAGTTGTTTGAAGAAGTGACTTCTGTGATTGATAAGGGGGGTGAAGGAATAGGTCTTTATCGTACAGAATACAGCTTTTTAAATCGCAATCAACTTCCAGATGAAGACCAGCTTTTTGAAGAATATCGGGATTTGGCCTCTATTATGTATCCCTGCCAGGTGGTCATTCGCACTTTAGATATAGGGTCAGATAAAGTAGATCATCTTTTTGGCCAGATTGAAGAAGCCAATCCTGCTCTGGGACTTAGGGGAATTCGTTTTTGTCAAAAATATAAAAATATTTTTCGCACTCAGTTAAGGGCTATTTTGCGGGCAGGAATTGTGGGCAACATTTCCATCATGTTTCCCATGATTTCGGGTTTGCACGAGTTAAGGGAGGTAAAAAAATTTTACCTGCAGATTCAAGAAGAGTTAAAAAAGGAAGGTTTAGATTTTAATCCCAATATTCCAGTGGGTATTATGATAGAGGTGCCAGGAGCAGTATTAATTGCTGATTTATTGGCCAAAGAAGTGGATTTTTTTAGTATTGGTACCAATGACCTTATTCAATATTCTCTGGGTATCGATAGAACCAACAAACATGTATCCTATCTCTATCAACCCTTACATCCAGCCATTTTGCGCTGCATTAAGCATGTGGTGGATGCTGGACATAGGGCTGGAATAGAAGTGAGTTTGTGTGGGGAAATGGCAGCAGATCCCTTTTGTGTTCCCATTTTAATGGGAATGGAAGTGGACAGTATTAGCCTTACACCCCAGGCCATTCCAGGCATTAAAAGGATTATCAGGCAGGCGAGCATGCAGGAATGTAAAAAACTTTTAAGAGAAGTTTTAGCCTCAGACGATGTTTCTAAAAGCAATCATATTGTAAGGAAAATGATTTTTAGTCGATTTCCAGAGGAACTTACTTTTTTTACTTCTTTAGTGGATGAGGAAAAATGAGCAGAAAAACAGGTGTAAAAGTAATTGGAGTAAATAAAAAGGCACGCAGGGAATATGAAATTTTGGATACTTTTGAAGCTGGTCTGGTCTTGACTGGTTCAGAAGTGAAGTCTTTGCGGCAGGGAAGAGTCAGTTTTAAAGATGGTTATGTGCGTTTTCACAAGGAAGAGGTCTTTTTAGTAGGTGTACATATAGCACCTTATGAAAATGCAGGCTATGCCCAGCACGATCCAGAACGAGAGAGAAAGCTCTTACTCCATAAAAGAGAAATTAAATCCCTTATGGGAAAAGTGGAGCAAAAGGGATATACTGTAATACCCCTTAAAATTTACTTTAAACAGGGCAAGGCCAAGGTAGAAATAGGCTTGGCCAGGGGTAAAAAGCTTTATGACCTTAGAGAAGAGTTGAAGAAAAAAACCATTGCCAGAGAGATGGCTCGAGAAATGGCCAAGTATAAATAATGCTCAGTAAGAGACAAAAAAAATACTTAAAATCCCTTTTTTCAAAAGGAGAAATTTTTTTTACTGCTCCTCAGATTTTGCCCTATGGAGAAGACAGTAGTGGGCTTAAGGCAGAGCCCTGGGCTGTAGCTTTGCCCAGATCTAAAGAAGAGATTGTGGCCTTATTGAGCTTTGCCCAGGAAGAGCGGATTCCCATTATCCCCAGAGGAAGAGGAACAGGTCGGGCCGGGGCTTGTGTGCCTGTAGGTGGGGGGATTGTTTTGTCCCTTTTGGGGCTAAACAGGATTATAGAGATTAGAGAAAAAGACTTTGTGGTGGTAGTGGAACCTGGAGTGATTACAGGGGAGTTGCAAAGGAAGTTAAGCCAAAGAAAGCTTTTTTATCCCCCAGATCCAGCTTCTGCTGACTTTTCCACCATAGGTGGGAATGTGGCTACTAATGCAGGTGGAATGCAGGCCTTAAAATATGGAGTTACTGGAGATTATGTCTTGGGCCTGGAGGCTGTTTTACCTGGTGGCAAGGTGCTTTCTTTGCCCAGTTTTTGCCATAAAAATGTGGTGGGGCTAAACTTAAGCAAGCTTTTTGTGGGCTCAGAGGGTACCTTGGGTGTGGTGAATAAAATTTTTTTAAAGGTCTTGCCCTTGCCCAGGGCCTCACTTTCTTTTTTAGCTGGTTTTTCCTCTTTAAGTCAATTGACCCGTAGTTTTTCCCTGCTTTTTCAAGAAGGTATCTTGCCTGCAGCCCTGGAAATCATTGATAAAAGCTCTTTAGAGGCTGTAAGCAAGGTCTATACTCTTCCCTGGCAAAAAGAGGTAGAAGGCGTACTTTTGGGTAAGTTGCTAGGGGAAGAGGAAGCTCTTGGCAAGGAAGCCAGGTTGATAAAAGATATTTTTCAGGCAGATTATTTTGCTCTAGCCAGGGGGCAAGAGGAAGCAGAATTGTGGAAGATTAGAAAAAATATAAGCCCTGCTGCCTTTAGGTTGAGACCTAAAAAACTCAGCGAAGATTTTACTGTGCCCAGAGGGAAGATAGGAGAATTTTTAAGTTTACTAAGGGAGCAAGAGCAAAAATATTCTTTGCCCATTTTGGCCTTTGGCCATGTGGGAGATGGCAATATTCACACCAACATCATGTATGAACCTGGAAAAGAAGAAGGCAAAGCCCGAGAAGTTTACTATCTGCTCCTGGAAAAAACTCTGGAACTAGGAGGAACCCTTTCGGGTGAGCACGGTTTGGGAATAAGTAAGCGTAAGTTTATTAGCAAGCAAATAGACGCAGAAACGCTGACAATAATGCAGGAAGTAAAAAAGGTCTTTGACCCCTTTAATATTCTAAATCCAGGAAAGGCTTTTTAGTTTAAGGTAGTCAAAAAATTTTTTACAAATAGTAAAAGATAGTTAAATAGGTAGCTTACTTTTTTAAATAATTTTTTTTACCTTTAAAAACTCTGTGCTTGCAAAAAGTCCTGCCTGTACATAGGGGTCCTGAGTTACCAGGTCTTTGATTTTTTGGAGGTCCTCAGAAGCAAAGATAATAAGGCTTCCGCACATCTTACCTTCTTCATCTAGCAGGGGACCTGCAAAGTGGATAATACCGGTATTTTTGACCTTTTCAATGTGCTTTAGATGGTTTTCTCGGTTGGCAAGCCTTAATTCTAAACTGTTGGGTTTATCCTTGGCTAAAAAGACAATCATCTCCTTTCCCCACTTCTTTTTGCAACCTCATTAACCTTGATTTGCAAGCAGAACAAGATTTTTGTTGCTTGAAGTGTTGACCTCTGTTTATTTTGGTTTATATTATAAACTAAATTGAGAAGGAGGGGATTATGCTTTCCAGGAGAAAGTTTTTACAGGGTATGGTGGCTGGTAGTGCCTTGTCTCTGCTTCCCAAAGGAGCAAAGGCTGTCAGGGATGAGGAGGAACTGGCTACTTTATTGGACCTTAGCAAGTGTATTGGTTGTGGAGCCTGCGTGGAGGCCTGCAAAGAGACCAATGCCCACAAATTTCCCAAACCCCAAAAACCTTTTCCCAGGATGTATCCTTCCAGGGTGAAGGTGGCTGACTGGTCAGACAAGCAGGATGTGGATGATAGGCTAACTCCCTATAATTGGCTTTTTATTCAGACTGCTTATGTGACCTGGCAGGGTAAGGAGTATGAAATCAATATTCCCAGGCGGTGCTTGCACTGTCAAAATCCTCCTTGTGCCAATCTTTGTCCCTGGGGGGCCTGTTTAAAGCAAAAAAATGGCATTGTGCGCATCAATTCAGAAATTTGTCTGGGCGGCTCTAAGTGTAAAAGTGTTTGTCCCTGGCATATTCCAGAAAGGCAAACAGGCGTGGGCTTATATTTAAAACTCCTGCCCTCTTATGCTGGTAATGGGGTTATGTATAAGTGTGATCGCTGTTATGATCGCCTGGAAAAGGGTTTATTGCCTGCCTGTATAGAAGCCTGTCCGGAAGGGGTGCAGACCATTGGGCCTCGCAAGGAAATTATTGCCAAAGCGCATCAACTGGCAAAAGAAATGTCAGGCTATATTTATGGGGAAAAGGAAAACGGAGGCACCAATACTATTTATGTTTCTCCTGTTCCCTTTGAGGTTTTAAATAAAGCCATAGAAACTGCTCCAGGCAGGCCTCATTTAAAACCTGTCCCCAATTCCATGGCCCTGGAAGAAAATCTGGGTTGGGCAGTGCTTACTGCACCTCTAGCAGGCCTGGCTGCAGGGGCCTTAAAGGTAGTTAGCAAACTTAAAAAGGGGGAAGAAAAAAATGAGTAAAAAGGAAAAATGGTTTTTAGGACTACTTAGTTTTGCCCTTTTATTTACTGGTTTTGCTCAAATGCCCATTTTTAAACGCTACTATCTGGCAGATATCCCTGGTTTTGCCTGGACTGCTGATTATTACTTAAATCATCGTTTACACTACTTGCTAGCCTTTATTTTACTTTTTTATCTTTTTTATAAAGTGGTAACTTTTTTTAGCTCTTTTCAATTAAAAAATTTAACTTTTTTAGGCTGTTTAAAAGTTTTTCTCTGGGGTGGTATTGTGCTTACTGGCATGCTTAGAGTGCTTAAAAACTTCCCGCAAGTTGTTTTTGACTATAAAACAGTTATGTATGTGGATTGGATACACCTGGGTTTGCCCTTTTTGTTGTTTATCTTTTTTATTCTGGGAAAGGTGGCAGGAATATCCTATTTAAGAAAATAGCTCTACTAAATTTAAAATATGGGCAGCTCTATGTTTATAGGTATGTTTTTGTAATATCTCCTGTTTGCAAAAGTTTTTTATATCATTTTTAAGTCTGGAGTCCTTTTCCAGTATATTTATTTTTTTATCCAGTTCCGAAGGAGTGTTAAAGGAAAAGTGGTCAATGATTTCCTGGGGAAAAATTTTTAAACCAGGAGTGTAATCTGTAAGTAAAAAGGAGTCGCTTAACCAGACATCAAAGTGTCTTTGATTTAAAGAAAAGGGAAGCAAAAAGTTAGTCAAGTTTAGGACAAAAGAAGCGCTTTTGTAGACATTTTTTAACTGGGTATAGTAATCTACTGGTGGTAAAAGGGGAATATCTACATATTTTTTCCAGTTGGAATCGCCCACTATTTTTAACTCTTGTTTTTGCCCAATATGCTGGAGCATGGATTGGCGATAGAGAAGGTTTAGGTGATGAATTTGATAATTGAGATACCTGGCCTGACTTAAGGTAATCTCCCTTTTTTGACTTAACCAGCTTAAATCCGGACGCTTTTTTTTAGCTAGCTCCTCTTTCCCAGCTTTAATTATTTCCTGGTCCAGGCTCAGGCCTGCAAAGTATTGGTGATAGCCGGGAAAAGTACTTCTGGAGATAAAAAGGAGTTGAGATTGGTATTCCTTTAAAGGAGTGCTATGGGCAAATATCTGAGGACAAGAGGCTAGAGGTAAAAAAAAGAGGTTTTCAAGGCCTTTTTTTTGGAGCCAGGGCAGAAAAAAGGGGTCTGTGAGTAAGAAATAAAGGTTTTTAAAAAAATGCCCTCTAAATTTGCTAAGCACATTAAAGGGGTTATCCAGTAGCCAGCACAAAAGAGGGATTTTTCGCTCCTGCAGTAAAAATTGTATTTTCCCCCAACTATCAAGCCCCCAGGCGTTTAGCGAAAGGGCCAGTTTGGGTCGTTCTTGGGTTAATAAAGCGAGGAGGTTTGGTTCATTTTCCTCTTCTACAAGTCTTACCTTTAAACCCACTTCTTGAAAGGCCCAGGTTAACTCCAGGGTAAGCAGCCCCTTTTTAGAGGCCAATAGCCAGATACTATCTTGGCTCCTGGGAAGAGAGGGGAAGTGAAGGGTTTTTATTCTGGCTAAAATTGGGCCAAAAAAGGAAGGAAAGTACTTTATTTCTGGCAAATAAATAAAGATATTGGCTAATTCTAAAAAATCTGGAGTTAAGTGACCTGGGGTAATATACTGAATTTTATCCCCAGTACTTGGGAGTTGTAGGGAAGGATGTTCAAGGACGAAGATTTTGGCAAAGGAGAAGTGTTTTTGAATTTTTTCTGCATTGGGTCCCAGACCTAAAAAAAGGGGAATCTGGCCTTTTTTTATTTCCTTAAAGTACCTAACCCCCTGGGGCAGAGTCTTTTCTTGACCTAGCTCGCATTTTATCTTTACACTTTTGGGGCTTAAGGGCATAATTTATCTTTTAGACTTAAAGTAAAGGAATTGTAAAGACAGGTGAAAACTTATCAAGATTATTACTTTAAAAAGGCCAAAAAGGAAAAATATCCAGCCCGTTCTGTGTATAAACTACAAGAAATAGATAAAAAGTTTAGGCTTTTTAAAAAAGGGCAAAAGGTTCTGGATCTGGGTGCCTGCCCTGGTTCGTGGACTCTCTGGGCCAGTCAAAAGGTGGGAGAAAAGGGATTGGTGGTGGCTGTGGACTTGAATCCTCTAAGCATAGAACTTCCCGGGTGGGTTCAGGTCTTTACTTGTGATGCAACCTCTCCTAGTGAAGAATTACAGGAGACTCTGGAAAAGGAAGGGCCTTTTGATTTGGTAATTAGCGATATGGCTCCCAAGACCACAGGGATTAAATTTGCTGACCAGGCCAGGTCTTATGAACTGGCTTTAACTGCTCTGGAAGTGGCCTTAAATTGGCTTAAAAAAGGTGGTTGTTTTATTGTAAAGATTTTTGCTGGTCCAGATGTTCCTGAGTTTTTAAAGGAAACCAGAAAACACTTTAAAAGTGTAAAGCAGGTAAAGCCCAAAAGTTCTCGAGCAGAGAGCAAGGAGTTTTTTGTAGTGGGGTTAGAAAAAAAGTAAATTAGGAGGAAAATATATGGCAGGTCATAGTAAATGGCACAATATTCAACATCGTAAAAGCCGTCAGGATGCAAAAAAGAGCAAGGTTTTTACCAAGGTAACAAAGGAAATTGTTCTGGCAGCCAAGGCAGGAGGAGGGAATCCTGAGACCAATCCCAGGTTAAGAACTGCAATAGAGGCTGCAAGAGCAGTAAACTTGCCCAAGGATAAAATTGAAGCTGCTATTAAAAAGGGAACAGGTGAACTAGGTGGAGAGAACATAGAAGAAGTGATTTATGAAGGTTATGGTCCAGGTGGAGTGGCTATTTTGATTGAAGCAGCTACAGATAATCGTAATCGTACTGTAGCAGAGTTAAGACACATTCTCTCTAAAAATGGTGGCTCTATGGGAGAGTCTGGTTGTGTAGCCTGGATGTTTGAGAAAAAAGGAATTTTTTCCTTTGATAAGTCCAAGTATTCAGAAGAGGAGCTTCTGGAAGTGGGGTTGGAAGCAGGAATAGAAGATGTGAGTGATGATGGAGAAGTGTGGCAGGTAAAATGTGACCCCAAGGACTTTGCCCAGGTAAAGAGCTATTTTGATGAAAATAAGGTGGTGTATGAGGAAGCTCAAATCACCATGCTCCCTCAAAATACAGTAAATGTGGATGTGGAAACCGGAGAAAAGCTCTTAAAACTTTATGATGCCCTTGATGACCATGACGATGTACAAAATGTGTACGCCAACTTTGAGCTTCCTGATGAATTGTTAGAAAAGCTGGGTTAATGTTGGTTTTGGGATTGGATCCAGGTTCAAGATGTACAGGTGTGGGGCTGGTGGCTGAAGAAAGCGGAGTATTGCGCTTGGTATTGGCCAGAGCCCTTTATTTGCCCCAGGGAAAAGAACTGGATGAAAAATTGGGATTTCTTTTTGAAGAGTTAATTAAGATTATAGATACCTATCAGCCTGGAGAAGCTGCCATAGAGGATGTGTTTTTTGCGGCCAATGCCAGGTCTGCCTTGCGTTTGGGCCAGGCCAGGGGAGCAGCCATTACTGCTTGTGCCTGGAAAAATTTAAAGGTGTTTTCCTATGAGCCAACCAGGGTAAAGAATTCCATTGTGGGCGTGGGTAGAGCCAGTAAAGAGCAGGTAGCCTTTATGGTTAAACAGATGTTAAATAGTAAAGCCTCTTGGCCTCTGGATGTGAGCGATGCTTTGGCTGTGGCTATTACGCATCTTAATGCCAGGCGGTTAAACACTTTTTTAGAAAAGACATGATAGCCTATCTTAAGGGAAAAATTTTTTTAACCACCCTGGAAAGTGTTATTATTGAGACTGCTGGTGGAGTAGGCTATGAAGTCTTTTGTCTAAAAAGAAGTCTGGCTTCTTTGGAAAAGGGACAGGAGGTAGAGATCTTTGTCTATACCCTGGTGCGAGAAGATGCTCTAGATCTTTACGGCTTTTTGTCCTGGGAAGAGAGAAAAACCTTTGCCCTTTTACTCTCTATTCCCAAAGTTGGACCCAAGTTAGCTCTGGCTATCCTGGATGTATTTACTCCCCAGGATCTGGCTGATGTGGTAGTAAAAGAGGATGTAAGTTTACTGGCCACAGTTCCAGGAATTGGCCCCAAAAGTGCCAAAAAAATATTTCTGGATTTAAAGGATAAGCTTAAATTGGGAGAAGAGGATATTTCCTTAAGTAGTTCAGAAGATGCTTCTACCTTGGTAAGCGATACTTTAGAAGCTTTAAAAGGGCTTGGTTATCGCAAGGAAGAGGTTTTACCTTTGATTAAGGAGTTGATTGCCCAGGAAAAAGAATGGGATGTTTCCTTGCTCATTCGAGAAGTTCTTAAACACAAGGCCAAACAACAATGAAACCCTTAGAAGACAATATTCGTCCGCAGTCCTTAGATGAGTTTATTGGCCAGGAAGATGTGCGCAATAATTTAAAGGTCTATATCCAGGCGGCTAAAGAAAGAGGGCAGCACTTAGACCATACCTTGCTTTATGGTAATCCTGGATTGGGTAAAACCACTTTGGCCTATATTATGGCCAAGGAATTGGGAGTAAACATTGTCTCCACTTCCGGGCCGGTTTTGGAGCGAAGTGGAGATTTGGCTGCTATTTTAACCAATTTAAGGCAAAACGATATTTTGTTTATCGATGAAATCCATCGCCTTCACCCTGCAGTGGAAGAGGTGCTTTATCCCAGCATGGAGGATTTTAAACTGGACTTGATTATTGGCCAGGGGCCTGGAGCCAGGACTGTGAAAATAGATCTGGAGCCTTTTACCCTGGTGGGGGCCACGACCAGGCTTGGGCTTTTAACCTCTCCTTTAAGAGACAGGTTTGGAGTTATTTGTCGCCTTAGTTTTTATTCTCCAGAGGAGCTGGCTAAAATAGTTCTAAGGGCAGCCAGGATTTTGGGCGTGCAGATAAAAGAAGAAGCTGCTCTGGAGATAGGTCGGCGCTCTAGAGGTACTCCCAGGATTGCCAACAGGCTACTTAGAAGGGTTAGGGATTTTGCCCATGTATTGGGAGAAGAAGTAATTGGCCTGGAGTCAACCCAAAAGGCTCTAAATTCCATGGATGTGGATGAAATGGGCCTGGATATTATGGATCGCAAAATTTTAGAGTGTATTATTTTAAAGTATGGAGGTGGCCCGGTAGGCGTGAAAACCATTGCAGCTGCTGTCTCAGAAGAAGTGAAAACCATTGAAGAAATCTATGAACCTTTTTTAATTCAGTGTGGTTTTATCAAGCGTACTCCAAGAGGCAGGGTAGCCACTGCTCTGGCCTATAGACACCTGGGCCTGGGTGCCAAGTTAAACCTACCTTTAGATGAGGAATAATTATGCCAGCTAAAAAAATGCAGGTAAAACTTTTGGCCAGTACCCCCAATGCAGTTACTTTGATCTATGCTGCCTTCAGGCAGTGTTATGCTCCGGGTTATGTGGGGGATGATTTTGAGAAATGGCTTCAGGGAGAAGTTCCTCTGGAAAAACAGGCCAGATTTATTGAAAATATCCTGGCTTCTGGGCATGAAAGTCCCATTGAACACGTTTCTTTTACCTTTGCTGTGGAAGGGGTTTCTAGAGCACTTACTCATCAACTGGTTCGCCATCGCATAGCTTCCTATTCCCAGCAGAGTCAGCGTTATGTGGATGCCAGGGATTTTGACTATATTTTACCCCCAGCTATTGCCAAAATAGAAAAGGCAAAAGCGCTTTTTGAGTCCTTTATGCACCAGGCAGCACAGACCTATGCCCAATTGCAGACCATCTTGGAAGAAGCTGGCCAGGGTAAAAAGGCCAATGAAGATGCGCGTTTTGTTTTGCCCAATGCCTGTGAATCCAAAGTGGTCTTTACTATGAATTGCAGAAGTTTACTTAATTTTTTTGAACTTAGATGTTGTGAGCGTGCTCAATGGGAAATTAGAAAAATGGCCTGGAAAATGCTCAAAATCTTAAGAAAAGAACTTCCTGTTATCTTTAATTTAGCTGGGCCCAAATGCGAAAGATTGGGATATTGCCCGGAGGGAGAAAAATTTACCTGTGGCAAATATCCTTTAGCTAAAGACGTTATCCATTCTTAGCTGTAACTTATCTGTAAACTCCAAGTAAAATCACCTTCACAAAAGAAGTTTACCCCTCTGACAAGTATAAATAAGGAGGGGTAAATGTTTAAATGGATTATAACAATCCTACTTGTTTTATCTTCTATTGCTTGTGAAACCAAGCAATACGTCTGGAATAAAGAAATAGGTATTCAAAATTTAGGTGCAATTAGTAGAGCTCTGGAAACAAAAAATGGACATTTTATATTGGTAGGGAAAGTCTTTTCTGGTGATAAAGATTCTGGTTTGGCTATACGTTTGGATAGGCAAGGCAATGAGGTATGGAAAAAGATTTTTACAGAAGATAATGACTTTATTTTTAAAGATGTAGTAGAATTAAAAGATGGTAGTCTGGTGCTTTTAGGGTTAGCACAAAATTCTAAAAAAGCAATAAAGTTGTTAAAAATAGATGCTTATGGAAACCTGGTCTGGAAAAAAACATTAAAGTTTCCTTTTTCCGCAATAGGAGAGAGAATTGTTTCCTTAGAGGATGCTTTAGTCATAGCTGGAGCCAGAGAAGATGTGAATGGTCAGGAGCATGGGCTGGTAATAGGATTGGACTTTCAGGGAGAGAAAAAGTGGCTTAAAAGCTGGAAAGGAAAGGGAAATGGCCATTTTTATGCCCTGGGAGCAGGGGAAGACGGTCTGGTGGTCGCTGGGCGTTCTCAGGATGAGAGGCTTAAGAGCAGGGCCTGGGCTATGAAGCTTTCTTGGTCAGGAGAAAAGGAGTGGGAACACTTTTTGGTTTTAAGTGCTTTGCAAAATGTTTTTGACCTTACCCTAACTAGAGACGGGTCTATTGCTTTTGCTGGAGTAGTGAGCAGTGAAGATACAGGAAGTGAAGATTTATTGATTTATAAACTGGATAATAAGGGAAGATTACAGTGGAAAAGGCAGTTTGGCGGGGTAAAGAGTGAAAAGATCCTTTCTTTAGTCCAAAATAAAGAGGGGGTGTTTTATTTAGGTGGGTATACCTGGAATTACAGGCATGATGGGTATGACTTTTGGCTTTTAACTTTGAATGAAGAGGGCAATTTTATGTGGGACAAAACCTTTGGTAGCAAAGGTTTTGAAGGTATCAGTGCCCTTTTATTGCCCCAAAGAGGAGGCCTTTTACTGGCTGGTTTTAGAGAAGGAGGTGATTTGTCTACAACTTCTCTTTGGGTTGCCAGGTTAAACCAGAGAGGAGAAGCTTTAGTGGAAAAGAAACCTTCTTATTTTTCCTATGTAGGTAATTATTTTTATACTTCTTTATGGATGTTAAGCCAGCCTTTTCGGAAGTGGCTATAGGGACTGGACCCTCTTGTTAACAAGAGGGTCAACTTTGTTGATAGATTTCTTCTAAGATTTCTTTTCCACCTTTGTTTAGAATAATTTCTGCTAACTCTGTTCCCAGTTGTTCAGCTGCCTGGTATTTTCCTCTTACTTCAGCCTTAATTAGTGTTTTGCCCTGTAAATCTCCCACCAGGCCTCTTACTACTAACTGGTTATCTTCAAATCTGGCATATCCACCTATGGGTACCTGGCAACCGCCTTCCAGGCCTCTTAAAAAGGCCCTTTCTGCTAATACTTCATATCTGGTGGGCAGGTGGTCTAAAAAGCTTAAAAATTCTTCCAGGTCCTTTCTTTCTTCCAGGTACTCTATGCCCAAAGCGCCTTGAGCTACAGCAGGGTAAAATTCTGGAGGAGTCAGTTCAAAGTGGTATCTGGCTCCTATTTCTAATCTAGCTAAACCTGCACCTGCTACCACTATGGCTGCAAATTGGCCTTCTTTTAACTTTCTTATCCTGGTATCCAGGTTGCCCCTTAAGGACTCTATTTTTAAACCAGGGCGCAGATAGAGAAGCTGGGCCTGCCTGCGCAAACTGGAGGTCCCTACTTTAGCCCCCTTGGGCAGGGAAAGCAGGTCTGGGTAGGTTTCAGAAAGTAAAACATCTATATTTACTTCCCGTTTGGGAATGATACCTACTTTTAATCCTTCGGGTAAGAAGGTAGGGACATCTTTCATGGAATGGACTGCAAGGTCTGTTTCCCTCTGGAGTAAACTTTCTTCTATTTCTTTGACAAAAAGTCCTTTTCCTCCCACCTTAGCTAAAGGTACATCCAGGATTTTATCGCCCGTGGTTTTTATCTTTACCAGCTCTACTTCCAGCCCTGGATAGCGTTGCTGAAGGCAGGAGGCAATATAATTAGCTTGCCAGAGTGCTAACTTACTGCCTCTGGTGGCAATGCGTATTTTTTTGAACATAAGATTATCCTTTATCCGCAACTAGAACAGTTTCCACCACTACAACCAGCACAACCAGAGCTACTAAATCCGCCACTTCTGGAACTGGCAGAGCTATTGCTGGAATTGAGTACAATGGGGCCACCAGCCTTAAACCTACAAGCAGACATGAGTTTGCTTACTTCTTTTGCCCCACACTTGGGACACTTTACCTCTTCATCCTTTAAAACCAGTTCTTCAAACTCTTCTTTGCATTTGTCACACACAAACTCATAAATGGGCATTTAATAAACCTCCTTATAGTCCAGGTATTTTTCTAAAGATTCTCCATCTTCAAAGAGAAAATAGTCAATTAGGTCGCAAAGTACATGGCCTATGGTGATGTGTACTTCTTGAATAAGGGGAGTATTGGCGCTGGGTACGGCAAAAAGGTAATCACAGTGATCTGCCATTAAATTTCCCTTTTCTCCGGTAAAACCTATGGTGAGAATATTTTTTTCCCTGGCTACAGCCAGGGCAGTTAAGATATTGGCACTTTTTCCAGAAGTGGAAAAGGCCAGCAAAATATCTCCTGGCATGCCCAGGGCCTTTATCTGTTTTACAAAAATGTCAGTAAAGCAGTAATCATTGCCAATGGCAGTTAAAATAGAGGTATCTGTGGTCAGGGCTATAGCTGGTAAGGGAGGGCGCTCCAGTTTATAGCGGTTAACAAATTCTGCTGCTAAATGCTGGGAATCAGCAGCACTTCCTCCATTGCCACAAAGCAGGATTTTTGCCCCTTTAGTCAGGGCAGCAGCAATGATTTTGCTTACTTCCAGCAGGATATTTTTATTTTCTTGCCAGAATTTTTCTCTGACTTTGGCCCCTTCCAAAAAATGTTTTTCTCCTCTTTTTAGGGCCTCATTGTTCATTTTCTAAGTCTCCCCTGGTGTAGAAAAATGACCTTTTATCTGGTTTTTTTGTCTTATAACCTAAAAAAACTCTTTACTCTTTTTATACTTTTAGGCTAGTAATACACACACTAATTTTAACAATTTTGTCTAGTTAAGTTCCGTTGATAAAAAAGTAAAGGTCAAAAGTAAACGCCGATTTCCTTATCTTTAATGCTTTTATTGGGTTTGGCAAGTATTTTGCCAAAGGAGTTAATGTAAGGGGGAGGCTTTAAGTTTAACTTTTTATAAAAAGGAGGTTTAGGGTGAAGAAGTTTTTAGCAGGTTTGTTAACTTTTCTTTTTGTTTTTAGTACTATGGTGGCCTTTGCTGCAGACACCATTAAAATTGGGTTTAATATTCCTTTGACTGGAGATATTCCCAAGGTAGGGGAAGCCTCCAAGTTTGCAGCTGAAATGCTCAAAGAGGATATTAATTCTAAAGGCGGTTTAGAAGTAGGGGGCAAAAAATATAAGCTGGAATTTATTTATGAAGACAATGAATCCAAGGCAGAGTCTGCGGTTAGTGCTGCTTTAAAGCTTATTGAAAGGGATCAGGTCCTGGCCATTATTGGACCTAACTCCAGTAAGCAGGCTGTTCCTGCTGGGCAGGTGTGTAATGACAACCGTACTCCCATGATTTCTCCCTGGTCCACCAACCCTGACACCACCAAGGATCGTCCCTGGGTTTTCAGGGCTGCCTTTTTAGATCCTTTCCAGGGCCCTGTAGCAGTTAACTTTGCTTCCAAGACCTTTAAAGCCAAAAAGGCTGCTGTTCTTTTTGCCTTGGATAATGACTATTCCAAAGGCTTGGCTGAAATTTTTAAGTCCGAGTGGGAAAAGAAGCACGGTCCTGGCACTGTAGTGGCCTTTGAAACCTATGCCAGCAAGGACCAGGATTTTAGCGCTCAGCTAACCAAGATTATTGCTGCTAAGCCAGACTTTATTTTCTTGCCAGACAATTACAATGAGGTAGCCTTGATTGTAAAACAGGCTCACGATCTTGGCTGGAATGGTCCTTTTATGGGCTCTGATGCCTGGGGTTCTGCTGAACTCATGAATCTTTGTGGAAATGACTGTGTTGGACATTATTTCTCCACTCACTACGCTGCTGCTGGTGCCACTGGTGCTACCAAGGAATTTATTGACCGTTATACTGCCAAATACGGCTATGTGCCCGATGATGTAGCTGCCCTTACCTGGGATGCTACCCGTTTGGTCTTGCAAGCTATCCAGGATGCTGGTAAGATTACTGGAAATGTGCGCAAAGACAGAAAAGCTATTCGTGATGCCTTGGCCAACATTAAGGAATTTAAGGGTATTACTGGTACTATGAAGTTTGATGAACAGGGCAATCCCATTAAGTGTGCTGTAGTAGTTAGAATTAGTGAAAAAGGCGAATTTCTTTTTACTGAATCCGTTTGTCCTTAAAAAATAGTAGGTAGAAATAAAAAAGAAGCGCGCCTTTTGGGTGCGCTTCTTTTTTATCTAAAAATAAGAAAAGAGGTAAGTTAAGTGCTAGAAAGTGTAATTCAAAACATCTTAAATGCCCTGCAGTGGGGAAGTTATTATTCTCTCATTGCTCTTGGTTATTGTCTGGTTTACGGAGTTTTGCTGTTAATTAACTTTGCCCACGGCGATATTTTTATGGTGGGCGCTTATATTGCCTTTTTTGTCTCTACCTTGCTTTTAGGTCATTATGGTTTTTTGCCTTTTGCTTTGCCTAAAGGCTTGGTACTAGCTTTAACTATTCCTTTGACTATGTTTTTAACTTCTTGTGTAGGTGTTTTTATTGAGCGGGTTGCCTATAGGCCACTTAGACGCAAGGGGGCCAATCGTCTCTATGTGGTAATTACAGCTTTAATGGCAGGTTTGATCCTGGAAAATGGAAATTTGGCCCTTTTAGGTGCAAGTAGAAAAAATTTTCCTGAATTGTTAGACAAAACTGTTTATACCCTGGGAAGTGTTGCTTTCACCAATGTAAAAATCATCGTTATTCTGGCTGCTTTTCTGGTGTTTTGGCTCTTAAATTTTATCGTTACCAAGACCAAAATAGGCATGGCTATGCGGGCCATTTCTTATGATAGATTTGCAGTACCTTTAATGGGCATTCCTGTAGATACTATTATTGTATTTACCTTTGTTCTTGGCTCTTCCATGGCTGCTATTGCTGGTATTTTGTTTGCCATGTCCTATCCTATTTTAGACCCCTATATGGGCGCAATGGTGGGGTGGAAAGCCTTTATTGCTGCAGTTGTAGGTGGAATTGGAGATATAAGAGGTGCTTTTGTGGGGGGATTTATTTTAGGTTTTGTAGAAATTTTAGTAGTTGCCTTTTTCCCCTCTACCTTTAGAGACCTTATAGCTTTTACCATTTTGCTTATTATTTTGAGTATTAAGCCAACAGGTATTTTTGGCGTGGCCAAGACTACAAAAATTTAAGAAGAGGTTGGATTTTAATTATGCGTAGATTTACAGTTCCTCTTTTGGTTTTGCTTTTGTTTGGTGTTTTAATTGGGCTGGCTTATTATGATAAAATAGACCTTTATACCCAGTCGGTTTTAATGTTTATGGGTATTAATATTATTTTTGGCAGTAGTTTAAATATTGTTAACGGCTATATGGGGGAATTTTCCTGCGGGCATGCTGGATTTATGGCAGTAGGTGCCTATGTTTCTTCTGTTTTGAGTGTGCTTTTCTTTGCCCAGGATAAGGTTTTTGGCGCTCCTCTTTTACCTCCAGAATATGCTATTTATGGTTTTCCCATTATCGTTATAATTGCTTTTATTGCTGCAGCCCTAACTGGTTTGCTGGTGGCTTTACCTTCTTTTAAAACCAGGGGGGACTATTTGGCCATTATTACCATTGCAGCTAACTATATTATTATTACTACTATTATAAATCTTGATTTTATTGGTGGGCCCAGAGGATTTATGGGCATGAAGAGTGTTATTTTTGCCATGGAAGATGTGGCCTTCTTGCCCTGGATGTTAATCTGGGTTTATATTTTTACCATTTTAAGTATCTGGGCCATTTATAGGTTTGTAAGCTCCACCTATGGCAAAGGGATTATAGCCATTCATCAGGACGAAGTGGCTGCAGAAATTATGAGTGTAAATACCAATAAGATGAAGCTTATTGCCTTTATGTTTTCCTCTGGTTTGGCTGGTGTTGCAGGAGCCTTATTTGCCCATGTGCTTGGTTATGTTAATCCCAACTCTTTTAATATTTTAAAATCTACAGAAGGTTTAGTAATGGTTTATTTGGGAGGTATGGGTTCTTTAAGTGGCTCTGTGCTGGCAGCTATTTTGTTTACCTTTCTTTTAGAACTGCTTAGACCTCTCCAGATTATCAAATGGGTGGTTATTCCTTTATTATTGATTATTTTAATGCAGTTTAGGCCAGAAGGTATTATGGGTAATCGTGAACTTTCTGATATTTTCCCCAGACTTAGAAAATTTTATCAATTCAAATAGGTGGAAAAGATATGGCATTACTGGAAATAAAGAACCTTACTCAATATTTTGGTGGCCTTTGTGCCTTAACTGAATTTAATATGACCATAGAAGAAGGGGCCCTGGTAGGGCTTATTGGGCCCAATGGTGCAGGTAAAACCACAGTATTTAACCTGGTGAGTGGGTTTTATCAGCCTACCCGGGGAGAGATTATTTTCAATGGTAAAAATATTGCTGGATTAAAACCGCATCAGGTTACAGCCCTGGGTATAGCCAGGACCTTTCAGAATATAAGGCTTTGGCATGAGATGAGTGTTTTGGACAATATCATGATTGCCCAGCACTATAACCTTGGCTATAGCTTGAAAGATTTGTTTTTGCGTACCAGACGCTATCAGGAAAATGAAAAGCGTATTCGCGACGAAGCTTATAAGTTTTTGGAAATTATGAATTTAAAAGAATACGCTTTGGAAAAGCCCAAAAACTTACCCTATGGTATGCAAAGAAAGGTAGAAATTGCCAGAGCTCTTTCTGTAAAACCCAAGCTATTGCTTTTAGATGAGCCTGCTGCAGGCTTAAACTCGGCAGATGTAAAAGAACTTATTGAACTCATAAGCTGGATTCACAAAGAATTTAAACTGACTATCTGGATGATTGAACACCAGATGACTGTGGTGATGAGCCTTTGTTCCTGGTTAAAGGTTATAGACTTTGGAGCTACCATTGCTGAAGGTACTCCTGAGGAAATTCAAAATAATCCAGAAGTAATTAAAGCTTACTTGGGGGATGGGAAAATATAATGTTATTAGAAATTAAGAATTTAAGAGTAAAATATGGCAACATTGAAGCCCTGCATGGGATTTCTTTTGGAGTAAAAAAGGGAGAGATTGTCACGTTGATTGGAGCCAATGGTGCAGGTAAGACCACTACCTTGCATACCATTACCAGAGTGCCTCCGCCAGAAGGCCCCAGGGTGGTAGAAGGAGATATTTTATACAAAGGTCAAAGCATGTTAAAGGTAGAGCCCCACGATGTGGTGCAGAAGCTAAAAATAGCCCTGGCTCCAGAAGGAAGGCATATTTTTGGCAACCTTACAGTAGAGGAAAATCTCAAGTTAGCCACCTATGCCAGAAAGGATGTGGAGCGCATACCCAAGGATTATGAGCTGGTTTATCGCTTGTTTCCCAGGCTTTACGAAAGAAGAAAGCAAAGAAGTGAATCTTTAAGTGGTGGTGAACAACAGATGCTGGCTGTAGGGAGGGCATTGATGACAGGGGCTAATTTTTTACTCCTGGATGAACCTTCCATGGGATTGGCTCCTTTGCTTATGTATGAAATGTTCAGGGCCCTAAAGGAACTCAATCAAAAGGAAGGGATTACTATCTTGCTTATTGAACAAAACGCCAAATTGGCTCTGGAGTTTGCCCACCGGGGATATGTGCTGGATACAGGCGAGATTGTTCTGGCTGGAGACTCCAAAGAACTTATGAACAATCCTGAGGTGAAAAAGGCTTACCTGGGAGGCTAGTTGCCAATTAAAAGGACCTTTTTTTTACAACAGGGAAAGAGCATTATTTTGATTGGAATGCCAGGCTCAGGCAAGACCACCTTGGGCAGGGCGCTGGCCAAAAAACTTTCCTGGGCCCATGTGGATACAGATTTTATTTTACAGGCCTGGTGGGGAATAGACTTAGAAACTTTGCGCAATAAACTGGGATTAAAAAAATTTTTACAGGCAGAAGAAGAAACCATTTTGAGCTTAAAATTAAATCGGTGCGTGATTTCTACGGGCGGAAGTGTAATTTATTCTCCTAAGGCCATGGAATATTTAAAGCGTTTGGGGCATATTGTTTATTTACAGGCCAGCCTGAAGACCCTAAAGGAGCGCATTGCCCTGGCTCCCTTAAGAGGACTTGCCTTAAAACCAGGTCAAACCCTGGAGGATTTGTATAAAGAGCGCACTCCCCTCTATGAACAATATGCTCAGTTTAGGGTGCATACAGAAAAGAGCTTAACTACTTGTTTAGATGAGATTTTAGCATGGTTAAATTAAAAAGAACTCCCAAGACCAGGATATTTCTGCAGCTAGCCAATCTTTATAAGCGCATGGAAGAAAGTTATGAAGAGCACGCCCGGGCTCTGGGCTTGAGTTGTGCAGGTTGTGAAGATAATTGCTGTACAAGTTATTTTCATCACCATACCTATATTGAATGGGCTTACTTTTGGGAAGGATTTAAGGGTTTACCTTCAGAGCAGCAAGAAGCCATTGAGCAAAGGGCCAAGGAGTATGTAGAGCACCTAAAACAATCTTTGCTTGCAGGTCAAAAGCCCAGTTTGATGTGTCCGGTAAATGAGAAAGGGCTTTGTGTTTTGTATTCTCACCGCTTGATGATTTGCAGGCTGCACGGTGTTCCCAATTTTTTTCTGCAACCTGGAGGAGGGATTAAGGAATTTCCTGGCTGCTTTAAAAGTCAAAAACTTGTGCAAAGCCAAAAAGAGGTAAAGCTTTTGGACCGTACTCCCTTTTACCAAGAACTGGCAGAGCTGGAGCTAGCCTTTTTAGGCAGCAAGCGAAATAAAGTCCCCAGGGTAAAACTAACTTTAGCTGAAATGATTGTCCTGGGCCCTCCCCAAGTGTGATTTCATTTACTTCCTCTTTTTATTCTCTTCTTGTATTTAAAATCTTTTTTTCTTGCCAATAACAACTTTTTGGTTTTAAAATAAGGATTATGAAAAAAATAATCCTTATTTTGGGGCTGTTACTTTTTCTTTGGGGTTGTGGTGAAGAATCTTCCCTGCCTTTGAAGCCAAAGCTGGTTCAAGGCAAGGTTTTTACCCTTGAGCAAAGTAAGGTTTTCTGGGGCCAGAGTTATCCTGGTCAGATAGAAGCCAGGGAAAAGGTGTTTTTAAAGGCCCTTTCAGCCGGGAAGATAAGTGGATTTGCAAAAGAAGAAGGGGAATGGATTGAGAAAGGAGAGTTAATAGTAGAGATAGACACTACTTTTTTACAAAAGGAATTAAAATTACTGGCAGCAGAGATTAGGAGCTTAAAAGAAGAGTATAATATTGCTTTAAGCAAGTTTAAACAAGCTGAAAGGGATTATAATAGGTATGTAACTCTTTTCCAGAAAAAAGTTATTAGTAAACAGGAACTGGAAAAAAGAGAGCTGGAAAAAGAGGTTTTGGAAAAGAGTTTAGATTCTATTCAGGCCAAGCTGGATGGTCTTTTAGCCAAAAGGGAATCTTTGGAGCATCAACTAACCTACAGTCAATTGAAGTCTCCTGTATCTGGTTATTTATTTAAAAAGCTGGTGGATAGAGGAAGCATTGTCAGTGTGGGGCAAGACCTGGCAGAGATTTATGAAAAGGAGAAACTTTGCTTTTTTACCCAGATAGAAAGTAAGTTTTTTGAGAAAATAAAAAAGAGTGATAGATTCCTGGTTTATTTTCCTGCTCTTACTAAAAGTCTTTTTTTACCGGTCTGGGAAAAGGTACCCTATTCTTCCTTTGCCAGCCAGACCTTTACTTTGCGCTTAAAGGTAAAGGAAAATCTCCTACCTGGCACTTATGGAGAGATGTTTTTACCTCTGGGAGAGAAGAAGGCACTTTTGCTTCCCTTAAAGGTGATAGGTAAGAGAGGCGGCCTAAATTATGTTTATGTGCTGGATGAGAAAAATATTTTACACTACCGCCTGCTTGCCCTTGGCGATACTTATGGGCAGCAAGGAGAGAATTTTTTAGCCAGTGCTGAAGGAGAGTGGGTAGAAGTGCTTTCCGGGCTTGAGGCTGGAGAAAGGGTCTTCTTAGAAACAGAGAAAGCAGAAGAAGGGGCTTTGGTAGATGTCCAAAGCTGAGCATGATTTTTTAAGCAAGATTACTTCCTTTTTTGTTGATTCCAAACTGGTCCCTTTAGTTATTATTTTTTGTCTTTTTTTAGGTCTTTTTGCCCTTTTTAACACTCCTAGTGAAGAAGAGCCTCAAATTGTGGTTCCCATGATAGATATCTTTGTCTCCATGCCCAAGGCCTCACCTGAAGAGATAGAGACCAGGGTTGTGTATCCTATGGAGCGACTGCTCTGGGAGATCCCTGGAGTGGAATATGTTTATTCCCAGGCAATGGAAGGAAGTGCCTTGACCACGGTTCGCTTTTATGTGGGAGAAGATGAGGAAAAGAGTCTTATTCGCACCTATGCCAAACTATATCATCACCTGGACTGGATTCCCCCTGGCTGTTCCATGCCCCTTTTAAAGCCCAAGTCTATCGATGATGTGCCCATTGTGAGCCTGACTCTCTGGAGTTCAAAATACACTCCAGCCGAGTTAAGACAGTTTGCCCTTTCTTTAGAAGAAGAGATAAGAAGTATTTTTGGGGTATCAGAAGTAGAGATAAAGGGCGGGAAAAAACTACAGGTTAAGATTTTACTCAATCCTCATAAGCTGGCGCTATTTGGCCTGGATTTGGAAGATGTAGCTCAAAGGCTGGCTGCCTTAAATCAAGGAGGCAAAGTAGGAGAGTTTACCCAGGATAATTATACCTTTACCGTAAAAGTAGATGGCCTTTTTAATAATATGCTGGAGTTAAAACAGCTTTTACTTTTTCTAAAAAGGATAAGCCTATTTATCTGGGGGATGTAGCCAGGGTAGTTTTAGAAGGCGAAGAAAATAAAAACTATCATTTTTTTGTACCTGGCTTAGCCAGTAAACACAAAGAACTACGCGGTCAGCTTTTTCCAGCTGTTACTATTGCCATAGCCAAAAGAAAGGGTTTTAATGCCACCTCTTTGGCCAAAGCAATTATACAAAGAGTAGAACTGGTAAAAGGTAAAGCCTATCCTCAGGATTTAAATATATCTGTTACGCGTAACTATGGCCAGACCGCCAAAGAAAAGTCAGATGAACTGCTGGAGCATCTTTTTATTGCAACCTTTGCCGTGGCCTTGCTAATAGTGTTCTTTTTGGGAGTAAGGGCTAGTTTTATTGTAATGATTGCCGTGCCTGTTACTCTGGCCATAACTTTATTTATCTACTATTTTATGGGCTATACCCTAAATAGGGTTACGCTTTTTGCCCTTATTTTTTGTATAGGTATTTTGGTAGATGACCCCATTGTGGATGTGGAAAATATTGTCAGACATATTCATTTACCAGAAAATAAAAATAAGCCTTTTCGAGATATTATTGTTGAAGCAGTCAATGAAGTCCGAAGCCCTTTGGTCTTGGCTACTTTTACCGTAATTGTAGCTCTTATGCCCATGGCCTTTGTGCGGGGGCTTATGGGCCCTTATATGCGGCCTATGCCCATTGGGGCTTCTTTGGCCATGTTTTTTTCCATGGTGGTGGCCTTTATAATTACCCCCTGGAGTGCCTATCATCTTTTAAAAGTTTCCAAAGCACAAAAACACGAGCACAAAGAGGATGTTTTTACCAGGATTTATCGGCAGATAATGGGGTACTTGTTGAGCCGTAAATTACACTTATATTCCTTTTTAGGGTTGGTGGTTCTTTTATTCCTGTTAAGTGTGTCTTTAATTTACTTTAAAAAAGTTTATATAAAAATGCTGCCCTTTGACAATAAAAGTGAGTTTCAGTTGATTTTTGACTATAAGGAAGGGACTTCTTTAGAAGAAAATTTTGCTTTGACTTCTAAAATAGCCAATCAATTGAAAACTATTCCAGAAATAGAAAACTATCAGCTTTATATTGGGACCAGTGCTCCCTATAACTTTAATGGTCTTATCAGGCATTATTACTTGCGAGCAGGGAGTAATGTGGCTGATGTTCAGGTGAATTTACTGGATAAACACAAACGAGACAGGCAAAGTCACCAAATAGCCAAGGAAGTGCGGAAGTTGATTGCTTCTCTGGTAGACAAAGACAAGGTAAGGACAAAAGTAGCGGAAATTCCACCAGGACCTCCAGTATTACAGACTCTGGTCCTGGAAGTATATGGTCCGAACTATAAAGGCCAGATAGACCTGGCCAGGCAGTTATTAACTATATTTGATTCTACTTCTGGTATTGTGGATAGTGATTGGTACATGACAGAGGAACAAAAAGAAGAAGTCTTTAAAGTGAATAAACTAAAAGCAAACTCTTTAGGCATAGGTGTAGATAGGATTTATGCCCTTTTAAGTACTAGCTTACAGGGAAAGGTGCTTGGGCTTTTTCATCAACCAGAGTTTAGAGAAGATGTTCCTTTGTTTTTACATCTGGATAGATTCAGGCGCTCTTCTTTAAGTGATTTATTGGCCTTAAAGGTAAGAGGTGCCAGGGGACTTGTAGAATTGGGAGAAGTGGTAAAGGTAGAGCAAAGGGAAGTACCTTATCCCATTTATCATAAAAATTTACTGCCCGTGGTTTATGTTACGGGAGATGTGACTGAGCCAGAAGAGAGTCCTGTGTATGGGATGCTTAAGATAAACCAAAAGCTAAAAGAGAACTTTCCCAGGTTAAAAGTGTTATACACCAGTTTGCCTTCTGACAAAGAAAAGAACACAGTAAAGTGGGATGGAGAGTGGCAAATTACCTATGAAGTTTTTAGGGACCTGGGCCTGGCTTTTGCCGTGGCTATACTTTTAATCTATCTTCTGGTGGTGGGCTGGTTTAAGTCCTATCTTACTCCTTTGACCATTATGGCTCCTATCCCTCTTTCTTTAATTGGAATTATTCCTGCCCATTACTTGTTTCAGGCCTTTTTTACAGCGACTTCTATGATTGGTTTTATTGCTGGAGCCGGGATTGTGGTCAGAAATTCCATTATTTTAGTGGATTTTATAGAATTGAGACTGGCTGAAGGCGATGATTTAAAAAGTGCAGTGATTGAAGCTGGTGCAGTTCGCTTTAGGCCCATGCTCTTAACAGCCCTTTCTGTGATTGTGGGCTCAGCAGTTATTCTCAAAGACCCTATCTTCCAGGGACTGGCCATTTCCCTTATGGCTGGAGAAGTGGCTGCCACCCTGTTTTCCCGCCTGGTGGTGCCAGTGCTTTACTTTCGGAGCAAGCTAAGATAAATACTGAATAGCTAGGAGTTATAAAAGGAGGATATTTGATTGTGCTAAGCAGCTTAAATATATTTAAAAATTTTATTTCTGGTGTAGAAGAAAGCTTGCAAGTGGGTATTTGGATGTTAGATACTTCTTCTAAGCAGGTTTTTCTTTCAGAAAAAATAAAAGCAATGTTTAATATTGAATCTTTAGATGATATTTTAAACATCAAATATTTTCTTGAAATTTTTCCAGAAGAAGAAAAAACTTTTCTTTGTAAAAAAATAGAAGATATATTAGAAGTAAAAAAAACTGATTTTGTCTATGATAGAATTTTTTATATAGGAGATAATTGCTTTAAGCATACTTTAGGTCATTTTAAAGATGAAAAAAAATCAATACTTGTTGGTATAGTTAAAGAATGTTCCTTTTTAGAAGGTATTGACTATAAAAATGTTTTGCTTGAGTTTATATTTAAACATAGTATTGAAGGTATAGTTATTACTGACGATAAAGCTAATATAATAAATGTAAATCCTGCATTTACTGAAATTACTGGTTATACTAGAGAAGAGGTTTTAGGGAAAAATCCCAATATACTTAAGTCAGATAAACATACTCAGGATTTTTATAGGCAAATGTGGGATGATTTATTGACTAAGGGTAGTTGGGAAGGAGAAATTTGGAATAGAAGGAAAAATGGAGAAGTTTATCCGGAGTTTTTGAGTATTAAAGCAGTAAAAGATGCTAAAAATAAAACTATAAACTATATCTCTATGTTTATAGATCTTAGTGAACAAAAAAAGATAGAAGATAAATTTAAATATTTTCGTTTTTTTTGACCCATTAACAGGTCTTATGAATAGAGAATTGTTTTTAAATAAAATAAAAGAAAATTTGGTAAATTGGAAAGATAAGTTTTGTTTAATTATAATTGATTTAGATAATTTTAAAGACATAAACGAAGTATTTTCTTATAGCGCTGGAGATGTAATTTTAAAAGAAATTAGTGATAAGTTAGTTTCTTTAGTTGGTCAAAAAAATGCTGCTCGCATAGGAGAGGATAGTTTTGCTGTAATTTACAGTTTTAAAGATAGTTTTCAAATAGAAAGTATAATCTTTGAGATAAAAGATACTTTGAGTAAGATAAGTATTAAAAATACAATTTTGAATTTGAGTTGTTGTTTGGGAGTAAGTGTTTACCCAGAAGATTCTCAGGACCCAGAAGAATTGTTGCGCTTTGCTGAAACTGCTTTAAACAGGGCAAGAAGAGAAGGATATGGTAAATATCGTTATTTTAATAAAGAAATGTATGAAAGAGCGAAAATAAAGATAGATAAAATAGCTACTTTGAAAGAAGGTATCAGACAAAAGGAGTTTATTCCTTTTTATCAACCAAAAATTGATTTAAAGAGTAAAAGAATAGTTGGTTTTGAAGCCCTGGCTAGATGGCAAAAAACAGAGGGAAGGGTAATTACTCCTGCCGAATTTATTCCCTTGGCTGAGCAAGAGGGGTTTATCCTTCCTTTGACCTTTTTGCTTTTGGAACGCATTGCTCAGGATTTGAGAGTTATTTATCATAATTATCCAGAAAAAAAGATTTCTTGTGCGGTTAATCTGTCTTTGGCCTGCTTTGAAGAAGGAATGGATTGGATTCTTTATTTTAAGGAATTGGCTACAAAATATAGCCTTCCTTTAACTGCCTTTCAGGTGGAAATAACAGAAAGTATATTAATGCAAAAAGAAAGGCTTATGGTAGATATTTTAAATAATTTAGCTGAAAATAAAATATTAGTTTGCCTGGATGACTTTGGTAAAGGTTATTCTTCTTTATATTACTTAAAAAATTTACCAATTCATCTAGTTAAAATAGATAGGTCTTTTATTGTAGATTTGAAGTCAGGGACTAAAGAAGAACAGTTAGTAAAAGCTATTATTGAAATGAGTAAGGTATTAGGTATAAAAGTGTGTGCAGAGGGAGTTGAGCAGGGAGAGCAACTGTCTTTACTCCAAGCTTTAGGTTGCGATATTGTGCAGGGATACTATTTTAGTCCTCCTCTGGACTTTAAAAAAATTTTAAATCTATTGGCTAGCCTGGATTTTAATCTCCCAGCTAGCCAATAACCTTTTATTTACTGGAATTTTCTTCTTTTTCTAAGTTTTCAATAACTTTTTTCAAATCCAGAATGCTTTGTTCCAATTCTTTAAGGGCAGCAATGGATAACTGCATTAGTTGATTAGTCTCTTCTCCTACTGCATTTACATCTAGAGTTTTTCTGCTGATTTCCTCTGTAGTGGCAGATTGCTCCTCCGTGGCAGTAGCAATGGCCCTGATGCTGTCAGCAGTTTTTTCTGTTAGTTCAACTATGGTCTCTAAGGATTTGCCTGTACGCTCTACTATTTCCTGGCTTTGGGCAATAATGTGGGCTACAGAGTTTACCTTTTGAATATTTTCTTGAGTGCTGTTTTGGATGGTTTCAATGGCCTCGCCCACCTCTTTGGTTGCAGACATGGTCTTTTCAGCCAGTTTTCTTACTTCATCTGCAACTACGGCAAAACCTCTACCTGCATCACCTGCCCTGGCAGCTTCTATGGCTGCGTTTAAGGCCAGTAAATTGGTTTGATCTGCAATGTCTTCTATTACATTGATTACTTTGCCAATTTCCTGAGCTTGCGAGCCCAGGTGATTGATATCTTTTTGCATATTTTTGGCTTCTTGTTGTACTTCCTCCATAAAGGAAGTGGCTTTTTTAGCCAGGCTAAAGCTTTCAGAAGCCTGGTTTTGACTTTCTTCTGCCAGATTTGCAGCCTGAGAAGAGTTTTTAGCTATTTCCAGAACTGTTGCATTCATTTCTTCCATGGCAGTAGCTATTTCCTGGAGCATGTTTTTTTGCTGTTTTGTGTTCTGTAAGGTCTTTTCACTATTGGCTTTTAAAGCCTGGGCATTTTTTTCAATAACTCTATTTACTTCTTTTACCTTTTGGGCTGCCTCCATTCTACCTTCTTGAGCAGCCTTTTGGGCTTGCAAATTGGCTTTCTTAGCTTCTTCCAGGGCTTGTTGAGCTTTTAAGGTGGCTTGCTCTGCTTCTTTGGTCTTTTCCAGGGTTTCCTGGATTTTATTTTTTAGATTTTGAACCATTAAAGCAAAACTAGCAGCAAGCTCTCCTATTTCATCTTCACTTTGAAAGTCTATTTTTGTATCTAAATCTCCTGTACTTATTTTTTTAGAAGTTAAAGTTAACTTACTTAAAGGTTTAAGGACAGATTTATTTACTACAAAAATTCCTAAGAGCAAAAAGAGAATGAGAATTAAAAATACACCACCTAAAAGAATGTACTCTAAATGTTTGACTTGTGTAATCTGGTCTTTAGCATCAACAATGTAAGTCATAACGCCGATGGTTTTGCCACTAAAATCTTTTATGGGAAAAGTTGCTATGCTGTAGTTTTCTTTTAAGGTTAGAAATAGTTTTTCTGTACCTTGTTCCAGCCAGGAAGGAATAATCATCTGGTTTAATTCGCTGTTGGGTGCATAGACTTGAACAAAATTTCCTTTAAGAGGATATTTTTTTGGGTCCTGTAGTTTTGTGGCTATGGGCAGGTGCTCCTGGAGCATATAGACTGCTAAGTACTCTTTTTGATTTTTTATAGCTGCTTTTAGTACTGAGTTGAAATTAACCAGGGTTTCTACAGAGCCTAAGTAATGGTTTTCATCCAGGATAGGGACAACCCCGCGCAGGGAAAAGCCACCTCTTCCAATCTCTATGCCTAAAACCTTTTCCTGGGTTTTAGATGTAGTCATTACTGTTTGGCGAAAAGAGGAAATATCATCGGAAATATCTACCCACCTATCTCCTTTCCTGGCATTTTTTTGGCGCCACAAGCGAACCAGGCTTCTACCATTGGGAAGATGAAAGTGAAGTTGTAATTTTTCTCCCAGGATACTTTCATATCCAGCTAGAATGTCTTTTAGGGAATTTCTTAAAAGTTCCCGGGCTTCCTGGGCTTTGGGGTCAGACTCATTATCTATATTCCCACTTAAAGCCAGTTCATAGGCTTTTTTTACTTCTGGCAATTTAACAAAAAGGGAGGATATTTTAATTGCTTCCTGGGAGGCCAGGGTGAAGTAGCTTTCTACTTCTTTAGCTTTGTTGCTGGCAATTTGTCTTAAAAAGCTGGAGGTAAGGCTTGTTAGCTGAAAGTGGAAGAAAAAATAAATAAAAATAGCTAAGAGGATACTACCAAGAGTAAGGGGGAAAAAATTTTTCCTTTTAATTTTAATTGGAAGTACATTTGGTTCCTCCCAGGATAGTAAAAAAAGAGAGGGGAAGCTTCCCCTCTCTTTTAAGTTTTTTAGAGTTTCTTTATCTGGACAAAGTGTTCTTGCAGAGCAATGGCTCCTCCTGCAGGATCCCAGATGTCTAATCCACCTGTCATCAATTTGTGGTCAGCTACGCCTCTGTTTCTGGCTTTGGTTTCAGGAGGAGTGGCAGAGTCAAACCCATGGACCATAAAGATGGCTTCAGGATGAATAAAAGGAGTTACAAAGGCCCTGGTTTTTCCTTTATAGCCATTGGCTCCAGACACTTCTATTAAATCACCATCCTGAATACCCATTTTGTCAGCCACTTCTTTATTTATCCAGACCACATTTTCTGGCATTTGCTCCACTAAAAGGGCATTGTTGATGGTATGTCCCTGGGTATGAACTGGGCTTCGGCCTATGGTAAGCCTAAACCAGCCTTCTTCTGGGCTGGGCTTGGATTCATAGGGCTTTAGGGAAGGAATGCCTGCTTCTTCCCATTTGGGATTGATGATTTCAATTTTTCCCGAAGGGGTTTTAAAGGTAAGGTTATCTCGGTCTATATAAAGGGGTTTATCTGTGAGCATGACCATGCCATTTTGATTAAAGTCCTCTATCTTAACTCCTGTACCTTCCAACTGGAAGTTCCAGATTTCTTCAATGGAATTAAAGCTCAGTTGTTCAATACCTAAGGCCTTGGCTAGTCCAGCAATAATTTCCCACTCGGCCTTGGTGTTGTAGCGAGGCTCTACAACCCTCTGGCGTCGAATAAAGTGGGGTTTAACTCCCTTTTTGGTGGCCAGGATGCTTTCCCTTTCCAGGTAAGGGGAAAGGGGAAGGACCACATCTGCAAACCAGGCTGTTTCTGACCAGGAAAAGGTAATGGAGACAATGAGTTCTAGTTTGTCTAAAATTTGCTTCAGGCGTTCTGGGTCAGGAAAAGCCATTAAGGGGTCGTGACGGAAACAAAGATAGGCTTTTAAGGGATAGGGGTCTTCCTCTTCAATGGCCTTAAAGGCAAGGTGTAAAAGTCCTGGACCTGCATCAAAGTGTTTGTACTTCCAGCCCACTCCATCAGCTCGCTTTTCTTCTGGTTTGGGGAAAAGGGCTGCCAGGGAGTTTAGTCCCTTACGGCCACAGTCTTTGGGAGTCATGGCCCAGGCCAGACCACCTTTTGCGCCAATGGAGCCTAAAAGGGCATTGATGATATAAATGGTTCTGGAAACATAAAAGGAATCCTTATAACGGGCATTGTTCCAGCCAGGATGCCAGATGACTGAAGGACTGGCTGCTGCTAGTTCTTGGACAAACTCCTTAATGGCCTGGGCAGAAATGCCTGTTTCCTGCTCTGCCCATTCAGGAGAGTACGGCTCTACAAAGGACCGTAATTCTTGAAGTCCATTAAAATATTTATTTACAAATTTTTTATCATAGTATTCTTTAGCCAGGATTTCGTGAATGACTGCCAGGTTAAAGGCATAGTCTGTACCTGGCCTGATTAAAAAGAAATTGTCTGCCTTGCCTGCAGTAATGGTTGCCCTCACATCTATAACTGTAAGCTTGCAGCCTTTTTCCAGGGCATCCATAAGGCCCACACATTCACTTACATTTATGGCTTCAAAGATGTTTCTGGTTTGCAAAATAACATGCTTGGCGTTTTTAAAGTCATAGACCACGCCTTTTCGGCCAAAACCAAAGAGAGATAAGGCTGCATGCTGAACATTTCTGGCACAGGTGGCATCGTGATTACAATAATTAGGAGTACCCAGGGCTTTAACAAAGGCTTTATTTAAGTCAGCAAAGGGTCCGCCTCGATCTGACCAGAGGATACTCCTGGCTCCATATTGGGCTGTGATGTCTTTTAGCTTTTCTGCCACATAACTAAAAGCCTCGTCCCAGGAGGCCTTGCGCCATTTCCCTTCGCCTCGCTTACCTTCCCTAATCAGAGGATATTGGGGCCTTTCAGCATCTTCAATCAAGGCCTTGCCTGCTGCTCCTCTGGCGCATAAACCTCCTCGCACCCCACTTTGGCGATTACCCTGGATAAACTTAATCTCTCCGTCCTCCACATCTACTTCTATGGGACAACGAGAGGTACACATCCCGCAAATAGAATATTTTTTTTCCATAAACCTGACCTCCTGGTTTTTTCACTTTTTAACTCTTTTTATTTAACTTATTTAAAGGGTTGTGACAAGCCAAAATCCATTTGTGAGAGAAATAACTTTTTATCTATTTGTTTTGTAAATATTTTTATTGGTAATCGATAGATTTTGTCTTTGAAAAAGCTGTTTCTATTGTGAAAGAAAGCACTTACCGAAAATAATCTTGACAAGTTTTTGCGCTTTGTGTTTAGGCTGAAAAAACTAGAAAATGTTTTAATGGGCTTTTTAGGTAGTTAAAAAAGGAGTTAAAATAATGATTTTTTCCTGGCTACATGTGGCAATTATTCTGTTTTTAGGGGCTGGTGTTCTTTTTGCTGGAGTACCTCTTTTGGCTTCCTTGCTTTTGGCGCCCAAGTGTAAAGATGAAGAATTGTTATTACCTTATGAGTGCGGACTCAGGCCCTATGGCACATCCTGGGTTCGTTTTGGAATTAACTATTATTTTTATGCCCTTCTCTTTTTAGCCTTTGATGTAGATGTGCTCTACCTTTATCCTGTGGCTGTGTATTACCCTTTTAGTGAGGGATTTTTGCCTTTTATCGAAATTTTTCTCTTTGTCTTTATTTTGGGGTTAGCTGTTATTTATTTCTTTAAGAAAGGAGTATTTTCGTGGCCAAGACGCATCAAGGTTTAGAGTGGAAAAAGAAGCTGGGGGAAATGGAGCCTCCGCTTATAAACTTATCTCTTACCCAAAAATATCTGGACATTTGCCGCTCCATGTCGCTCTGGCCCATGACCTTTGGGCTGGCTTGTTGTGCCATTGAAATGATGGCTGTGGGCATGGCCAGATTTGATATAGCCAGGTTTGGGGCTGAAGTGTTCAGGCCTTCTCCCAGGCAGTCAGATGTGATGATTGTGGCTGGTACAGTGAGTAAAAAAATGGCTCCCATGGTGGTGAGGCTTTATGAACAGATGCCTGCCCCCAAGTGGGTCATTGCCATGGGGAATTGTGCCATTTCAGGCGGTCCTTTTTATTTTGAGGGGCAATATGGAATTGTAGAAGGAGTAAATAAGCTTATTCCTGTAGACATATATGTACCGGGTTGTCCTCCCAGGCCAGAGGGTTTGCTGGAAGGGCTTTTTAAGTTGCAGGAAAAGATAACTGGAAAGAGATGGTGGCCCAAGGTGGAGGAGATAAATGAGTAAGCAAGCAGATAGTTCCATATGCGCCTATGCCTATTGTTCGCACGAACAAACAGGTTATGAAAAACATTTTTTTATTACTCCAGCCAGTTTGTTGCAACATGTGCAGAAATTAGATGAACTGGGTTATTTTTTGGAAGATATTACCTGTATGCAGGTTAAAGAAGGTTTTTTGCTCACCTATCACTTTAATAGATGGGAAAAGCCTGGTCGTCTGGCCTTACGGGTTTTAGTTGTAGAAGAAGATAAGACCATTGACTCCATTTCGTCCATTTATCCTGGAGCCTTGTGGCATGAAAGGGAGTGTTATGATTTTTTTGGGATTGTATTTAAAAATCATCCCAGTTTAATCCCCTTGCTTTTACCTCCAGAAATGGAAGAAAGGCCTCTTTTAAAGTCTTCTGAGAAGTTAAGGGATTTGTATGAGCTTTTGCCTGGGTGTGAACAGGTATTACACGCTCCCAGAGATGAGGAGTTTGGACAATTTATTAAAGAATGCAGCCAAAAGGGAAAATAGCTTATGTTTGATTTAGAATTAGGTCTGGATTTAAGTGGGGATTTTTATACCCGTCATTTTCAGCCCACTCCTTCTGAAGACACCCTGATTTTAAATATGGGGCCTCAACATCCCTCTACCCATGGAGTTTTGAGGGTGATTCTGGAAATAGATGGTGAATACATCCTGCGAGCAGAGCCAGTGCTGGGTTATATTCACCGCATGCAAGAAAAGATGGGCGAGGTTAAGCGTTATGAGCAATACCTTCCCAATATGGGAAGAGTGGATTACCTGCATGCGCTTGCCTGGAACTGGGCTTATGTGGGTGCAGTGGAAAGGCTTATGGGCCTGGAAGTGCCCAAGAGGGCTGAATATATCAGGGTTATTACCTGTGAGCTCAACCGAATCAATTCCCACTTGCTGTGGTGGGGAGCCTATCTTTTGGATTTGGGTGCTTTTACTCCCATTATGTATGCCTTTCAGGATAGAGAGATTGTCATGGATATTTTACAAAGGGTAAGTGGTTCCAGGCTTACCTATTGTTATTATCGCTTTGGAGGAGTCAGTCAGGATATAGACGATATTTTTATAGAAAAAACAAAGGAGTTTTGTGCCTACCTTAAACCCAGGTTAAAGATGTATAAGGACCTGGTTACAGACAACATTATTTTACGCAAGCGGGTGGAAGATATTGGTATTATAGAAGAAGAGACCCTGCGTAAATATGGCGCTACAGGCCCGGTTTTAAGAGGCTCGGGCATTAAGTATGATGTGCGCCGCAAAGAGCCCTATTCTGTTTATTCTGAACTGGACTTTGAAATACCCACTGCTTCTTTCAAGGATGCCCTGGGGCGCTATCTGGTGCGAATGCAAGAAATAGAAGAAAGTTTGAAAATCATTGAGCAGGCCCTGGAAAAGATACCTCCAGGTCCACATATCTCTCCCCAGGCTCCCAGAAGGCCCAAGCCTCCCAGGGGAGAAGTTTACTTTGCTGTGGAAGGAGCCAGAGGAGAGATAGGAGTAAATCTGGTAAGTGATGGCTCTGCCTATCCTTATCGGGTGAAGTTGCGCTCTCCCAGTTTCTCTAACCTCAGTATGTTTCCAGAAATAGCTAAAGGTACTTTGTTGGCAGATGCTGTTTCTATTTTGGGTAGTTTGGATTTAGTAATACCGGAGATAGATAGATGATAGATTTAAGCACAATTCCTGGCCCCCTGGTGCAAATAGTTATAGGTTTAATAGGTGTATTGGCCTTTGTGGGTTTAAATGGCCTGGTATGCGTATACCTGGAAAGAAAGGTTGCTGGACACATTCAAAGAAGACCTGGTCCCTTTGAAGTTGGTCCCCATGGAATTTTGCAGCCTTTAGCTGATGCTGTAAAGCTGGTAGCCAAGCAGATGATTACTCCCAAGGGTGCAGACCCTATTTTATACTGGGCTGCCCCGCTTATTTCCTTTGCTCCGGCCATTGCCTGTTTTTTGCCCTTGCCCTTTGGGCCTAAACTCCAGAATGTTTCCATTAATGTGGGTCTTATTTTAATTCTGGCTTTTAGTAGTTTAAATGTGCTGGCTTTGTGTTTGGCTGGCTGGAGTTCGCAAAATAAGTGGTCTTTGCTGGGCGCAGCCAGAGACATTGCCCAGTCTGTGGCCTATGAAATCCCTCTGCTTTTATCCTTATTGCCTATTATATTACTTACAGGCTCTCTTAATTTAGCAGAAATTACGCAAACTCAGGGTCCCTGGCCCTGGCAATGGCTGGTGGTCAAGCAACCCCTGGCTTTTATTATCTTTTTTGTCTGTGTGTTTGCTGAAACCAACCGGGCTCCCTTTGACCTGCCAGAGGCAGAAAGTGAACTTACTGCTGGCTTTCACACGGAATATTCAGGTATGGGTTTTGGTTTGTTCTTTTTAGCTGAATATTCTTATATGGTCGTAGGATGTGCCCTGGCTTCTATTCTTTTTTTGGGTGGTTATCAGGGGCCAGTAGCTTCTGGCTGGTGGTGGTTTTTGCTCAAAGTTTATGCTTTGTTATTGGTTATGATGTGGGTTCGCTGGACCTATCCCAGGGTGCGTTTTGATCAGCTTTTAAATTTGGCCTGGAAGTGGTTTATCCCCCTTAGTTTGCTAAACATATTAATTACAGCTTTGGTGGTGAAATTATAATGATAGGAAGCAAATTAAAAGAGACTTTTGATGGGGTAGTAAGTCTTTTAATAGGGCTCAAAATAACCTTTAAAAATTTTCTAAAGCCCAATCTAACTGTTCACTATCCACGCAAGACAGTTAAACCAGAAGAATTAACAGGATATAGAGGGCATATAGAACTGGTGCCCAAACCAGAAAATCCCTTTGTGCCCAGGTGTATAGGTTGTGGGTTGTGTAGGGATATTTGTCCTTCTGGCTGTATTGAGGTGCGCAGTAAAAGAATAGCAGAAGAAAAAGAAATTCACACTCCTCACTTTGGTTTGCAGGATACCCCTTTGGATTTGACCCGTAAGGTAGCTCCACCTCAAAAGACAAAGATAGAAATTGTTTCCTTTGAGTTAAATTACAATTATTGCAGCTTGTGTGGACTTTGCGTGCAAAATTGTCCAGCAGGCTCGCTTAGATTTTCCAAAGACATTTATCTGGCCAGTTTTAGTTCCAGAGACTTTGAGTTTGATTTATTAAAAAGATTGGAAAAACAGGCTCAAGCCCGATTAAAAGAGGAAGAAGAATGGACAAAATAGGTTTAGGAGTGTTCTTGGCCCATGTTTTAATTATTGTGGCAGGAGGCCTTGTAACGGTTTTTGCCAGGAGTCTGGTCAGGGCCTTAACCGGACTTATTGCTACTTTATTTGGCGTGGCTGGCCTTTATTTTTTAATGGCAGCCCCTTTTATAGGGGTTATGCAGGTGCTTATTTATGTGGGCGCAGTAAGTATCCTCATCTTTTTTGCCATTGCTTTTACCAAAAGCTCTCATCTGGGCGAAGAAGCCAGGCCTAGAAAACAAAGCCAGTGGTTTTTTCTGCTCAGTGTCCCTGGCCTGGTAATTTTTAGCCTGGGCTATCTGTTAATAAAATTTATCCCCCAAGGTTTTCTCCAACCTCAGGAGACCCAGGTAAAGGATTTGGGCGGTTTTTTCCTGGGACCTTATATGTTACCTTTTGAACTGATTTCTTTGGTCCTCCTGGTAGCAATGATGGGTGCGGTGATTTTGGGTTTTGAGAAAAAAATCAAGAGAGAGGATTAGGATGAACTATCTGCTTTACTATCACCTTGTGGCCCTTTTCCTCATGGTTGTGGGGCTGGCTGGCATTATCTGGCGAAGGACTTTAATTGGGCTTTTAATCTGCGTGGAATTACTCTTAAATGGGGCTGGGCTGGCTATTATGGCCTCAGCCAAGCTAACCCCAGCTTCGGACTTTTTAGGCCAGGCAGGTACCCTTCTGGTTATGGGCTTGGCTGCTGCTGAAGCCACTATCTTGTTAGCCTTGATTTTGGTGGTGTTTAAGCGTTTTGGTAAAGTAGAAGTAGATAAAATCAACATCTTGAGAGGATAGGCATGAATAGTATAGAGTCTGCTGCTTTACTCTGGCCTTTGGGAATCACCTTTCTTGCCCCTTTTGTGCTCTGGTTGGCCAGAAAAAATATTAACCTGAGAGAAGGAGTTTCCTTTGCTGCTGCCGGGTTTACCTTCTTAAGTCTTTTGCCTCTGGGGGTGGGAGTTTTAAAGGGTAATATTTACACTTACACCCTTTTTGAACTCTTGCCTGGAATTAAGGTGAGTTTTTATGCTGATGGCCTGAGCATGATTTTTGCCCTTATCTCTTCTTTTCTCTGGTTTTTTGCTACCAGCTACAACATTGGCTACATGCGATCTTTAGGCGAGCATGCCCAGACTAGATACTATTTTTGCTTTGCCTTAGCTATTTTTGGCGCTCAGGGCGTGGCTCTAAGTGGTAATGTTTTTACCCTATATCTTTTTTACGAAATTATAACCATTTTTACCTATCCTCTGGTTGCCCATCATCAGGATGAAGAGGCTTATAGTGGGGCCAGAAAGTATATCGTCTATTTAATGGGAACTTCCAAGCTGTTTTTACTGCCAGCCATGATTTTAACCTATGTGCTGGCAGGCACTCTGGACTTTCGTTTGGGCGATATTGGGCCGGGGATTTTCCCTGCAGATGTGGATTCCTTCTGGATAACAGTGACCTATTTTCTCTATATTTTTGGCCTGGCCAAGGCAGCTATTATGCCCCTACACAATTGGTTGCCTTCAGCCATGGTTGCTCCCACTCCAGTTTCGGCCCTTTTACACGCAGTGGCTGTAGTTAAGGCTGGAGTATTCTCCATAAGCAGAATTATCCTTTCTGTTTTTGGTTTGGAAACCATGCAACACTTTAACCTGGGTATTCCTACGGCCTATCTGGCTGCCTTTACCATTGTGGTGGCTTCTTTGATTGCTTTGACCAAAGACGACCTTAAAGCCAGGCTTGCCTATTCCACGGTGAGCCAGCTTTCTTATATTGTTTTGGGAGTAGCCATGCTTACTCCCATGGCTGTTACTGGTGGTATTGCTCATATTGCCCACCATGCCTTTAGTAAAATTACTCTCTTTTTTGGGGCTGGAGCCATTTATGTAGCTACCCATTTGAAAAAAATCAGCCTCATGAATGGTCTGGCCAGAAAAATGCCCATTACTTATACGGCCTTTGGTCTTGCTTCTTTGAGTATGATTGGAGTGCCACCGGTGTGTGGCTTTGTGAGTAAGTGGTATCTGGTAAATGGGGCTGTGGAAATCAACAGGGTGATTTTACTGGTAGCACTTTTGGCCAGTACCATTTTAAATGCAGCCTATTTTGGTCCCATTGTCTATCAGGGTTTTTTTGGCAAACCCCATCCAGAGGTAAATTTGGAGGAGTTTAAAGAAGCTCCTTTGACCATGGTAATTCCCTTGAGTTTAACAGCCATCATTTCAGTGCTTTTAGGTCTGTACCCTGAACCCTTTTTGAATTTTATCAAATCCCTGGGAGGTGTTAGGTGGCCCTTTTAAGTAAATGGCTAAGCAAAGCCAGAGAAAACTATCTGCAGTGGAAAAAAGCCTTTTTTCTCTTTTTAGCCCTGTTGGTCTTGGTAAATATTTTCTTAAGGCCCCATCATCCCCATTTTTCCTGGGAGAAATTACCTGGTTTCTGGGCTTGCTTTGGGTTGGTGGGAACTTTTCTTTTGGTAAAGTTGGCCAAGGGTTGTGCCCATACTTTTTTAGGAAAGGACGAGGACTTCTATGAGCGTTAATTTTATTCATCCAGCCTTTATTTTTATTGGTTTTGCAGGTGTGTTGCTTTTTTGGAAACATAAAAGTTTTAAGTATTTGCTAATTCTTCCCGGGCTTTTGGCCATTTTAAGCGTAATACTGCTTAAACCCGGGGTTTATGGGAAACTGAACTACCTAGGTTTTGAGCTTACCCTGGGTAGAGTGGATACTCTGGCCATAGTTTTTGCCCATGTTTTTGCCATTCAATCCCTTATTGGGTTTATCTATGCCTGGCATGTCCAGGAACGCTCCCAGCACATTGCTGCTGCTCTGTATGTGGCTGGAGCCTTTGGAGCTACCTTTGCTGGAGATTATTTTACCCTGTTTATTTTTTGGGAGCTTATGGCTGTGGCCTCTACCTTTCTCATCTGGCTAAACAGAAAAAATTCCAAAGCACCAGGGGCAGGTTTTCGTTACTTTATTTTTCATACCCTGGGAGGTCTTTTCCTGTTGGGAGGACTTTTGTTGCGCTATAAGATGGTGGGAAACTTTGATTTTGTGCCCATTTCTCCCAGTGAAGCCACTATTTATGATTATCTCATTTTGCTTGGTTTTGCCGTAAACGCAGCAGTGGTTCCTTTACATGCCTGGCTGCCTGATGCCTATCCAGAAGCCACTATTACTGGTGCTGTTTTTATGAGTGCCTTTACTACTAAAACCGCAGTTTATGTCCTGGCCAGGGGCTTTGCCGGGTTTGAAGTCCTGGCCATAGCTGGCACCATTATGGCTATTTATGGTGTTTTTTATGCAACCATTGAAAATAATGCCCGTAGAATTCTGGCCTACCACATTGTCTCCCAGGTGGGGTACATGGTGGCAGGTATTGGCATTGGCACGGCCATGACTCTAAATGGCGCAGCTGCGCACGCCTATGCCCATATTCTCTATAAGGGACTGCTTTTTATGGGGGCTGGGTCTTTGCTCTATGCTACAGGCACAGCCAAACTTACTGAATTAGGAGGTCTGGTCAGCAAACTTCCCTGGGTCTTTGTCTTTTATATGGTAGGAGCTGTTTCCATTTCAGGCTTTCCCCTGTTTTCAGGTTTTGTAAGTAAAACCATGGTAATTGCTGGAGCAGCTGAGGCCCATAGAACCTATTTGGCCCTGGGCTTAGAACTGGCTGCAGTGGGTACTTTCCTTTCCGTGGGTATAAAGCTTCCCTACTTTGCCTTTTATGGGCCTAAAAAATACACAGGCAAGATAACTCCTTTGCCCAAGAATATGTATGTGGCCATGTTTTTAGCCAGTTTTTTGTGCTTTTTTATTGGTGTATATCCCCCTTTTCTCTATCATCTCTTGCCCTATGAAGTGGAATATGTCCCGTATACTCCCTGGCATTTAGAGCAAACTTTGCTCCTTCTGTCTTTTACTGGCCTAGGTTTTTATCTCTTGCGGAAAAAACTTGCTCCAGAAGCCAAACTTAACCTGGATTTTGATTATTTTTATCGTTTAATTGGCAGAGGTTTTTTGGCACTCTGTCGTACTCCCATTGAAAAGATAGATAATTGGTGGTCAGAGGTTTACCGCCGTTTGGGGTTAAGAGGCCTTATGGGCTTTGCCAAAGGCACAGCCCTTTTTGACTGGGAAGAAATAGACAGAGTGATTGATGGGTTTGCCTTTTCCTTTGTGCGTTTAGGAAATAATATTTCCAGAATACAAAAGGGTGATTTAAGGATTTATCTGGCTTTTAGTATAAGTGTAATGCTTATTATCTGGGCTTTAATTTATATCTTTTAGTGGAGTTGAATATGACAAATACGTGGCCTGTTTTGAGTCTGCTTATCTTTTTCCCTTTGATGGGTACGCTTATTCTTCTCTTTTGTAAGAAGGACAAACTGGTAAGAGTTTTAACTCTTATATTTAGTTTTATTGAGTTAGTCATAGCTTTGCCCTTACTTAAATTTAAATTGGGCTCTGCTGCTTTTCAATTTGAAGAGTTTAGGCCCTGGATAGAAGCCTTTAAAATTAACTATCACCTGGGAGTTGATGGCTTAAGCTATTTAATGGTTCTTTTAACTGTATTGCTTTTGCCTTTATGTGTGTTGTGTTCCTGGACCTATATTCAAAAAAGAGTAAAGGAATTTCACATTTGTCTTTTACTCATGACTTCAGCCTGTATTGGGGTTTTTGTGGCCTTGGACTTGGTGCTCTTTTATATTTTCTGGGAAGCCATGCTTATTCCCATGTTTTTACTCATTGCCATCTGGGGTGGTCCAAGGAAAAAATATGCTTCCATTAAGTTTTTTATTTATACCCTGGCTGGAAGTACTTTGCTCCTGGTTGCCCTTATTGCCCTGTATTTAAAGGGCGGAAGTTTTTCTTTACCCAGGTTGCTAGCTTTGGATTTTCCCTTTAAGTTTCAATACTGGGTCTTTTTGGCCATGGCTTTGGCTTTTGCCATTAAGGTTCCCATGTTTCCCTTCCATACCTGGCTTCCAGCAGCCCACGTAGAAGCTCCCACTGCAGGCTCTGTGCTGTTGGCCTCTGTGCTCTTAAAAATGGGCACCTATGGTTTTATTCGTTTTTGCCTGGGATTGACTCCTGCAGCCAGTGTTTATTTTGCTCCCTTGATGATAGGGCTTTCTTTGGCCTCCATTATTTATGGCGGACTGGTGGCTTTGGGACAAAAGGATATGAAGCGGCTTATTGCCTATTCTTCTGTAGCCCATATGGGATTTGTTACTTTGGGTATCTTTATGTTTAACCTGCGGGGCCTAGAAGGCGCTATTATGCAGATGTTAAATCACGGTATTACCACCGGGGCTTTGTTTATGTTGGTTGGAGCCATTTATGAGCGCAGCCATAGTAGAGAAATCGCAGATAACCTGGGATTGGGTAAGTACTTGCCAGCTTATATGTTCTTTTTTGGCCTGTTTTCTCTTTCTTCTCTGGCCTTTCCAGGGACCAACAGTTTTGTGGGTGAGGCTTTGGTCTTAATTGGCACGTTTTCTAAAAACAAAGTGATAGGTCTGATAGCCATACCTGGAGCGCTTTTGGCTGCAGCTTATATGCTTAGGTTGCTTCAAAAACTGGCCTGGGGAGAGCCAAGCAAGGGTAAGAACTTTAAAGATTTGAACCTAAGAGAATGGGCTTATTTGGTGCCTTTGGCTATTTTGGTGCTTTATCTGGGATTGGCTCCCAGGCTGGCTTTAAAGACCATGGATGCTTCTATAAACAAGACCTTGGTAAAGATAGAAAAGGTAGTGCAAAAAGAAAAAAATATAGATTTGGTTTTAAAATAAATTAAAGGAGAAGGGCCTTGTTGGAAAAAGTTATATTATTTGGTCCAGAAATCTATTTGCTTTTTATTATCTTTATTTTGTTTGTTCAGAGTTTAGCTAAAAGCACAAAAGTAAACTGGCTTCCCTATGCCACTTTTCTAGGGATATTTATTTCCATCTTTTCCTTTAAATTTAATGGGGTTCTTTTTTTAGGAACTTATAAAATAGATTTTTTAAGTCAGTTTTTTAAATTTCTGACTTATCTAGGATTGACCCTTTGCGTTTTAAATTCTTTAAAAAATAAAACCCTGTCTCAGGAAATAAGGGCGGAGTATTATCTTTTTATGGGATTGAGCTCTCTGGGATTGCTCTTTTTAAGCAGTGCAGTGGAAATTTTTACCATTTATATTGCCCTGGAGCTTACTTCTTATAGCCTTTATGTTCTGGTACCTTTACGCAATCAGGATCCAAGGGCAGTAGAAGGTGCGGTTAAGTATATGTTTTATGGTGCCCTGGCTACAGCCCTGGGGCTTTATGGGGTTTCCTACATTTTAGCGAGCAAACATACTACCTATTTGGCTATTTTGCTGCAGGAGTCCTGGAAGTGGTCTGAAGCTGGCCTGGCCATTTTAGGGTTAGGAATGTTTTTGCTCAGTTTTTTATACAAGCTTTCCCTTTTTCCCTTTCATTTCTGGAGTCCTGACCTTTATGAAGGCAGTAGTAATGAAACAGCTACCTTTGCTGCTACCATGCCTAAGCTTGGAGCCATGGTGGTTTTGATTAGATTGGCAGCTTTAAGTCCTGATTTTAACTTAAAATTGGCCTTGGGTATAATGGCAGCCTTGTCCATGACCTTTGGTAATCTTTTGGCCCTGGTGCAAAGAGATGTAAAAAGATTGCTGGGCTATTCTACTATTGCTCATGCAGGCTTTATTATTTTGGGTTTGGTAGCAGGCACCAAGCTGGGCCTGGGCGCAGCTGCCTTTTATAGTTTTGCCTATCTGGTAATGAACCTGGCTGCTTTCTGGGTGATTACTTTGCTCAGCCAGAAGGGAGAAAATATTACTCTGGAGGATTTAAAAGGGCTTGCTCAAAGGGAGCCCTTTTTGGCCTTTGTGCTGGCAGCAGCAAGTTTTGGTCTGGCTGGTATTCCTCCCACTGTTGGCTTTTCAGGCAAATTTTTCCTGTTGACTTCTGCCTGGGGGCATGGTTTTAATTGGTTGGTAATAATTGCTGCTTTAAACACTGCTCTGGCTATTTTTTACTATCTCAATCTGGTAAGACTTGCTTATACCAAGGAGCCAGAGGAAAATAGGCTTGACATTTCTTTAAATTCTAGGTTGGTAGCCTGTCTTTTGGGAATAGCTATAGTTTTTTTTGGGCTTATTCCGCAAAATCTATTGAGTTTTTTGATAAAAGCGGTTAACCAATTAACACCTTAAAAGGGGTATAGATTATGAGTAAGTATTTTATTCACTTAAATCAGAAGAGGTGCATTAGCTGTAAGGCCTGCGAGGTCCATTGCAAGGTCAAGAACAAGGTTCCACCAGGGGCAAAGCTGGGGCAACTGGTAAGCTTGGGTCCAGTGGAAAAACAGGGCAAACCCAGTTATGTTTCCATGTTTTTACCCTGCTTTCACTGTGAAAATCCCTGGTGTGTTTCTGCCTGTCCCACTGGTGCCATGACCAGAAGGGAAGATGGAATTGTTTATGTGGAGAGAAGTCTTTGTGTGGGTTGTAAGGCCTGTGTTTTGGCTTGTCCCTGGAAAGTGCCTCAATGGGATGAGCTAAATGGCCAGGTAATTAAGTGCGATCTTTGTAAAGATAGGATAGATCAGGGTCTGGATCCTGCTTGCGTGTCTGCCTGCACCACCAGGGCCCTTACTTTTGTAAGGCCTAATCTGGCCTCCAGGTTTACCAGGCAACAGTTTGCTCAAAAGGTACTTTTACAAGGGAAGTTGTAAATTTATTTATAAATAGGAGGTTGTTATGCTAAGGAAGAGAGTAGTTTTGTTGTCTTTGCTGGCTTTGGGCCTCTTGGTGTTAGCCAGTAATCCAGTATGGGCAGATAGGCTGGCTGATGCTATTGCTAAGGCCCCTCAGGGAAGTGGAGCTGGGATGATTGATCCCAATGCTCCCAAGGGATATCTGGGAATCCCAGGTGCACCTCAGATTAACTTGATTGTTGGTTTCTTCTGGGCCATTTGGGTAGGCTGGATTTTTTCCACAGTAGGAGCCTTTGGTGGAATTATGGCTGGTGTAGGCCATATCACTGTGTATGGATTAGGTAACTATGCTTCTACCTTTAAGAAAACTTCTCCTGCCTTAAATAAGGTGCTTACAGACTCTATTCGTGTGTCTAACCAGTGGTTGGTAGGTACCAGTGCTGCTATTTCTTCCTTTAACTACTGGAAGATGGGTAGATTGGTTTTACCTTTGGGCTTGGCTCTGGCTATTGGTTCCATTAGTGGTAGTTATTTGGTACCTGTAATCACTGCTGGTAAAATTTCTTTAAAGCAGTATATTGGTTATTTTGGTTTGTTTGTACTTTTCCTGGGTTGTTATCTTTTTTATGAAACCACTCCCACTGGGCAAGAGAAAAAGAAGAAAGCTAAAGAAGCTGCCAAGGCTTTCCAGGAAACAGTAAAAAAACAAAAAGAAGGCGCCAAAGTTGACGAAAGTGAGCTGGGCGTAAAGGTAAAATCTTTCTCCTTAACCAGAGTAGTTTTTACCTTCTATGGCGTTGAGTTTTCCTTTAATCCCATTATTCCTGTAATTGGTGGTTTCTTTATCGCTGCCATTGCTTCTTTCTTGGGTGTTGGCGGTGGTTTCCTCCTGGTACCTTTCTTAACCAGTGTGGCTGGCCTTCCCATGTATCTGGTTGCAGGTACTTCTGCTCTGGCTGTATTAATTGGTATGGTTACCAGTATCTTTTCTTACATGGTAGTAAAAGGCACTCCCATCTTCTGGCCTTTGATTGGTGTGGAGCTTTTGGGTATTGTAGTAGGTTCTGTGATTGGACCCAGAACTTCCAAGTATATCCCTGATATCTGGTTAAAGAGACTTTTTGTAGTCTTGGCTTTTTACGTAGGTATCAGGTATACCACCAAGGGATTTTTGGGCTACAGTATTTTGCCTCCTTTTTAATCCAGAAGAAGAAAATACTTTTAAAAAAGAGCCTGGTTTTTCAGGCTCTTTTTTTTGAGATTTTATTATGTCAATATTGACACAAATAAGAGGTAAAGATAATATTTGTCCCCATTAATTTGGAGGTAGAAAAAATGGGTCAAGTATTTTTTTGGTTGTGGGGATTTTTCTTTTTATTTTTTTCTTCCAATCTTTTGGCGCAGGAATTACTTTTAGCCACTACCACTTCTACAGACAATACAGGTTTATTGGACTATCTGGCTTCAGATTTAAAAAAAGATACAGGTATTGAATTGAAGTGGATAGCTACAGGTACAGGTAAGGCCTTAAAGCTGGGAGAAAGTTGTGATGTAGATGTGTTGCTGGTACATGCTAAGGAGGCAGAGCTTAAGTTTATTCAAAAGGGCTATGGAGTGAAGCGTATTCCTGTAATGTACAATGATTTTGTGCTGGTAGGCCCTAAAAATGACCCTGCCCGGGTCAAGGGTAGTTCCATTGAACAGGCCCTTGCCAGGATAGAGAAGCAAAGGGCTTTATTTTTTAGTCGGGGAGATAATTCTGGCACCCATAAAAAGGAGCTTTTTTTATGGAAAAAGATAAGTTCTTTTAAGCCTGAAAGTAACTGGTATAGAGAGACTGGGCAGGGGATGCTGGCTACTTTGCGGATTGCAGGCGAGCTGGGCGGGTATACCCTTACTGACAGGGGAACCTATATAAAGTATAGTGACAATTATAAAAATCATCCTCCTTTAGAGATTTTAGTAGAAGGAGATAAGGAGCTTTTCAATCAGTACAGTGTAATTGCCGTAAATCCTCAAGTTTGTCCCCAGGCCAGGTTTAAATTGGCCCAAAAGTTTATTGCCTGGCTTACTTCTAAACCTGTACAAAAAAAGATTGCCAGTTTCAGGTTATTGGGTAAACAGCTTTTTATTCCCAATGCCAGGGCCAACTAAACTTTATGGATTATTTACTGGAAGGGCTAAAAAAAGCTTTTTATCTACTTTATTCATTGGATGCAGAGACCTATTCTGCCATCTGGACTTCTTTTAAGGTCTCTACTGGCTCTATTCTGGCCAGTTTGCTTTTAGGCTTGCCTTTGGGATTTGGACTGGGCTATTACTCCTTTCCTGGCCAAAGAGTATGTAAGGTGTTGGTAGAGACCTTACTCTCCTTTCCCACTGTGGTGATTGGACTTCTGGTCTATGCCTTTTTATCCAGACAAGGTCCTTTGGGGGAGTGGGGGCTTTTATTTTCTACTTCAGCTATAATTATCGGCCAAACCCTTTTAGGCCTGCCCATAGTGATAGCCTTTACAGCCACAGGCATTGAAAACCTGGACAAAAGGCTTAAGTCTACCTTGCTCACTTTGGGCGCCAATCCCAGACAGGTGCTTTTGACCACTTTGTGGGAGGCCAGATTTAGTCTGCTTACTGCAGCAGCCATGGCCTATGGCCGTATTATTTCTGAAGTAGGCATTTCCATGTTGGTGGGCGGCAATATCAAGTGGTATACTCGCACCATTACCACAGCCATTGCCCTGGAAACCAACAAGGGCAAATTTGAAATGGGGATTGCTCTGGGGTTGGTTTTGCTGGTTATTGCCTTGTTGGTTAACCTGGTGTTAGCCTTTTTTCGAAGAAGGGCCCATGAATTATAGTTATTATCTAAAAAATATCCTTTTTGCCTATAATAAGAAGAAAGTCTTGCAGATAAGGGAGTTGTTTTTACCCAAAGAGACAAGCCTGGGCATTTTTGGTCCCAATGGAAGTGGCAAGAGTACTTTTTTAAAGCTACTTGCCTTTTTACTCTTCCCTGAACAGGGAGAAATTTTCTTTTTTGGAGAACGGGCCAGGGATGTTTGTTCCCTGCGCAAAGAGGTTACTTTGCTAGAGCAAACTCCCTATCTTTTAAAACGGAGCGTGTTTGAAAACATTGCCTATCCTCTTCAGGTGCGAAAGGAAAAAAATATAGAAGCCAGGGTCCTGGAAGCAATGGAACTGGTTGCCTTGGAGCCCAAAAAGTTTGGGCAGCGCAAATGGTTTGAACTCTCAGGAGGAGAAGCTCAACGGGTTGCTTTGGCCAGCAGGATTGTCTGTAAGCCCAGAGTCTTACTTTTAGATGAACCCACCAGTAATCTGGATGGAGAAAATACTTTCCTTATTAGAAGGGCCTTAACTTCTTTGCAAGAAAAGGAAAAGATGACTATTGTGGTGGTCAGCCATGATTGGGATTGGTTGAGCGCTTTTAGTTCGCAAATTTATAAATTTCCCCTGGAAATAAAATAAAAAGAAAGGGGTTCCTGGACTTAGCAAAACCCAGGGACCCCTTTTAAGTTTTGAGTCAACTTTCTAGAAGAAATTTTTGGAAGGTGTGATTTTTTCCAGACCTCCCAGATAGGGCCTTAGTACCCTGGGTATAACTACACTGCCATCTGCCTGCTGGTAGTTTTCCAGGATGGCCACCAGAGTCCTGCCTACAGCCAAACCTGAGCCGTTTAAGATGTGAGGATATTTGGATTTTTTCTCCCCTTTGTCCTTAAAACGGATATTGGCCCTTCTGGCTTGAAAGTCCTCACAATTGGAACAGGAAGATATTTCCCGATACTTGTTTTGACCGGGCAGCCAGACTTCCAGGTCATAGGTTTTGGCTGCAGAAAAGCCCAAATCTCCTGTACACAACACCACAATGCGATAGGGAAGTTCTAGAAGCTGGAGCACCTTTTCTGCCTGTTGTACCAATTGTTCCAGTTCAGCATAAGAGTTTTCTGGTCGCACAAAACGAATTAGCTCCACTTTGTCAAATTGGTGTTGTCTAATAATGCCTTTGGTGTCCTTACCATAGGAGCCTGCTTCTGAGCGAAAGCAAGGGGTATAGGCGGTGTAGTTTAAGGGAAGGTTTTCTCCAGGGATGACTTCTTCACGGTGTAGATTGATAACAGGCACTTCAGCTGTGGGAATCAGGTAATAGTTTAAATTTTCCAGTTTAAAGAGGTCTTCAGCAAACTTGGGTAATTGGCCTGTAGCCTGCATGGAGTGGTTGTTGACAATAAAAGGTGGCAGGACTTCTATGTAGCCGTGTTCTTGGGTGTGCAAGTCCAGCATAAAGTTGATAAGGGCCCTTTCCAGTTTGGCAGCCCAATCCCACATGACCACAAAGCGGCTACCAGTGAGCTTGGCTGCTCTGGGAAAGTCTAAACCATTTAAAAAGGCTCCTATTTCCCAGTGCTCTTTGGGCTCAAAGTCAAATTGAGGAATTTCTCCCCAGGTCTTAACTACTTTGTTGTCTGCTTCGTCCTTGCCTTCAGGCACGCTGGGATGGGGAATGTTGGGGATTTGCAGTAAGAGGCCGTGAACCTGCTCATCTATTTCTTTTAAGGAAGTGTCCAGTTCTTTGATGCGAGAGGAAAGTTGACCTAGCTCAGCAATAAGCTCGCTGGCATCTTCTTTTTTTCGTTTTTTTTCTGCCACCTTACTGGAAGCTTGATTGCGTTTTTCCTTAAGGGCTTCTACTTCTTGAATGAGGTCCCTTCTTTTGGCATCCAGTTCTATAAAGGCCTCCAGGTCAAAATCCATGTTTCTTTTGCGTAAACTTTCTTTTACCAATTCAAGGTTTTGACGGATAAATTTTAAGTCTAACATGGGCGCCCCTTTTTTAGCTTTTTAAGATACATAAATTAACAAAGAGAAGAAATTATCTTTTCACTTTTTAAGCTGGATTTCAAGGTTTTAGTAAAGGAAGGGAAAATTTCCCTTCCCTTTTTAATTTTTGGAATCTTCTTGCATTTTCTGGATTAAACCCTGGAGGTTCTGGGCCAACTTAGCCAGTTCCAGCAAGGCCCTGGAAGACTCCTGCATGGCCTTAGTGGCTTCAGTTGTGATTTGACTTACTTCAGCTATATTGCGGTTGATTTCTTCACTGGTAGCAGATTGTTCTTCTGTTGCTGTGGCAATGGTTTGGATTTGATGGGCAACATTTAAAGAAAGCTGAACTATTTCTTCCAGAACCTTTCCCGAAGTAGTTGCCAGTTTGGTGGCTTCACTTATGGAATGAGTAAGCACATCCACGCTTTGTACGGTTTCCCTGGCCTTTTCCTGGATACCTGTAATTACCTCGCCCACTTCTTTGGTGGCTAACATGGTCTTTTCAGCCAGTTTTCTTACTTCATCTGCAACTACGGCAAAACCTCTACCCGCATCTCCTGCCCTGGCTGCTTCAATGGCAGCGTTTAAGGCCAGTAAATTGGTCTGGTCAGCTATGTCTTCAATAACATTAATGATTTTATCAATTTCTTGTATTTTAGAGCTCAAAAGACCCAGGTTTTCTTTAGACTCTTTGGCCTGCTTGTTTTGGACTTCAGTAATGCTTTCCACTACCTGTTTTACGATTTGCGCTCCTTCCTTAGCCTTTTCTTGAGAGTCCTCTGCATCTTTAGCCACGCCAGAAGTATTTCTAGCCACTTCTAAAACAGAGGCGTTCATTTCTTCCATGGCAGTGGCGGTTTCTGCTACCAAGTTTTTGCTCATTTCTGCGCCCTTTAGAGTCTGCTCTATTTGGGAAGAAAGTTCTTCTGAAGCTGTGCTTAAGCTATTGACCACTTCTTTTATTTGGTTGGCAGCTTCTAACATGCCTTCTTTTTTGGCTTTTTCAGCTGCCTCCCTGGCTGCCTGGGCTTCTTTTAAGGCTGAAGCAGCCTTTTCTTTTTCTTGCTCTGCTTCTTTAGTTTTGTGCTCTGCTTCCTTTATTTTATCTTTTAAGGCCTCTAACATTTGAGTTAAAGATTGCACCAAAAGGCCAATCTCATCCTTTTGGTCTAAGCTAATGGTTGCCTGGAGATTGCCCTTAGCTACTTCCTGGGCAAACCCCACACTCTTTTTTAGAGGAGAAAGGATTAATTTACCCAAAAGTGCGCCTAATACTAGGGCTAAAATGATACCCAAAAGGATTCCACCTAAAATAAGCATAAATACTTTTTTAGTGGTTGTTTGAGCTTCTTTTACCTCTAAATTGGCTTCCTTTAGCACCAGTTTTACCAGGTTGTTTAGGTGGTAAAAGGTTTTTTCCATTTTGGGTTTTATTTCCTTTTCTCTGAAGACAAGCATTTGATTATAGGTATCTTTTATCTCTTTACTAAAGGCAATGAGTTGCTGGAGATGGAGAAAAAGCTGTTCACTTTGAGGGTAGAGTTGGTTGCGAAAGGTGGAGATGGCCTTTTTTAAGTCTCCCTGAATAAACTCTGCTTTTACTTTGGCTAAAGACTGGTGAAAGTGTCTATGAGCATTTTTTACGGCAAGTAAAATTTTCTTTAGTTCTGGGTTAGAAGTGTTAAGCTGAGTTTCTAGCCAGGAGGTAAAAGGACAGTCTTGCAGGGTTAGTCCTTCACTAAATTTACGGTAGGTTAAAAGCATTCTCTGGGTTTTATTGAGAAGTAGATAGTGATAGCCCTGATAGCTTTCTATTTTTGCCCAGTACTCTAGAGGGTTTTTGATTTTACTTGCTTCTACTTTTTGGGCGAGAGCAAAGTATTTGTCATCTACGCTTGTCCACTCTTTTAAAGCAGCTAAAAATTTTTCCCATTCTTCTTTTTCTTGAGTATTTTGAATAAGTTTTGCATAAACTTCTTTGGAGGCAGAGTAGTTTGTTCTAATTGTTTTAAGCTGTTCAAAAAGTTGCTCCCTTTCTTTATCTTTCAGATTAGGGTTTAAAAAGGAGGCAACTATTTCTTTAAAATTGGTAAATTCCACTTTAATTTTCAGTAAGTGTTCGACCTTTTGTAATTCTAAGGTACCTAGGGTTTCAATTTGCCCGCTTAAATCCCTTGAACCTTTTATACCAACCAGACCTACTAACAAAACAACCAGACTTACTCCCAGAAAACTTAAAAGAAGTTTTAGCTTGAGTGGCAGGTTTTTAAGCATTCTCTCCTCCCCTTTTTTAAACTAGTTGTTAAAAATTAAAAAAAATATTTTTTAAAGGCAATTATTTTAATTTTTTTAAGATAAGATAACCAGGTTGTTATTTTGTTTGCAGTTAGGTTTAAATTTCTTTGTTTTTGCTTTAAGCATTCCAGCTTGCCTCTTGGGCAGGTCTTGTTTATGAGAGAGAGAAATTGAGAAGGGAGGTTTGTTTTGCGCTATTCCTTGGATTTTTCTAATGAAGAGTTAGCTATTTTAAAGGAAGTTCAGGGAGATATTCCTTTAAGTCCCACTCCTTTTCAGGAGATAGCTAGAAAAGTAGGGGTAAAAGAGGAAGTAGTTCTTAATTTGCTAAAAAAGTTAAAGGAAAAAGGATATATTCGCAGGTTTGGAGCAACCTTAAGGCACCAACAGGCAGGTTATGACCAGAATGCCATGGTGGCCTGGAAGGTACCTGGGGAGCGCGTGGAAGAAGTGGGGAAGATATTTGCCTCCAGAAAGGAGATTACCCATTGTTATGAGCGCATTACCTATCCTTCCTGGCCTTATAACCTCTATACCATGATTCACGCTACCTCAGAAGAAGAGTGTAAGCAGGTCATTGCAGAGCTTTCCAAACTAACTGGTATAAAGGATTTTGAGGTCTTAGAAAGCATAAAGGAGCTAAAAAAAATATCTATGGAGTATTTTTAGGGGGAACCAATGCAAAAGTCCAAAGAGCTATTTGAAAAGGCAAAAAAGTTTATTCCTGGAGGAGTAAACAGTCCTGTGCGGGCCTGTCTTAGCGTCCAGACAGACCCTTTGTTTATTGAGAGAGGAGAAGGACCTTATCTGTATTCTGCGGAAGGAGAAAGGTTTATTGACTATGTGCTTTCCTGGGGCCCCTTGATTTTGGGGCACTCTCATCCCAGAGTAAAAGAAGCCCTGCTTGCTACCCTGGAAAAGGGAACCAGCTTTGGAGCACCCTGTGAACTGGAAATAGAACTGGCTGAACTGGTAGTGGAAGCCTTGCCTGGGGTGGAAATGGTGAGAATGGTCAATTCAGGTACAGAGGCTACCATGAGTGCCCTGAGACTGGCTAGGGGTTATACCAAGCGCAATAAGGTGGTTAAATTTATTGGCTGTTATCATGGTCATGCAGATAGTTTTTTGGCCAGTGCTGGCTCTGGAGTGGCCACCCTTTCCATTCCAGGGACTCCTGGAGTGCCAGAGGAGACAGTAGCCCATACCCTTCTGGCCAACTACAACGACTTAGACCAGGTAGAGGATTTATTTAAAAAGCATGGCCAGGACATTGCTGCAGTAATTGTGGAGCCTGTTGCTGGCAATATGGGAGTGGTTTTGCCCAGAGCAGGCTTTTTAGAAGGACTGAGGGAAATTACTCTAAAATACGGCAGCTTGCTTATTTTTGACGAGGTGATAACTGGTTTTAGGGTAAGCTATAGTGGAGCGCAGGGTTATTTTAATATTGACCCGGATCTTACCTGTTTGGGTAAAATTATTGGGGGAGGCCTGCCTGTAGGGGCTTATGGTGGGAAGAAAGAGATTATGCAACACATTGCTCCAGAAGGACCTGTGTATCAGGCAGGTACTCTTTCTGGCAATCCCCTGGCTATGAGTGCGGGCATTGCCACTTTAAAGGAGCTTAAAAATAAAGATTATAATAAACTTGCCCAAAATACAGAAAAGTTGGCCTTGGGATTGCAGGAGATTTTGCAGAAAAAAGGCGTGCCAGTGCGTTTAAACCTTATTGGCTCCATGTTTACCCTCTTTTTTACAGACCAGGAGGTAGTGGATTTTGCTGGAGCAAAGCAAAGCAACCAGGAGCTTTTTGTCTCCTTTTATCAACAGATGCGCACTCAAGGTATATACCTGGCTCCTTCTGCCTTTGAAGCCAGCTTTAACTCCTTTAGTCATACGGAGAAAGAGTGGGAAAAAACTTTAGAGGCAGCTAATAAACTAGAATTTTAAAAAGATTACTTGACATTGGATTTTCTCCTAACCTAAATAGAAAGGAGAATTTGTTCTTTTTGGGACAAACTACTTTTTAAAGAAGGAGGTGATTTTTATGAAGAGGTCTTGGTTAGTTGGGGTGATGGCTGCGCTGGTAGCTGGCTTGTTCCTCATCCCCAATCTCTGGGCAGTAGATGCTCCCAAAGGGGATATCATGCTTAAAGCTCCTGCTGGAGTAAAGGCTAAAAAAGCTCCTGTTAAGTTCTCCCATACAAGCCACGCTGCTTTTGATTGCACCAAGTGTCACCATACCTGGGATGGTAAGGCTGCTATCAAAAAATGTACTGATGCTGGTTGTCACGACATTTACAAAGCCAAAGGAAAGCAGAAAAAAGACATTAAGTACTATTACAAAGCCTACCATGATATGTGTATGAAAGGCTGCCATACCGACTTAAAGAAGGCTGGTAAAAAGACCGGTCCTACTGCTTGTAATGGCTGCCATCCTAAGAAATAATTTTAACTCGGGGAGGGGGAAGCTAAATAAAAGCTTCCCCTTTTTAATTTTTGGAGGCTTTTTAAATGCCTGAAAAAGAAAAAAGCTTAGAAGAAGAAATTATTGAACTTACAGACATTGTAGAAGAGCCCATTGCTGAGGAAATTTCTTTTCCCAAAGAAGAAGCGGTGAAAGAAGAAGATTTTGATTCTGACTTAGATGACCTTTTTACCTCTGCAGAAGAGAAAGAAGAGGTAGAAGAAGGTGGCAAAGAAAACGAGGATGAGCTGGATTTTGACGACCTTTTTGATTCAGAAATAGAAGTAGAAGCAAAAGAAGAACCCCAGCCAGAAAGCGAACAGGATTTGCCAGAAGAATCAGAAGAAGAGGAAATCAAGAGCTTTTTGCCAGAGGATGAACCTCTTTTGGAAGAGCCAGAAGAAACTTCAACAGAAGAAATAAGTCCAGAAGAAGTAGATGCCCAGTTGGATTTAGGTTCTATGGCCGAACAGGAAGAAGAGGAGAAAGAAGAAGAACTGGCTTTAGAAATCCCAGAGGAAGCAGAAGGGACTGAAGAAGCACCTTTAGAGCAAGAAGAGTTGGAGCCAGTTAGGGAAAGTGAGGCAGTAGAAGAAACTTTAGCTGAGGACTTAACTTCCCTCTCTTTAGAAGAAACAGAGGTGGATACAGAGGTAAGAGAGGAAGAAGAGATAGTACCAGAAATAGAACCAGAAGAAGAGCTTTCTTTAGAAGAAGGAGTGGCACCAGCAGAGTCTACTCCTGAAGTTAGCTGGAATGAAGAAGAGATTAAGGCTTTGGTAGAGCAAAAGGTTCAGGAAGCTGTAGGCAAGGAGGTTGCCGAGCTTACGCAAAAAGTAAGTGAACTGGTTGGGCTTCTGGATGCCAAGTTAGAGCCCATTAATAGCGAGCTTGCAGAAGTAAAAAATAAGCTGGATTTACTGGAAGAAAACAAATCCCTGGAAGAGGATAAAAAAATATCTGAGTTTGACCCAGAAGAATTGAAAGCTGAAATAGCAGCAAAAGTAGAGCAGACAGAAAAGAAGGTTTTGAGCTTAGAAGAAACCTTTAAGAATTTTAGTGCTGAACTGGTAGAAGCCCTGGAAAAGGACTTAAATACTGCTTTAAAACAAGCAGAATCACAGGATACCTCTGATTTTATTACCAGAGAAGACTTAAAGAATTTAGCCAAACAAATGCGCCTGGAACTGGAAGAATTTGTAAGCAAGCAGGTTCCTTTAGAAGCAGCCAGGGTCATTCGCGAAGAGATTGCCAATCTTTTAGCTAAAAGAAAAAAATAGCCCCTCTTTCTGGAGAAAGAAGGGGCTATTTTCCTCTCGACTATTTTCCTAAAAGCAGTTATTTTTAAGGCTTAAAAGAGGAGGGTTTCAAGGATTCTTCTCTTTTGCCGCCCGGCAAGATTAAGCTTTTAGCTTGGTCAAGGCCACTTCCCCCCTTCCGGGCGGATTTTAATTTTTGAGGTAACTATATGGAAAAATTGGAAAAACAAGCCTTGCAAGTAACCAAGGAAATAGTGGTCAAGTTTATTGAAGTGGGCAGAATTTCTCCTGCCAACTTTCCAGAGTATTTTTCCACCATTTACAAGCATGTATTAGAAACCATCACTACTTCCAGTGGACAAACATCTTCAGAACAAGACTCCAGTAGATAGGCTTTTTGCCAGTATTGCCACTAACTATGACTTTTTAAATCATTTTTTAAGTCTGGGTGTGGATTTTTATTGGCGAAGGCGTTTGGTGCAGAGCATTGATCCTTTTCCCGGGATGCGGGTTTTAGACCTTGCCTGCGGTACCTATGATGTGGGGTTGGCCCTTGTAAATAAAGAGGCCCGGATAAGAGTTATGGGGGTGGATTATACCTTTCAGATGCTTGTGGCAGGCAAAAAAAAGCTGTCTAAGGTGGGGAGAAAAATTTGTCCTTTGCAGGGAGATGGCAGGTTTTTACCCTTTAAGGACAATTCCTTTGATGTGGTGAGTATTGCCTTTGGTATTCGCAATATCAATCCCAGAGAAAGGGCTTATAAAGAAATTTTACGGGTTTTAAAGCCAGGAGGAAGATTTTTTATCCTGGAATTTGGCAGTGGGCGGCAAAGAATCTGGAAAGGACTTTACAATTTTTATTTAACTAAAATTTTACCGCTTATAGGTGGTTTTTTTTCTCAAGACAGGCCTGCTTATGAGTATTTGGCCAGGACAGTAAAGGAATTTCCCCTGGCCAGTGATTTGGCCAGGGAATTAAAATTGGCTGGTTTTGGAAAAATAGACTATTTTCCTCTAACTTCAGGGATAGTTTATATTCATAAGGGAGAAAAATTAACCTCTGGTTAAATATACGATAAGAAGTCCCAATAAAATGGAAATAAGCCCCATTTTGCGTAAACTCTGGGGTGGCTGCTTGGCTAAAAAAGAGAGATAAGAGGGCATTTTTTCCGCCCACAAAAAATAGGGCAGGCCTTCAAAGACAAAGGCCAGTCCCAAAGCAGAAAAGAATAATTCCCAGTTGATTTGCATAGGAGTTATGCCTTTAATCAGAGTTGAAAAAAAAGTCCAGGAGTAAAGAAATGTTGGAGTTTAAAAATTTAATAGCCCAAAAAGAAGCAATAGCAGTCATTGGCCTAGGCTATGTGGGCTTGCCCCTGGCCATTGCTCTGGCCAGGCATTTTAAAGTCATTGGCTTTGATATCAATAAATTCAGAGTAGAAGAGCTAAGTCAGGGTAAAGATAGTACCCAGGAAGTGGAAGAGCAAGAGTTAAAAAAGAGTAGAGCTTTTTTTAGTGCTAACCCCAAAGACTTAGAAAAGGCCAGACTTTTTATTGTAGCTGTGCCCACTCCCATTGATAAAGAGCACATTCCAGACTTAAGGCCCATTTTAGGGGCAAGCAAGCTGGTGGGAGAACATCTTCCTCAAGGGAGTGTGGTGGTGTATGAGTCCACGGTTTATCCCGGGCTTACTGAAGAAAAGTGTGTGCCTGTGCTGGAAAAATATTCTGGGCTTAAGTGTGGACAGGATTTTTGGGTAGGCTATTCTCCAGAGCGTATCAATCCAGGGGATAAGGAACATACCCTGGAGACCATTGTCAAAGTGGTGGCCGGGCAGACTCCAGAGATAACAGAGCTTTTGGCTCAAGTATATGGTCAGGTAGTAAAAGCAGGCATTCATAAGGCCTCTTCCATTAAAGTGGCTGAGGCAGCCAAGGTAATTGAAAATACCCAGCGTGACCTGAACATTGCCTTGATGAACGAATTGGCACTTATTTTTGACCGCATGGAGATTGATACTCTGGAGGTATTAGAAGCAGCAGGCACCAAGTGGAACTTTTTGCCCTTTAGACCTGGCCTGGTAGGTGGGCACTGTATTGGCGTAGACCCTTATTATCTTACCTTTAAGGCAGAGTCTCTGGGCTATCATCCCCAGGTGATTTTAGCTGGAAGAAGGATAAATGACTTTATGGGCAAGTTTGTGGCTGAAAAGATGGTCAAACTTCTGGTGCGCAAACAGTGTCTTTTGGGTAGGGGTAAGATTGGCATTTTAGGACTTACCTTTAAGGAAAATGTGCCTGATTTGAGAAACACTAAGGTGGTGGATATTATAAGGGAGCTGGAGGACTTTGGCCTGGAAGTGGTGGTACACGACCCCCTGGCCTGTCCAGAGGAAGCAGAGCAGGAATATGGTTTAAAACTTTGTTCTTTAGATGGTTTAACCAATCTGGACGGCCTTATTTTAGCTGTAAATCATAGAGAATACCAAAAGCTAAAACCAGAAGATCTGGTGGCAAAATTTAAAGACCCTGCTAAAGGTGTGTTGATAGATGTGAAGGGCAGATTTGATTATTCTGCTTTTAAGAGCTATGGCCTTACTTACTGGAGATTGTAAGTGAATTTACTTTTAGTCTTTGCTACTTTAAAAGAAGCAGAAAGTTTTTTTGGGACTTCTTTAGCTGCCAAGCAGGGAGAAGTTTTTACCTTGCAACAAAAGCACTTGACAGTAGAGGTATTGGTTACTGGAATTACAATTCTAAACAGTGCTCTTTTTTTAAGTAAACTTTTGAGTAAAAAAACTTATGACCTGATTCTTAATCTGGGGATTGCTGGAGTTTTTGCCTCCAGTGGTTATAATCTGGGAGAAACAGTGCTTTGTAAACGCGAGGTTTGGCCGGAATTGGGCGTGGAAGTAAAAGGAAAGGTAAAGAGAAGTTTACTGAAATTTCCCCTGTGGGCAGAGGAAAATATAGAGCAGGAAATTTTCCTGGAAGTGGATAAGGGACTAAAGGTTTTGGGTAAAGATTTAGCTTATCCCAGGGTAAGTAGCCTTACTGTTTCCACAGTAACAGGTTCTAGAGAAAGGGCTGATTTTTTAGCTCAAGAGTATAGAGTAGAAATAGAAAACATGGAAGGCTTTGCCCTGGCTTATACTGCTCTTATTTATGGCATTCCTTTTTTGGAAGTGCGAACTTTATCTAACATAGTTGGCAGTAGAGAAAAAAAAGACTGGGACTTAAAGGGTGCTTTTAGGTCTTTGCATCAGCTTTATAAGGAGATTTTTGAAGAGTGGAAAAATTAAATATAGCCATTTCTCCCTGCCCCAATGATACTTTTATCTTTGGACCCTGGATTTTGGGCCTGGTCCCAGATATCAAAAATAGAAGTTCCCGTTTTATCTTTGAAGATATTGAGGATTTGAATAACCTGGCTGGGCAAGGCGAAGTGGATGTGGTAAAGGTTTCAGCTGTGCAGGGCCTTAAACTTAAAGATAAGTATGAGATTTTAGAAACAGGAGGAGCCTTTGGGCTTACTCATGGCCCCAAACTGGTTTCCCTGCCCGGGATAAAAAGGGAAGAAATTAGAAAAATAGCCATACCTGGTCTTTTGACCACAGCCTATCACTTACTTAGAAGTGCCTGGCCCAGGGAGTTTATTCCAATGCCCATGCTTTTTAGCGATATTCCCCTGGCCCTGCAGTTAAAAATAGTTGACGCTGGCCTACTTATTCACGAAACTGCCCTCATTTATGCTCAAAAGGGCTTTGAGTTGGTTCTGGATTTGGGCAGGTGGTGGAAAGAGCAAAGCAAAGGACTGCCCTTGCCTTTGGGCGTGATTCTGGCCAAACCTGAGCTTGCCCGGGTGGTTGCTGAGAAGATTAAAGAAAGCCTTGACAGGGCCAAGGAGAGTAAAGAAGAAATTATACCTTTTATAAAGACCTTTGCCCAGGAAATGGAAGAAAAGACTCTGGAGGAGCATATCCAGGCCTATGTGAATGAATTGTCCTGGGATATGGGCAAAAAGGGGCAAGATGCCTTAAATTATTTGAGGAAACTGGTAGATGCTTGAGAAGTTAAAAGACTATCTGGCCCGGGAAATCCCCCTGATTAATGCTGTACTGGCAAAAGAGATTGCCTCACTTCCTCCTTCTATTTTAGAAGTGGCTCAACATGTCTTAAATGCTGGGGGGAAAAGGCTTAGGCCCTTTTTGGTGCTTTTGATGGCCAGGGCCTTGGGGTATGCTAAAGAAGATGTCTATCCCCTGGCCTGCGCTTTAGAGATTTTCCACTCGGCCACCTTGATTCACGATGATGTTTTGGATGAAGCAGAATTGAGACGAGGACAGACTGCCAGTCACATTCAATTTGGCAATAAAAGGGCAATTTTGGCTGGAGATGGGCTTTTGGCTTTGGGCAACTTGATTGTAGCCAGATACAATAATCCCTTGCTAACTCAGGTGGTTTCAGAGGCCATTTTAGCTACAGCCTATGGAGAAATAGAAGAAATTGCCTTTAGTAAAAACAAGATCGATAAAGAAACCTATTTTAGAATTATCAGCGGAAAAACTGCCTATTTAATTCAGGCTGCCTGTGAGTGTGGAGCTATTTTAAGTGGCTCTGAGGATTTGGTCCTGGCAGCTAAAAGCTATGGTTTTAATTTAGGGGTAGCTTTTCAACTCATAGACGATGTGCTGGACTATACCCAATCCCATGAGATTATGGGAAAGCCTCAGCTGGGAGATTTGAGAGAAGGCAAAATTACTTTGCCCTTGATTTACTATGTAGAGACCCTGTCGTTAGCAGAACAGGAGGAGTTTTGGGAAAAGTTTTTTAGTTTTAGTTTTGAAGAAGAGGAACTGGAAGAAATCCTTTTGACCATAAAAGAGAAAGAAATCTCTGAACGGGTAAAAACAGAGGCCAAAGCTTATTTGGATAAGGCCAGAAAAAGTTTGGAAGCTTTTCCAGAAAGTAAAGAAAAAGAAATTTTAAATTCCATCTTAACTTATATTGTGGAGAGAGAAAAATAAAATGCCCAGAATACCTGCTAAACTAAAAGTTTCTCTTAAAGAAGCCATGTCTGTTACCTTTCCTCCAGCCATGTCTTCTTTGTTACAGGAAGCAACTTCAGCCAATCCTGATTTTAATAACCTGGCAAAGATTATTGCTACAGATCCAGGGCTTACAGTTACTATTTTGAGTTTGATAAATTCTCCCTATTATAGCCTCCAGGAAAAGGTTACGGACTTAAAAAGAGCTGCTGTAATTTTAGGCACCAAAGAAATCTTAAAGATTGCCCTTTCTGTTACCTTTCACAAAAATTTAAGCCTTAAATTTCAGACCTGCGAGGTACTTAAGTTTCGCACCTGGAGACAAACAGTCTGGGGCGCTGTGGCTGGAGAGGTGTTGGCTCAAAAACTAAGCCCCAAAGAAGCAGATAAGGTCTATACCGCAGGGCTACTTAAGGATTTGAGTTTATTTCTTATTTGTTGCGTAGAAGATGAGGAAGTAGAAGACTTTACCCGTATTTGCTATGATGGAGACAATCTCATTTCTTTGAAAAAGGACCAGTTGCGTAGGGAAGTTGAGCTCTGGGGAATAGAGCATCCCCAGATTACTCAGGCCTTGCTTAAATCCTGGAATTTTCCTTTAAATGGAGTTTTTGGGGCTATAAAGTACCATCACGCAGTAGACAGAATAGAAGAGTTTGAAGCAGCTATCCAGTGCCTTATTTTGGGTACCCTGTGGGCAGAGGCAGAGTTTGAGGATAAAGATAGTTCTATTCTCTTTAAGTTAAAAGCTATTTTAAAAAACATTGCCCAGATTGAAGAGGAGGAATTTAATAACTTACGCTCTACAATTAAAAACAATGTCAACTCCATTTGTGAGACTTTAAGTATTAAAGAAGACAAGGAAAAGATTTGTTTTTATACCCTTCCTTTGGAAAAGATTCAAAACTTTAGCCATCTTTTACAAGAAGTAGATACTGCCAGTGATTTGCAAGAAATAGCCCAAATACTGGGCAGGCATTTTTACTGGCTGTGGAATATTCGGGATTTTAGAATTACCTTGCGCTCGCCAATTACAGGAGAGGAAACTTTTTTTGAGTTTAAAGCAGGAAAATTAACTAGAACTGATGAACCTGCTTCTCCTTCTAAAGAATGTTCCAAGTCCTGTTCTTTTACCCTTGAGGTAAAAGGAGAAAAATTTGGATGTATTTGTTTTGAAAAGCTGGAAGCCAGTTTACACCAGGAAGTTGCGCTGTATGTTTCTTTGTTTAGGCAGAGATTTGAAAACTTTTTTTATCGTCACCTGGAGACTTCAGGCAAGGCCCTGGTTCTGGACTTACTTCCTGTGGGTATTATTCGTTTAAACAAACTGGGCAAGGTGTTGCAGTTGAATGCCTTTGCCAAACAAGCTTTAAAGGTAAAAAGTGAATTACGAGGCCTTAGTTTTAAAAATATTTTGTCCAACATAATTGGCCTGGATTTGGGGACAGAGTGGGATAATTTTCTGACCAGAAAGGTGAACAGCTTTTCCAGGCTTTACTGTCCTTTAGGCCCAGAGGCAGAAGTGGCAAAGTCTCCCTGTTTTAACTTTTCTGCTTCCTGGATTACCCTGGAAGGTGTGGAGCAAATTTTGGTTATTGTGCAGGATATTCAGGAAATAGCCTCTTTAGAAAGTGAAATTGTTTATCAAAAAAACTTTTTAAGCGTGTTGGTTTCTTCCATGCAGGATGTGGTGCTTACTGTGGATAAGGAAGGCCAAATCCTCTTTACTTCTCCTTCCTTAGACCATCTTAAGGGGAAAAACTTTTTTGATGTATCCACTCCTTCCTCAGCCCTTAGCTTTATCTGGGGGCCAAGAATTCTGGAAGAAAGCGTTCCCTTTGAGATTAAACTGGCCTTAAACGGAGAGACTTTATCTTTAGAGATAGTGATTTCTCCCATTAGAGAGTCTGCCACTTATCTTCTGGTGGGGAGAAACCTTACTCTGATTAAAAGATTGGAACAAAAGATTCGGGAACAGGCTGTTTTTGATCATCTTTCCAGGGTCTATAATAGACATCAACTGGCTGTATTTTTAGAACGAGAGGTTCAAAGGGCAAAAAGACAGGGTAAAAAAGTAGGAGTTATCTTTTTTGATCTGGATAAGTTTAAAAATTATAATGACCTCTATGGGCACCAGCAAGGAGACGAGGCTATTCGCAGATTTGGAAGAATTTTGATTCGCAATTCCAGGCAAGGAGTAGATTTTCCCTGTCGTTATGGTGGAGATGAGTTTGTGCTTTTGGCCTCAGAAGTGGAAGAAAAGACTCTGGAGGTTATAGCCAGAAGAGTTAGAAGTGACTTTGACAAGGAATTTAAGGGAGAGCTTTCCTTAAGCATTGGCCTTGCCCTGTTAAAAGAGGGTGAAACAGGAGAACAAATGGTTTCCCGAGCAGATGAAGCCGCTTACAAGGCCAAAGCTCAGGGAGGCAACAAGATAGTTTGGGGATAGGAAAAGGAAAGAGGAGTTTTTAAGTATGCTAGCACGCTTGGAAGTGGCTTTAAGGCCAGAAGTAAGAGATGTAAGAGGAGAAAAGATTGCTCGTAAAATAAAAGAGCATTTAAATTTAGATGTGGAAGAAGTAAGGATAATTAAAGGCTATACCATTGATGGTTTGGAAGCCAAGGAACTGGATGTGGTTTTAAAGGAACATTTCCTTTCAGACCCGGTATTACATAAAGTTGCTTTTGAGCCTTTGGCTCAGGATTTTGATTGGATTATTGAAGTTGGTTTTAGGCCTGGAGTCACAGACAACGAAGGAAAAACTGCCAGTTATACCCTGGAGAGGATTTTTAAAAAGACCATTCAGGTCTATACCAGTGAACAATTTTTACTCAAAGGTAATCTGGATAAATCCCAGGTAGAGCACATTGCAAAAGACCTTTTAGCCAATGAACTTATTCAACGCTTTAGTTATAGAAGTTTTGCCCAGTGGAAGAATGCCCCGGGCTTTCCCCTGGTCGCTCCCAAAGTTACAGGCCAGGCTTCTACAGAAGTGGAAATTATTCCCTTAGCTCCTTTAAGTGCACAGGAATTGGTGCAGTTGAGTAAAGACAGAGTGCTGGCGCTTAGTTTGCAAGAAATGGAGGTTATTAGGGATTACTTTAACCTTCCAGCAGTAAAAGAAGCCAGAGCCAGACTGGGATTAGCTCCTCATCCCACAGATGCAGAGCTGGAATGTTTGGCCCAGACCTGGTCTGAGCACTGTAAACACAAAATTTTTAATGCCAGAATTACCTATGAAGATAGGGAAAAGCAAAAAACTGAGGTAATTGATAGCCTTTTTAAAACCTATATTGCAGGTAGCACGCAAAAAATCCGTGAGTTAAAGGGAGAAAAAGACTATTGCCTTTCTGTATTTAAAGATAATGCTGGAGTAATTAAATTTGACCGGGACCTGGATGTATGCATCAAAGTGGAGACCCACAATAGCCCTTCAGCCTTAGACCCCTATGGTGGGGCTTTGACCGGCATTGTGGGGGTAAACAGAGACCCCATGGGCACAGGCCTGGGAGCCAATTTGTTGTGTAATACAGATGTGTTTTGTTTTGCCTCTCCCTTTTTTAAGGGCGAACTTCCTCCCAGACTTCTCCATCCCAGGCGGGTGATGGAAGGAGTGCGGGAAGGAGTGGAGCACGGTGGCAATAAATCTGGTATTCCCACTGTAAATGGCGGCATTGTTTTTGAGGAAAGATACCTGGGCAAACCTCTGGTATTTTGTGGAACTGTAGGTACTATCCCGCATGAGATTAAGGGCAGGAAAGGATATAAAAAGAAGGCCCAGGTGGGAGATTATATTGTGATGACCGGAGGAAGAATTGGCAAAGATGGTATTCATGGCGCTACCTTTTCCTCTGAAGAACTACACGAAGGCTCTCCAGCCACAGCAGTCCAGATTGGAGACCCCATTACCCAGCGTAAAATGTATGATTTTATCATGCGAGCCAGGGATTTGGGCTTGTATAATGCCATTACAGACAATGGGGCAGGTGGTTTATCTTCTTCTGTGGGGGAAATGGCTGAAGATACTGGCGGCTGTGATTTGGACTTGAGCAAAGCCCCTCTAAAGTACGATGGCCTTAAGCCCTGGGAGATTTTGCTTTCTGAAGCCCAGGAAAGAATGACCCTGGCTGTGCCTGAAGAGCACCTGGAGGAGTTTTTACAACTGGCCCGGGAAATGGATGTAGAAGCCAGTGTGCTGGGCAGGTTTGTGGATAGTGGAAAGTTTTTGGTTCGCTATGGAGAAAAGATTGTTGCCTATCTGGACATGCACTTTTTACACCACGGCCTTCCTCAAATGGAGCTCAAGGCTGTGTGGGAAAAGCCCAAGTTCCCTGAGATTAGCCAGGATAAGATCAGGGTGGAGTGATGGTCCTGCAGATGCAGCTGTGCTTAGACCTGTTTTAGACAAAGATAGAGGCCTGGTGGTGAGCAATGGGATTTGTCCCAAGTTTAGTGATTATGACACTTACTGGATGATGGCCAATGCCATTGATGAAGCCATTCGCAATTGTGTGGCTGTGGGTGGAGACCCCAATTATCTGGCTGGAGTGGATAACTTTTGCTGGTGCGATCCTGTCCAGTCAGAAAAGACTCCAGACGGTCATTACAAACTGGCTCAACTGGTAAGGGCCAACAGGGCTCTGGCTCACTTTTGCCAGGCCTTTCAGGTCCCCTGTATTTCAGGCAAGGATTCCATGAAAAATGACTATACAGGTGGGGGACAAAAGATTTCCATTCCACCCACCGTGCTTTTTTCCTTGATTAGTGTAATAGAAGACATTTCCTGGTGTCAGACCTCTGATTTTAAGTTGCCAGAAGAAGAGATTTATCTTTTGGGACTTACGCGTAGAGAGCTGGCTGGTAGTGAATTTTTAGCTGAACTGGGTTTAAAAGGCGGAGATGTACCCCAGGTGGATGTGCTTTCAGCCCGAAAACGCTATCTTACTTTACATGAGGCCTTTAAACAAAGACTTATTACTGCCTGCCACGACCTTTCTGATGGAGGGCTGGGAGTAGCTTTGGCTGAAATGGCCATTGGAGGTAGATTGGGAGCCAGAGTGGACCTGGCCCAGGTTCCCTGTTGTCCTGGGGACTTGACCCTGGAAGAAGTGCTTTACAGTGAAAGTGCCAGTAGACTTCTGGTTACAGTGAGAAAGGAAAACAGGGATAGGTTCAGGGCCCTGTTTCAGGGGCAGGTAATAGCTTATCTGGGCGAAACCACTGCCCTTCCTGAACTTGTGTTTCACTATAAGGGAGAAAAGCTTTTTAGTTGCTCGGTAGAAGAGTTAACCAGGGCCTGGAAAGCCACTTTAGACTGGTAAATGGAGCTAGAAGAGAAACTCAAGCTTTTAAGCACTAGCGTTCATCTGGACCAGGTTTGTGGGCTTAGTTCTCTTCACCAGCGTTTACAAAATTTAACTCCGCAAAAGGGGCCAATTTACCACAGTCTAGCTGGTGGGCAAAGGGTTCCTTTGTTAAAGATTCTTTTATCCAACAGGTGTGAGTTTAATTGTAGCTATTGCGCCAATAAAAAGGACTTTGATTTTCCCAGGACCAGCCTGGAGCCAGATGAACTGGCTAAACTCACGGTAGAATTATTTCAGAAAAAAATTATTCAGGGCTTGTTTTTAAGCTCAGCAGTGGATAGGTCGCCCAACTATACCATGGAGCGTATGCTCTGGGTGGCCAGGAAGCTGCGTTTGTACTATAAATTTCCTGGTTATATCCATCTCAAAATTATTCCTGGAAGCGATAGGGATTTACTCAGAGAAGCTTTGAAATATGCCAGTAGAGTGAGCATAAATTTGGAGTTCCCCACCCAGAGAAGTTTAGAACTCTTTGCTCCCAATAAAAAACCAGAGTATTTGCTTAAACCCCTGCAAGGCCTGTCCAGATTGTTGCAAACCCAAAGGAAGGTTGCCACCAAAGGGCTTAGTACTCAATTTATAGTGGGAGCAAGTAAGGAAAGCGATAGTACCTTGCTAAAGGTTGCCAGCACCCTCTACCAGCAATATGGCTTAAAAAGGGTTTACTATTCTGCCTTTGTTCCAGTCTTGACTCCGCATAATTTTGAGCTGCCAGCCAGAAAAACTCTCCTGCGGGAACACAGGCTTTACCAGGCAGACTGGCTTATTCGCTGTTATGGCTTTAGCTGGGAAGAGCTTTTTAGTTCTTCTCCTAATCTGGATTTTCACTTGGACCCCAAAACCAGCTGGGCCCTTAATCACTTAGAACTTTTCCCGGTGGAGATAAACAGAGCTAGCTTTAAAGAACTTTTAAGAATTCCTGGCATCGGGCAAAAAGGAGCCAGGCAGATTATTAACCTTAGAAAGCAGGGAAACCTTGGCTGGGAAGAGGTGGAAAAAATAGCTATCAATCTGAGTAAGGCCAAGTATTTTATCACAGTAAAGGGAAGATACTTTTGCTCTCATTTTGAACCTGGTAGGATAAAGAGATTTTTGAGAAAAGAAAGGGTAAACTTTCTACCTTTAAACTGATTGCCTGCGCACAGATAAACCCAAGGTCTTTAAAAATTCCAGGTCTTCCTGGACACTAAAACCGCTTTGAGTAAGATAATTTCCGGTCATAATAGCACTGGCTCCAGCCAGGAAAATAAGGGGATGTAAAGAGCTCAGGTGTTGTTTTCGACCTCCACAGATAATAATTTCCTTATCAGGCAGGATAAAACGGAAAGTAGCAATGATTTTCAGGCAATACAGAGGAGTTAAATAGGAGTTCTTTTCCAGAGGGGTTCCTGGAATGGGAATGAGGAAGTTTAAAGGGACAGCATCCACATCCAGTTCTTTTAAGGTATAAGCTAGTTCTATAATGTCCTGGAAACTTTCGCCCAGGCCAAAAACTCCTCCACTGCATACACTTAAGCCAGCTTTTTTGGCTTCTTTTATGGTGTTGATGCGTTCGGCATAGCTATGGGTGGTGCAAATTCGGGGAAAGTAGGATTTACTGGTCTCCAGATTGTGATGATAACGGCTAAGGCCTGCCCTTTTTAGCTCTTCTAGTTCCCTGGCTGATAAGATGCCCAGAGAAGCACAAAGGCCTATTTGGGATTTGAGGCTGGCAAATACTTCTTTTACCTGCATTATTTCCCTGGAGGTTAAGGCCTTGCCAGAAGTCACCAGGGCGTAGCGATTTACTCCCTTTTGGGCCATGTCTTGTCCCAACTCATAGAGCTCTTCTTTGGGCTTTAGCGGATAGACCGGGATATGGGTTTGATAGTATTTGGATTGGGCACAAAAGGCACAGTTTTCTGAGCAGCGTCCGGATTTGGCATTGGCAATGGTGCAAAGGTGGATTTGCTGGGAATAGAGCTGGCGTAAAAAATTACTGCCTGTGAGCAAAGAAAGGATTTCTGGCCCTTTAAGGGAAGACAGGGTTTCCAAATCCTTGGAGCTTAACTTATTTTGTAAGGCCTTTTCAGCCAAGTGCAGGCTATCCTTAGGAGAAAACACCTTTTAAATCCTGAAAATAGGTTTGATAAAGGTTAAAATAGTCGATTTTTGTATCCTCTAGCCAGGGGATTTGAGCAATAACTTTTACCTTTCCATAATATTCAATGGCTTCTTTATTTTCTGGATGTAAGGGCCCGTTTAAAACCACTCCAGCTATTTTTAACTTTCTACTTCTTAATACCTCTAAACTTAAAAGGGTGTGATTGATGGTGCCCAGGGTGCTTCTGGCCACTAAAATTAAAGGAAGATTAAATTTTTGCATCAGGTCCAGCATGAACTGGTTTTGGTTTAAGGGAACCAGAATCCCCCCAGCTCCTTCCACCAGCAAAGGCCTTTGTTCAGGCAGGGGGATTTTTTCCAGGTCTATAAAGTCCTTTTCCAGTCTGGCTGCCAGATGGGGGGAAAGGGGTTCTTTAAAGAGATAGGTCTCAGGTAAAAAATGTTTTTCCTTTAAACCAGTTTGTTCTTTTATCCACTGAGAATCAATGAGGTCTTTGCTCCCAGTTTGAATGGGCTTAAAATAATAACCCCTTAGTCCAGCCACTAAAATGGCACTAATAAAGGTTTTGCCCACATTGGTGTCTGTCCCGGTTATGAAAAAACTAGTCTGCATAGTCTTGCTCCAGGAGCACTTCCTTAATGGCAGTAGTGAGCTGGTTTAACTCTGAAGAAGAGATAATATAAGGAGGCATGATGTAAATGAGGTTGAGAAAGGGACGAATCCATACACCCTTAGCTACAAATTTTTTCTGGATTTTGGCTATATTTACCCTTTTACTTACTTCTACCACTCCAATGGCGCCAAGAACCCGTACATCTTTGACTCCTTCTATTTGTCTACAGGGAAGGAGTTCTCTGAATAGTTGCTCTTCTATGTTTTTTACCTTTTCCTGCCAGTTAGAGGTAAGGAGTAATTCCAGGCTGGCCAGGGCCACTCTGCAGGCCAGAGGATTGCCCATATAGGTTGGGCCATGCATAAACACATAGGGAGGAGCAGAAGAAATTGTCCGGGCTATTTCAGAAGTACATAAGGTGGCAGCTAAAGTTAGGTAGCCTCCAGTTAAGGCCTTGCCTACACAGAGGATATCTGGTTTTACCCGGGCGTGCTCCAGAGCAAAGAGTTTACCTGTGCGTCCAAAACCTGTGGCTATTTCGTCTAAAATCAGCAAAACGCCTTCCTTTTGGCAGAGCTTGGCCACCTTTTGTAAAAATACAGGGGAATAGATGCGCATGCCCCCAGCACCCTGGACAATGGGCTCTAAAATTACTGCAGCCAGGTCTTTTAGGTGCTGGTAAAAAAGCTCTTTAAAACACTCAAAATCCTGAGGATTAAAGTCTTGAAAGCCATTTTGGGGAGGTGGGCAAAAGATATTTTGGGGCAGAAAAGAAGAAAATAAGGAATGCATTCCAGTATAAGGGTCGCAGACACTCATGGCCCCAAAGGTATCTCCATGATAACCCTTTAACAGGGTAAGAAATTTTGAACGCTGCTCTCCTTTGGCCTGCCAGTATTGTAAGGCCATTTTTAAAGCAACTTCCACACTTATTGAACCAGAATCTGCAAAAAAGACCCATTGCAGGTTGTCTGGAGTAATTTCCATAAGTTTTTGGGCTAACTTCACTGCTGGTTTGTGGGTAAGCCCTCCAAACATTACATGGGCCATGTCCTTTAGCTGTTCCTGGATGGCCTGGTTGAGCTGGGGATGGTTGTAGCCATGGATTGCTGCCCACCAGGAAGACATGCCATCTATGAGCTTTTCTCCACTTTCCAACTCTATAATAACTCCCTGGGCCCTTTTTACCGGGTAAACAGGCAAGGGATTAAGGGCTGAAGTGTAGGGATGCCAGATATGGGCTTGATCAAATTGAAGCAAGGACTGAATGTTCATGGTTTTTAGTGGCGGAGGGAGAGAGATTCGAACTCCCGGACCCCGTCAAGGGTCTGCGGTTTTCAAGACCGCCGCCTTCGACCACTCGGCCATCCCTCCTTAAAGATTAAAAGTATAAATAAACGGGGCAAAAAGCAAGAGTAAAGAAGGGAAAATATGGCGGAGAGGGAGGGATTTGAACCCTCGGTAGAGGTTTTAGCCCCTACACTCGCTTAGCAGGCGAGCGCCTTCAGCCAACTCGGCCACCTCTCCAGAAGAGGTTAAACTTTTAAATCAAACCTACAGCCTAGTCAATGAAAAAAGTTGCTAATTTCTCCAGATTGGTTTTGGCAATAGGAGTTTACTTGGGAATTAGCTTCTTGCTTATTTTGGGAAATTGGGGCAAAATTAAATTTTATTTAGTCAAAGGAGTTCTGAATGAACGAGAAATGGTTAAGTACTATAAGAGAATATGCAGAAGCTTTGCTTGTTGCTTTAATCCTTGCTTTTTTTATTCGTTCTTTTGTGGTTCAGGCTTTTAAAATACCTTCTGGCTCCATGTTGGACACCCTGCAGATAGGAGACCATTTGTTGGTAAATAAGTTTATTTATGGCATAAGAGTCCCTTTTACTGATTATTTTTTAGTAAAATTTTCTGACCCTAAATTTCAAGATGTGATTGTGTTTAAGTATCCTAAAGAACCTTCCAAGGATTTTATTAAAAGAGTTATTGGGCTTCCTGGAGATACCATAGAGATAATCAATAAGGAAGTTTATCGAAACGGTCAAAAGCTTGTGGAACCTTATGTAAAACATGTGGACCCTCAAATTATACCCAGGAGGGATAATGTTGGTCCCATAAAAGTACCAGAGGGAAAGTACTTTGTTATGGGAGATAATAGAGACGAATCCTATGATTCTAGATTTTGGGGATTTGTGGATAGAGACCAGATTTTAGGAAAGGCCTGGATTATTTACTGGTCCTGGCAGGGCTTTTCTAATATTCGCTGGAACAGGATAGGCCATTTGATACATTAACACAATGTTTGCTAAAGTCTTTAGTGGTGGTTTATTAGGTATAGATGGCTTTTTAGTAGAAGTAGAGATAGATTTAACCCGCTCTGGCCTGCCTGCCTTTAGTCTGGTAGGTCTGGCAGAAGGGGCGGTACGGGAAAGTAAAGAAAGAATCTTTTCTGCCTTAAAGAATAATGGTTTTAAACTCCCGCCTGCAAGAATTACTATCAACTTAGCTCCAGCCAATCAAAGAAAAGAGGGAAGCCTTTTTGATTTGCCTTTGAGTATTGGTTTATTGGTAGCTGCTGGATTGCTTCCCAAAAGTTCCTTTTTAGAACACACCCTTTTGGCTGGCGAGCTTTCTTTAAATGGAGAATTGCGTCCCATTGCCGGAGCTTTGCCTTTAGCACTTTTAGCTAAAAACAAAGGCTTAAAATATGTTGTTCTTCCCAGGGATAATGGGCCAGAAGCAGCTGTGGTTAAAGGGGTAGAGGTCTTTGCCCTGGAAAATCTGGCTCAAGTGGTGAGTTTGCTGGAAGGCAAAGAACTGACACCTTTTCAGGTGGATGTGGATAGCCTTTTTCAGGAGCAGACCAGTTTTTTAGAAGACTTTTCAGAAGTAAAGGGCCAAGAACATGTAAAAAGGGCCATTGAAATAGCTGCTGCCGGAGGCCACAACTTGCTTTTAGTAGGTCCTCCAGGCAGTGGTAAGACCATGCTGGCCAAAAGAATTCCAACCATTTTACCCCCTTTGACCTTTAGTGAAGCCCTGGAGGTGACTAAAATTTATAGTGTAAGTGGCCAGCTTCCTCCTCAGGTTTCTTTACTTATCCAGCGTCCCTTTCGGGCTCCTCACCATACCATTTCAGATGCAGGGCTTATTGGTGGCGGGCATTATCCTCGGCCTGGAGAGGTCTCTCTAGCCCATAGGGGCGTGCTGTTTTTAGACGAACTGCCAGAATTTAAAAAACATGTTCTAGAGGTGCTAAGACAGCCCTTGGAAGATGGCGAGGTTACCATTGCCAGGGCCAGCATGTCCCTGAGATATCCAGCCAGCTTTATGCTGGTAGCCGCCATGAATCCCTGTCCTTGTGGATACCTGGGGGATGAAAAACACCATTGTTCCTGTACTCCCTTGCAAATCCAGCGTTATCGTTCCAGACTCTCTGGTCCCTTGCTGGACCGTATTGACTTGCAGGTAGAGGTTCCAGCTGTGGAATATAAAAAACTCAGGCAGGAACAAAGTGAGTTTTCCTCTAAGAAAATGTTAAAACGGGTCCTTACAGCCAGGAAAATACAACAGAAGCGCTACCAGGAAGCTTCTTTACCCTTTTTGACCAACAGTGAACTAAATGGACGCTGGTTAAATAAGTTTTGTCCTTTAGGAGAAAGGGAACACGCCTTTTTAGAACAGGCAGTGAAAAATCTAGGACTTTCTGCCAGGGCCTTTACGAGAATTTTGCGCCTGGGTAGAACCATTGCTGACCTGGAAGGTAAAGAAAATTTAGATGTGCCCATCCTGGCCGAAGCCATTAGCTATCGTTTTTTAGACCGCACCTAGTTTTTTGTTTGACATTATCCTTATTCCCTTTTTACAACTTCAGTAATTTTAAAATATAGGCTTTTTTATTGTGATATGGAAAAGAAGTTTAAAATTGCAATATTCTTACTTCTAGTTTTAGAGCTAATTTTTCTTTTAGGCCATATTTATTATCAAAATTATTACTGGAAAGGTAGAAAACTAAGAGTAGCAGAAAGCAAGGAAAGCCCTTTATGTTTTTTTTCTCCTTATGGGCAGGGCATAGACTATTCCCTGGCTTCTCTTTTGGCTAAAGAAAAAAAACTTTCTCTGATTTGGAAAAGGGTTAATACCTTTGAACAGGCTTTTAACTTGCTTGAGAAAAGAGAAGTAGATTTGGTAGTGGGAGTGCCTACCCTTTTAGTTGAAAATAAAAGTAATTTTAAAAAGGGAAAGGAATATGTAAAAAACAATTTTTTATTTGTACATAACAAAAAAAGATATCCTTTAAGGCGCTTTGATGAGCTTTGTAAGAGTAAAGTTATAGTTCCCAAAAATTCTATCTTTGTTTCTAAAATAACAGACTATGATAAGATAATTTTTTGTTCCATAAATTACGAAATCATAGATTCCCAGGAGTTAGATGCCTTTAGGGTTTTAGAGGCTAACAAGGCCAGGTTTATGCTCACAGATAAAATTAAGTTTAATGCCTTAAATCCTTATTTTCTGGATTTACGCCCTACTTATGAGTTTAAGCAAAAATTTGCTCACCTTTGGCTCTGGAGTACTCACTATGCCAGCTTAAGCCAGCTTATTGCTGAGTTTTGGGAAGGAGAAGAAGTAAAGCAGAAGATTAAGGACATACAGGAACTATACCTGGGATTTTTTCCAGAGGATATTGATTTTTATCAGTTAAATCATTTGCAAGAGTCGGTTTTAAGGTTTTTACCGCGCTATGAAAAAGATATTATAGCTGCCTGTAAAAAGTATGATCTAGACCCTCTTTTTTTTCTGGCCCAGATTTACCAGGAATCTCATTTTAATCCACGGGCTCGAAGCAGGACAGGAGTAAGAGGTTTACTTCAACTGAGTTTGGATACTGCTTCTCTGTTGGGTGTAGAAAATCGTTTAAATCCTACGCAAAGCATCTGGGGTGGAGCCAAGTACATGGCCTTTTTAGAGGAAAGGGTGGCTAAAAAAGGAGTGAAAGGCTGGGATAAGTGGTTCTTTGTGCTGGCTGCTTACAACCAGGGCTTAGGCCACCTTTACGATGCCATGGATTTAGCTGTGAAGCAAAACAAAAACCCTTATAAGTGGTCCTCTTTAAAGGAAGTCTATCCCCTTTTAAGTTATAAAAAGTTTTATAAAAACACCAAACATGGGTATTGCCGGGGTTATGAAGCTGTGGACTATGTGCAGAGCGTAAGGTATTATTATTATATTTTAAATTTATTTACCTTTCTGGGGAGCAGGGAAGGCGATTACCTTAGACGCTTTGTTTCCCTGCGTCCTCTTGTTTGGCCGAGATAGTTCTTCTTTTGAATTCCCCTTTTTTAGCTGGAGATTAAAGAACTGGTTTTTCCACTTTAAACTCTGGATAAAAGAAAAGACCAGAAAATCTCGCTCCCACTGGTTGGTAGGCTGAAAGTTTTGGACCAGGTTGAAGTATTTTTCCCATAGAGAAGTAAGAGATGCTTCGTCTATTTCCAGTAATTTTTCCGCCAGGTTTTGCAGTAGTTTTTCCATTTTTGTCTGCCTTTTTTGATTTGCCCCTTTTTAGAGCCTGTGCTAAAAGTGTAAAAGTTTGCTTGATTATGTCAAGAAAAGGAGAGGTTTGGAGATGAATATTAAGGAAATGTACAAAAAGATAGTAGAAGACCCCTTTCCTGAGGACTTAACCCTTACTTTAGGGGGACAAAAATTAATTTTTAGAAAAAGGGTCTGGGAGATTGAAGGAGAAAAAAAAGGTCTGCGCTATGGAGAAAATCCAGACCAACCTGCTGCCCTCTATGAACTGGTAGAAGGCTCGCTTACTTTGGGTGGGATTAGCTTTAGAGGTCCAGGCAAAGGCCTGGTAGCCTCTCTTACTGAAGCCAATATGCTGCAGGCAGGTAAACATCCTGGAAAAATCAATCTCACAGATGTGGATAATGGCATCAATATCTTGCAATATTTGTATCAAAAACCAGCTGCTGTAATTTTAAAGCACAACAATCCTTCAGGAGCGGCCTGGGGGCAGGACCTGTTAGATGCCTTAAACAAGGCCTATTTTGCCGATAGGATTGCTGCCTTTGGCGGAGCAGTGGTGGTCAATAGGCCCATTGATAAGATGTGTGCTGAATTTTTAACCCAGTTTTACTTTGAAGTGGTAGCTGCCCCTGGTTATGAAACAGGAGCCCTGGAGATTTTAAAGCAAAAGAAAAACTTGCGTATCTTGGAGATACCTGGCCTGGCTAGATTGGAAGAACTAGTGGGAGAGCCCTTTTTGGACTTAAAGTCTTTAGTAGATGGAGGAATAGTTGCTCAGTTTTCCTTTAGGAATAGAATCCTTTCTGCTGAAGATTTTTTGCCTGCTCAGGCGGAGAAAGATGGCCAGGTGGTTTCTGCCAGAAAACCTACTCCCAAGGAAATGGAGGACTTGCTTTTTGCCTGGGCTGTAGAAGCAGGAGTAACTTCCAATTCTGTGCTTTTTGCCAGAGATGGACAGACTGTGGCCATTGGTACGGGTGAACAAGATAGAGTGGGTTGTGTAGAGCTTACCATACACAAAGCCTATACCAAGTATGCGGACAATCTGGTGTTTGCTGAGAAAAAAATGTCTTTATATGAGCTTAAATTAAAGGCCAAGGAAGACAGAGAATTAGCTGCTTACCTGGAAGAGGTCTGGCAAAGGACTCAGGAAGCCAAAGGTGGCTTAAAAGGCTCTGTTATGGTATCAGATGGTTTCTTTCCCTTTAGAGATGGAGTGGATGTGGCCATAGAGCAGGGAGTGACAGCTATTGCTCAACCTGGTGGTTCCATTCGGGACTTTGAGGTGATTCAGGCTGTAAACCAGGCCACTCCTCAGGTTGCTATGGTCTTTACTGCCCAGCGTTCTTTTAAACACTAGAATTATGGCAGATAAGCACGTGGAAATAGAACCAGGGAGTGTGGTGGAGTTTTTAGAAGGTGGGAAAACTCTACTCTCCCTGGTTTTGGAAAAAAAAGAAAAACGCCTTAAAGTCCTTTCCTGGACCGGAAAAGAATATAAACTTTCTGTAAATAGAGTTTTGCCCTGGGTAGGTCCTAAAATCTTACTTTCTGCCCAGCAGGATGAACTCCTCTCTTCTCTAAAAAAAATTGAAGAAAAACGCACCCAAATTGCCAATGATATTGTCCTGGAAAAGCTCTGGGAATTAATCCGGGAAGAAGTAAAGGAAGCAGAGGTCTTCTGGCTGGCTGAGCTTTGTTTTACTGAGCCAGAGATTGACCAGGTGGCTGCTCTGGGTAGACTTTTATTGGCAAACAAAATCCTTTTTAAGTATAAACCTCCTCTTTTTTTAGTTCATAGTGCAGAAGAAGTAAAACGCCTAAGGGAAGAGCAATACAAAAAGGCCCTTCTGGCCAAGGTCCTGGAAGAGGGGCAAAGGGTTTTAAAGGAAGCTGCCAAAGGCCCTGGACGGGTAAAATGGTCTGAATTGAACCCAGAGGTGGCAGACACTTTACGGGAAGTGTTTTTTTCTGTGTTGGGCAAAAAAGGTGAGGCAAAAAAGGAGAAGTTTTTTAAACAACTGACTCAAGGCCTGGGAGACGATGAGTTTTTGGCCTTTACTCTGGCCAGGAATTTGGGTCTTATTCCTCCTCATTTTAATTATTTGCTCCTACAGGCAGATTACGAGCCAGGTCGCTCCTGGGAAGAAACCTATAGCCAGGAGATTACTCGCTTAAAAAAACTACCTCTTTCCTGGCAAAAGCCTCTTTTAAAGCCTTTTGTCAGTATTGATTCTGCTTCCACCCAGGATATTGATGATGCCTTTTGGTTGCAAAGAGAAGGAGATAACTTTCGTTTAAGGGTAGCTATTGCCTGCCCTGCGCTTTTTTGGCCCTTTGGTTCAGAACTGGATTTAAAGATTAGAGAGCGTTTTTCCAGTTTGTACCTGCCTGAGGAGACCTATTTTTTACTGCCCCATGAACTGGCTACTTCTACTTATAGTTTGCTAGCTGGCAAGCAGAGTCCTGCTCTGGTTTTTGATTTTTTACTGAATAAACAAGCAGAGGTAGAAGAGTTTTCCCTCTACCTTTCCCTGGTGGAAGTGGAGCAAAATTTAACTTACCTCCAGGCAGATGAGTTTATCCAGGAGAAAAAGGAATTTTGGCCTCAGCTTTATGCTCTGGCCAAGCAGTTAAGAGCCCAGCGCATAGAGGCTGGAGCCATTGTGGTGGAGCAGGCAGAGCCAGAGATTGTTTTAAGGCAAGAAAAGGAAGAGATTCAAGTTGAATTACTGGAAAAGTCACTTCCTTTTTCTCAGGTAGTAGTGGCAGAGATGATGATTCTTTGTAATCACTACATTGCCAGGTGGGCTAAGGAGAAAGAGCTACCTCTTTTTTATCGTACTCAAAATATTAACTTTTCCAAAGACCTGGCCGGGATATGGACCAGGCCAGAAGATATTTATCAGGTGGTAAAGGGTATGGCCCCTTCTATTTTAGATATTGAGCCTGAACAGCATGCCTGTCTGGGTGTTTCCTGCTATGCTCCCATTACTTCTCCTTTAAGAAGGTATATAGACTTATTGAACCAGGGTCAGGTGGTGAAGGTTTTGCAAGGAGAAAAGCCCTTGTTTAGCAAAGATAATTTGCAGGGGATGTTGCCTTACCTTTCTGCCAGGCAGACCTTAGTGGGGCAGGTACAGCGGTTTAGACCCAGATATTGGAAGTTGCTTTATTTTCAACAAAGGCATAAACTGACTCAGTTTGAAGGGGTTTTAGTCGAAAAAGGTAGTCCTCTAGCTGTATTTAGCTTACCTAAAGAGCAAATTCTGGTGCGAGTCCCTACCAAACTTCTGGAAGAAAAGACCAGGGTGGGCGATACATGTTTGCTTACCTTTGGCAGGGTAGATCCTCTTAGAAATGAACTAAGGGTTGTACATGTCAGCAAAAAAGAAACAGGTTCTTTTGATTGATGTGGGTAATACCAACATCAAGTTTGGTTTGGGTGACCAAAAAAAGGTGGTCCAGGCCTTTGTATTGCCTACAAACCTGGAGGAAACAGCAGATTCTCTGGGCTTAAAGATTCAGGGACTCATTTCCAGCTTTGTTCAAAAAGCAGAAATAGAAGCCTGGGTGGTTTCTTCAGTGGTTCCTTTGTTGGACGGAATTTTAGAACAGGCCTGTTATACCTATGGCAGGTGCCCCCTTTATTTTGTGCCCCAGGATTTGGTTTTAGATATTGAAAATCGTTATGAACGGCCTCAGGAAGTGGGGGCGGATAGACTGGTAGGTGCGTTTGCAGCCAGGACCCTTTTCCCGGGCCCCAGGTCCTTGGTAGTGATTGATTTTGGGACTGCCACCACCTTTGATTGTATAGAAGAAAGGGCCTACTTGGGAGGGCTTATTTGCCCTGGCATTTATTCTTCTCTTAAGGCCTTGAGCCTGAATACAGCCAAGTTACCACAAATTTCTTTAGATACCAATGTGGAGCAGTTACGCATTGGCCAGAGTACCAGGCAGAGTTTAAAGCAGGGTATGCTTTTTGGTTTTGCGGCCATGGTAGATGGCTTACTGGCTAGACTGGAGACAATTTTAAAACCACCTTTAAAAGTGGTAGCTACGGGAGGATTGGCTTCCTGTTTAGCTACTTTGACTGAGAAAATAGATCTGGTTTATCCAGAGCTTATTTTAGAGGGATTAAGGCTTGCTTATTTAACCCATAAGCCAAAAAAGGAGTAAAGCGATGAGTATTATTACTGATGTTTGGGCCAGAGAAATTTTGGACTCTAGGGGAAATCCTACCTTAGAGGTGGAAATAGTCTTAGAATCAGGTGCCTTTGGTCGGGCTGCAGTGCCTTCAGGCGCTTCTACTGGTTCTAAAGAGGCCTTGGAACTTAGAGACAAGGATGAGAAGAGATTTTTGGGCAAGGGAGTAAGTAAGGCTGTAAATAATGTCTTAGAAAAAATTTCTGAACACATTATTGGCCTGGATGCCTTAAGGCAGGTGGAATTGGACGAACTTTTAATTGAACTGGATGGTACAGAAAATAAGTCCAACCTGGGAGCCAATGCTATTTTAGGGGTTTCTCTGGCTACAGCTAGGGCTGCTAGTAACTTCCTGGGACTTCCTCTGTATCAATACATTGGAGGCGTAAATGCCAAGATTTTGCCTGTGCCTTTAATGAATATCATCAATGGTGGCGTACATGCTCCCAACAACCTGGATATCCAGGAATTTATGATTTTGCCCATAGGGGCGTATAGTTTTAGAGATGCCTTACGGATGGGGGCAGAAGTATTTCATACTTTAAAAAAGATTTTGGCCAAGGATGGACATAGTACTGCTGTAGGTGATGAAGGTGGTTTTGCTCCCAACTTAAAGAGCAACCAGCAGGCCTTTGATTATATTCTCAAAGCTATTGAAGAAGCTGGCTATCAACCTGGTCCAGAAATCGCCCTGGCCATTGATGCTGCTGCCACTGAATTTTTTAAAGAAGGAAAATACCATTTAGCCGGGGAAAATAAGGTTTTTACTGCCCAGGAGCTTGTAGGCTACTATGAAGAACTGGTGAGCAAATACCCCATTGTTTCCATAGAAGATGGTCTGGCAGAAGATGATTGGGAAGGCTGGAAGATTTTAACGGATAGACTGCAGTTTTCCTGCCAGCTGGTGGGTGATGATATCTTTGTAACCAATCCCTATCTTTTGGCCCAGGGTTTAAGAGAAGGCATAGCCAACTCCATTTTAATTAAACTCAATCAGATTGGCACTCTTACCGAGACCTTAGATACCATTGAAATGGCCAAAGAAGCTGGCTTTAGCACTGTCATTTCCCATCGCTCTGGAGAGACTGAGGATAGTTTTATTGCTGATTTGGCTGTGGCTGTTAATGCCGGACAAATTAAGACTGGCTCTGTAAGTAGAAGTGATAGGCTGGCCAAGTACAACCAGCTTTTGCGCATTGAAGAAGAACTGGAAGATCAGGCTATTTACTATGGTCCAGCTTTGCGTATGCAATGGTTTGAAGAAGAGGGTGAGGAATAATGCTTTTACTGGATGGAAAAAAAACAGCTGCTGAAATAAGGGCTAAATTAAAGGCTGAAGTGGAGCAAAATATGGCCCAGGGGAAAAGAGCCCCTGGGCTGGCTGTTATTCTGGTGGGAGAAGACCCTGCTTCCAAGGTCTATGTTCGCAATAAAGAAAAGGCCTGCAGTGAAGCGGGTATTGTTTCCAAAAGCTTTCGCCTGCCTGCTGATACTTCGCAGACAGAGCTGAAAAATTTAATCCTGGATTTAAACCAGGACAGGGAAGTGGATGGTATTTTATTGCAATTGCCTTTGCCCAAACACTTAAACAGTCAGGAACTCCTGGAGCTTATTTCTCCGGCCAAGGATGTGGATGGCTTTCATCCAGAAAATGTGGGCAGGCTGACTCTGGGGTTGCCTGGCTTTCGTTCTTGTACTCCTGCAGGAATTATGACCTTGCTTAAACACTATGGGCTGGAGGTAAGTGGCAAAAAGGCAGTGGTCGTGGGCAGGAGCAATATTGTGGGTAAGCCCCTGGCCCTGCTTTTACTCCAGGAAAATGCCACAGTGACTATCTGTCATTCCAGAACCCAGGATTTAAGCGCAGAAGTAAGGGAAGCGGATTTTGTGTTTGCTGCTGTGGGCAGGCCCAAATTTATCACTGCTGAGATGGTCAAAGAAGGGGCAATAGTGGTAGATGTGGGCATTAACCGCACCGAAGAAGGTCTGGTGGGAGATTGTGATTTTGAAGGCCTAAAGGATAAGGTTGAGGCCATAACTCCTGTCCCTGGCGGAGTTGGACCCATGACCATTGCCCAGTTACTTTTAAATACCTTTGCAGCTTATAAAAAGAATTTAGCACTGGGCTAGGGTGGTAGCCAGCCCGCCCAGTGCGGTTTCTCTGTATTTTAAAGGCAAATCCCTGCCTGTCTCAGCCATTACTTTAATAATCTGGTCCAGGCTTACCTTTTGCGACTTGGGGTCTCCACTGGAAGCCAGGATATAAGCATTAAAGGCTTTTACTGCGCCCATGGCATTTCTCTCAATACAGGGTATTTGCACTAGACCGCCCACAGGGTCACAGGTCATTCCCAGATGGTGCTCCAGGGCTATTTCTGCTGCATTTTCTATTACCTGAATGGAATAGCCATTGACATGGGCAATCATGGCTGCTGCCATGGCTGAGGCACTGCCAATTTCCCCCATACAACCCACTTCTGCTCCAGAAATACTGGCATTTTGCTTGATGAGATAGCCAATTCCAGCTGCCACCAGGAGTCCTTCCAGCAAACTCTGGATATCAAAGTGAAAGTGATGCCTTAAGATATACAATACTCCAGGGATAACTCCAGCAGAACCAGAAGTGGGAGCTGTAACCACCAGGTGTCCGGCTGCGTTTTCCTCGGCAGCAGCCAGGGAGTAGGCGTTTAAAAACATTAAAAACCTGTCTGGAGTTTCAGCCAAAAAGGAAGCCCTTTCATATATCTTGGGGGCCTTTCTTTTAAGTTTAATGGAACCAGGCAGCTCTCCTTTGGTCTTTAAGCCCCTTTTTACAGCCATTTCCATGACATTAAGGACCTTGCGCAAATAAAAAAATACCTTTTCCCTGGTCTTACCCGTTAAACTCATCTCATTTTCCAGAATAATTTCAGCAAAGGAATGAGAAGTTTCTTGAATAATTTTTTTTAGCTCAGCCATAGAGGTAAAAGAATAGGGTAGAGTCTTTTCTTCCACTTTTTTACCTGGCCAGAGGATAAAACCTCCACCTATGGAATAGTAGGTTTGGCTGAATAATACTTTCTGCTCTGCATCCAGGAGATTAAAAACCAGGGTATTGGGATGGGGAAACTGATGCTCTATGGGACCAAACTTTATGTCTTCCAGCTTAAAGTTTATTTTTTTATCCTTGATGAATAATTCATATTCTTTTTTTTCTTCAAAAAGGGGGTTAAATACTTCTGGTGTACATTTATCTGGAGTGTAATTTAAAAGTCCAGCCAATATGGCCTTTAAAGTACCATGTCCCTTTCCAGTAGCACTTAAGGAGCCATAGAGAATGACTTCTATCCTTTTAGTTTTATCCAGAAGAGTTGATTCTAAGTTGTTTATTTGTTCTAGAAAGTGTAAAGCTGCTCGCATGGGGCCAATGGTATGAGAACTCGAAGGCCCAGGCCCTATTTTGAAAAATTCTTCTAAACTGATTTGTATGTATTTCATATTTACTCCAGAATAATTCCTGCATAACCTACTACTTGTTCAAAATCACCACTCGTTTCTGCAGAAGTTGTGTATTTTATTAAACTGCCTGTCTTCACTCCCCACTCTTTAGCTAAAAAAAGACCTAAAACCATGGGCAAGATCCCACACATACTTATATCGTATTGTTGGACTACTTTTACCAGGCCTATGGGGTCAAATTCTAAAATTTTATCAATGGCTTTTTTATCTCTGGCCAAAGCCTCCTGGTGGGAAATGTAATGACTCATATCAGAGCTTACCACAATAGACACTTTTTCTTTAGGAAGGATTTGAGCCAGTTCTAGAGCGGTTTTTTGTAATTTGCTGATATCATATTCTGCTACGCAAAGGGGTAAGATTTTGTACTCTGGGTTAAGCACATAGAGGAAAGGCAAAATTACTTCCAGAGAATGTTCAAAGAGATGGGCAGCAAAATCTCCATAACATAAGTTACTTTCTATGATTGGCGCAGCAAGGTCTTCTGCTACCTGTAAAAAACCGCCAGGAAAAAGCCATTTTCCTTCTGGCCAGAGACTTAGTTTTGCCCCTCTGCCCGTATGATTGGGACCGAGAAGAAGCAAGATGGGGTTGAGGTTGGCAGAGCCCAAGGTCTCTCCAGCTACTTTTCCTGAAAAGATGTAACCAGCATGGGGGACCATGCTAAGCAGGGTAGGAGCAGTTCTTTTTTGACCCAGAGCTAGGTAATTTTTGACTTCTGAAAAAAGTTTTTCTGGATTTTGGGGATAAAATTGTCCTGCTACAACAGGTTGGCGGTTCATGGCTAACTCCTATGGTTTGGGGGCAAAAAAGTTGGCCTTTTCTTTTAATTGGGCGATACTTAAGTCCCTTTTGGCTAGCTGAGCATAAAGGGAGTTTGCTTTTTTGGCAATAAGCTCTTTTAATGTGTCCTGCCAGGCCTTTTCATTGCCGTTTAATTTGTAGAGGTCAGCTAGTTGATATTGAAAGGAAGGCCATAAGGGGTCTTGTTCTGGGATGTATTTTTTTAACTCCAGGGCCCAACTTAAGGCTTCTAAGGTTCGGCCAGTGATACTGGTGGCCTTGATTAGCATTTTGAGGCAATCTATTATTTTTTCTTTATCTTGTTTTTTTTCTTGCAGAAAAAGAGAAAGGGCCTCTTGGGCAAAAATATAGACATTTTCCCATTGTTTTTCTTCTACATAGTGAGAAGCCAGAAAATAAAGAGCATAAGCCCTTTTGTTTACAGGAAGCTTAATGTCTGCTGCTAGCTTACGCCACAAGGGAATACTTTTGCTAACTTGCTTTTTCTTTTGATAAGCCAAAGCCAGGGCATAATCCACATTTTGTTTTTGGGTGTTGCTTAAGGGCCATTTGTTTGCCTTTTCCCCTAGGTTTACCACCCTGTCCCAGTCTTCCAGTTTTAAATAAAGAGTAAGAGCTAAAGCCAAGGCGTTTTGTACTTCTTGTTTTTGGGGATCTTGAGTAAGCATGGGTTTTATAATGTCTAGGGCCTTGGGTATATTGTTGGTTTGAATGTAAGCTGAGGCCAACAAAAGTTGGGTAGCAGGAGAAAGGTGGGATATAACCTGGTTTAGGAATGGATATTTGTTTAGGCTTTCTAATATCTTAGCAGGGCTATCGCCTTCGGTATATTTGTTTAAAATGGCTTCCAGGGCTTCTTTACTTACTTCTAAGGCTTTATCCTGAAGTTCAGAGTTGGGTTTTTGAAAAAAGTCCTTAAGTACTTGCAGGCTTTTTTCCGGGCGCTTGTTAAAAAGCTCCCACATGGCCAGTTTGATTTGGGCTAGGCTGGCCAAGGGACTTTGGGGATATTTCTGGATTATGGAAGTATAGATTTGCTGTGGTCTAAGGTTAAAGGGGCGATTGAAAACAGTAAACATATCTTTTAGTTTTGGCTGGTCATAAATGCCTTCTTCTGCCAGGCGCATGGCAGCAATAAGTCCACCTTCTTTTTCCGGGAAAAGCCTTACTGCTTCTTCGTAGAGCTTTTTGGCAGCTTGTTTTTGGTTTTCCAGTAAAAATATATCACCAATTCTAGCCAGAGCTATATCTGCTCCTTCCCCTTGAGGAAGCAGGTTGTAATAGAGCAGATATCGTTTTTTGGCCTCTTCCAGCAGCTTGTTTTTATAGTAAAGGTAGGCTGCCTGTAGAAGCACATCTGGACGCTTTAGGTAATAGCGAGGCCAACGCTGCTCCAGGTATTTAATAATGTCTAAACTCTGTTTATAGTACTCCAGGTTGTTTAAACTTTTGGCTAAGAGAATGGCTGCATCTTCTGCTATTTTGTGGTCTGGAAATTTGGTGATTAAAAATTGCAGTTCATCAGCAGCTTTTTGATACTGTTTTTGTTTAAAATAAAATTCTCCCCAGTAGTAGTAGATGAGAGGAATATTGGGGTCATAGGGATATTTTTCTTTTAAGAGGTTAAAGTATCCTCTGGCTTCAGGGATATTTCCTAATTTTAGATGAATATAGCCAAGATTGAGTAAGGCAGAGGGTACGCGTAAAGACTTGGGATTATAATTTATGGCCCGTTCATAGGCTGCAATAAGGTCTGCAAAACCTTCAGGTAGCTTGGATTTATATTTGTCAAAAAGAACATCTGCATAGAGATAGTATATTTCTTCTTTTAGCTTTTCGGGTAGCTTGGGATTTTTAATCATATTACCTAAACTTTCCAGAGCCACATCCAGTTCGCCATTTACTATGGCTGCTTTAGTGGTAATCAAAAGCCCTTCAAAATCAGGTGCTTGTTCAGTAGCATTGACTGCAGAAGGCTCGGTTTGGGCGGTTTGAGGAGTGGCTGCTGGGGTTGGTGTTGGGGCTGAAGGTGTTTGAATAGTCTCTGAAGCGCTGGAAGCGGGTTGTTCTTTTTCACTGCTGGAAGCATTGTTATCTTCTGAAGTAGGCAGATTAGTAGTAGAGGAGACTTGTTTTTCCATTTCTGTTGAAGGTCGAATTATTACAGCTTGTTCTATGGGAACCTTTTTTATAGGGGCTTTGAGTTTATAAAGGGGTTGCTGGTTAGCAGGAGAGAGAGGTTTCTTAGCAGGAGCAGAGGGTTTAGTTTCCTGGACAGGTTCAGGCTTTTTTTCTGGAATAGAAATAGGTTGTTGCTCTTCCTTAGGGGCTGTTGGTTTGGTTGAAGGAGTCTGGTCAGAGGCCCCGGGAGTTATTTTTTTTTCCACTGCCGGAGGTGTTTTTTTCTTTTCTGGTCTGGACTGGCTAGAAGTGCTGGAAGAGGTAGTTTTTTTAGGTTGAGGAGAAGTTTTTTTTGGGAGAGGTGTCCATTTTTTGCCCAGAGGGTCGTAGAAAATATCCAGGTAGAGTCTATTTTCATTTTTTTTCCAAAAAGAGATAAAGCCAAAGGCAGAAGTTTTGGTTTTTATTAAAATATTTTGTTTTTGAGGTAATAACTCCTTGACCAGGCGGGAAAAGGAAAGGTCCACAGGAGCAGGGGGAGGTTCTTTTTGTAAATAGGCTGCAGGCAGGATGATGCTTATTTCCTGGGTGCCTGTGCGGGTGACTTTTATTTTTGATAAGGGATTTTTAAATTGAAAAACTAAACGCTCGTTTTGAGGCTGTTTTTGCCAGAAAAATACCACTCCCCAGGAAGGAGTAGTAAGAAAAATAAGTAAAATACTTAGAAGAAAAATTATTTTTTTGTTCATATATCCTTAATATTCTTCCAGCTATCTGGAAAAATATGCAAAATTTGGGCTAATTATAATTCTTTCTTTTTAATTTTTTCAATTAAAGTGGTCCTTTTTATGCCTAAGATATTGGCAGCTTTATTTTTTACTCCCTTACTTTCTTCCAGAGCTTCTGTTATGAGTTTGTTTTCAATGGTTTCCAAAAAGGTTTTTAAATCCATTTTTAGCTGGAGCATATCCTGAAGGGAAGGAAAGGTGAAGGCCTCAGGTTTTTTGGGTTTAGGTTGATTTAGTCCCTGTTCTTTTAGAATTTTTTCAGGCAAATCTTCTATTTCTACGCGTTCATTTTCACAGAGAATAGAGATGCGCTCCATAAAGTTTTCCAGTTCCCGCACATTGCCTGGCCAGGAATAATTGAGGAGTAGTTCTTTTACTTCAGGAGAAAAGCTAAGAGGTGGACGATTTTTTAGGGTGCAAAACTTTTCTAAAAAGAAGTTGGCTAAAAGTAGAATATCTTCTCCTCTTTCCCTTAGGGGGGGAAGTTCTATGGGGATTACATTTAGGCGGTAAAATAAATCTTCTCGAAAGTTTCCCTTTTTTACTTCTTCTTCTAGATTGCGGTTGGTGGCTGCCACTATGCGCACATCTACTTTTTTGGTCTGGGTACCGCCTACCCTTTCAAATTCTTTTTCCTGAATTACGCGCAGGATTTTTACCTGCAGGCTCAGGTCTAACTCTCCAATTTCATCCAAAAAAATGGTGCCTCCATTGGCCAGTTCAAAGCGGCCAGGACGAGACCTGATGGCGTGGGTAAAGGCACCTTTTTCGTGGCCAAAGAGTTCTGATTCCAGGAGTTCTTTAGGGATAGCTCCACAATTGACAGGCACAAAGGGTCCTTTGTGGCGGGGGCTATTTTTGTGCAGCGCCCTAACCAGGAGTTCTTTACCTGTGCCTGATTCTCCAGTAACCAGGACAGTGGTGTCTGTAGGAGCTACTTTTTCCAGGATTTTAAAGAGTTGGGTTAGGGCTGGACTTTTTCCTAAAATGCCACAAGGGTCAAAGCTCATAGGTTCTCCTTAGATTAGCTTAGGGTGTAAAGTGTCAAATAGATGACTTAAAGTCAATATACAAGGAAAAAATGTTAGCTGTTTTTCCCCTTAAGTTTTCTTTACAAAAAGGAATTTTTTTGGCCCGCGAAAAGCGCTTTCGGGTAAAAGTGCGGGCTCAAGGTAAAGAGTTCTGGATTTATACCAATAATACAGGCTCCATGAGGGGCTTACTTGAGCCAGGTAGAACTATTTGGTTTAGTAAAAGTGCAAATAAAAAGAGAAAACTTCCCTATACCCTGGAGTTAATAGAGGTAAATGGGGTACTGGTGAGTGTTAATACTGCTTTACCCAATCAAATGTTGCAATTTCTCTGGGAGAAAAGTTTAATACCCTTCTGGAGAAACACGCATTTTCAAGCAGAAAAAAGTATTGGACAAAGTAGGCTGGATGGTTTTCTTCTGGGACAGGAAAAGAAGATATGGGTGGAAGCCAAAAATGTTACTCTAGTTGAAAATAACATCGCTTATTTTCCTGATGCCAAAACCAAAAGAGGAGTAAAGCATTTGCAGGATTTAATTGCTTTAGGCCAAAAGGGTGATTTGGCCTGTGCCCTTTATGTAGTGCCCAGGGAAGATGCCAGAGGTTTTTTGCCTGCTGATTTTATTGACCCTGACTATGCGTATTGGTTTTGGCAGGCAGTAAAAAAGGGCGTAAAGGTGTTTTGTCTGCGTCTTAAGGTGAGGCCTCAAGAGTTTATTTTGGATAGATTTATCCCTTTACTTAAGCGTGGTTAGATAGTCCTTACCCACTCCAACAATGGTAATATTGTGTTGATTGGCCAGGTCTATAGTTTCTTGCAGGTCAAAAAAAAGGCTGTTTTTAGACTCAAAAAAGAGGGCAGAAGCCCTGGCTTTGAGCATGGTTTTTAGGGTTTCCAGGCCTATGGCAGGCAAGTCGATTCTCCTGTCCTGTCCTGGCTTAAAGGCCTTTAAAACCACACAACCAGGACCTGTTAGCTCTCCAGCCCTTTTTATAGTGGCATTGGTTCCTTCAATGCCTTCTACAGCAATGACCATCTTTTCCTTTACCACCAGGCATTGGCCAATATCCAGCTCTCCCAATTTTTTTAAAATAGGCCAGCCAAAGTAAAAGTTCTCCACTTCTTCTGGACTTGGGCTGCGCAGGGTAAGGATTCCTTCTGGACCTAAAAGATGGGGGACAAACTTTTCTGCACTTACCACTGGTAAATTTTCACTTTCAAATTCAGCAATTAAGGCTTTGAATAAAGAGGCATCATTGCGGTTTTTCAGCTTGAAGAGAAGCTTGGCAGCCCTAAAGTCAGGTCTTATATCCAGGGCCTTGGGTTTGTTGATGGGGCCAGCAAAAACTATTTCCTGGGCCTTATGTTTTTTAAAAAAGTTTATAACCTTGTTCAGTTGCCCCAGTTTAACCCATAGAAAGCTATCTACTTCTTGTTCTAAAAGGGCATTGGTATGTTCTTTAAAACCTACCCCTACTACTTTGTAGTGTTTTTTTTTGGCCTCCTTAGCTATGAGAAAGGGAAATTTACCTCCCCCAGCAATAAGTCCTAAGATATTCATTTGTCTTGGGCAAAGGAGATAATACCGCGCTTACTGTTTTGGATAAACTTTAGAAAATTTTGCACTACAGCAAAGTTCCCCAGTTCTTCTTCTATTTTCTTCAGGGCTTCTTCTTGCCTAAGATTAGAAGTCCAGAGAATTAAAGAGGCTTTTTTTAGGGCCTGAATGTCTTCTTTGGCAAAACCTTTTCTGCGTAGACCCACGAGATTGGGACCATAGGCCTTGGCCCTTTCTCCTGCTACCAGCATATAGGGAGGAACGTCTTGAGCTACTCCAGTTTTCCCACCAATAAAGGCGTAGTCTCCAATGTGCACAAACTGGTGCACTGCAGAAAGGCCACCTATGGTAGCATGATTGCCCACTTTAACGTGGCCAGCCAGGGTAGCACAATTGGCCAGAATTACAGAATCTCCAATTTCGCAGTCATGGGCTACGTGGGTATAGGCCATAAGCAGACAGTTGTTGCCAATTTTGGTAACTCCACCACCTTCTTCTGTGCCACGGTGTAAGGTAGTAAATTCCCTAATCCTGTTATTATTTCCAATAATAAGCCAGCTCTCTTCCCCTTTAAATTTAAGGTCTTGAGGAATTTCTCCCACAAAGGCATAGGAGAATAGGTGATTGTTCTGACCTATTTTAGTGAAGTTTTTTATCTGGGCAAAACTGTCTATTTGGCAATTGTCCCCAATTTCCACCTTGTCTTCAACAATAGCATAAGGGCCTATGCAGACATTTTCTCCCAGTTCAGCCTTGGGGCTGACTATGGCTGTGGGATGGATTTGTCTAGACACTATCTATCCTCCCTGGGAACAATGGCTGCAGAAAGAATTCCCTGAGCTGCAACCTCTTGCTTTAAGAGGGCCTGGGCCCTCATTTTCCAGAGATTGAGCTTATGCTTTTCATAGTGTACTTCCAGGGTTAGAGTATCTCCTGGAAAGACAGACTTGCGAAAGCGCACCTTTTCCATGCCTGTAAACAGAAAAATTTTATCTTCTACTTCTTCCGGGATGCTTTTCATAACCAGGATTCCGCCAGCCTGGGCCAGGGATTCCAGAATTAATACTCCAGGCATTACAGGATAAGAAGGAAAGTGCCCCTGAAAAAAAGGCTCGTTGATGGAGACGCATTTGATGGCCTTGATGTACTTAAAGGGTTCATATTCCAGCACTCTATCTACCAGCAAAAAGGGGTAGCGATGGGGTAAAAGCTCTAAGATATCTTTACTTACAATTTCGCCCGGGACTTTTTCTAGCATGGCCTTATTCTCCTAATTTTTCTTCCAGTTCTTTTAGCTTTTTTTCCAGTTCTTTTATTTTTCTTTGCATTTGAGGTAGCCTGGGTAAAATAGTGGCTGTTTTTAAAAAAGTGAGATGAGGCATGGCTGGAATGCCTCCCACATCTGTGTTAGGAGGCAAAGATTTACCTACTCCAGATTTGGCAGCCACTCTACAGCCATCTCCAAGGGTCAAGTGGCCGGCAACTCCCACCTGCCCCGCTAAAATTACCTGCTTGCCCAGGGTGGTGCTGCCAGCAATTCCCACCTGAGCTACCAAGATGGAGTTTTCTCCTATTTTTACATTATGCCCAATCTGGACCAGATTGTCTATTTTAGTGCCTTTGCCTATTTTGGTTTCTCCTAAGGCTGCCCTGTCTATGCTGGTGTTGGCTCCTATTTCCACCTCGTCTTCGATAACCACTTTGCCCACTTGAGGAAATTTTTCCAATCCATAACTGGCCTGGGCAAAGCCAAAACCATCACTGCCAATTACTACCCCAGCGTGTAAGATAACCCTGTTGCCAATCTGGCTTTGAGCCAGGATGGAGACATTGGGGTAAAGCACACAGTCTTCACCAATGCTTACCTCTTCACCAATATAACAACCTGAAAATATGGTAGTGTTTTTACCTATTTTTGCCTTTTTACCTATGTACACAAAAGGATAAATGGTAGCTGTAGGGTCAACCTGGGCTTGGGGATGGATGTAGGCAAGTTCACTTTGTCCTTGAAAACTGCCCTGAGCTTTAGCAAAAAGCTGAACTGTCCTGGCAAAATCCAGATAGGGATTGTTACTAATCAGACACCTTGGAACCTTGTCTGCAAATTCTTTAGCTAAAATCACTGCTCCTGCCTTGGTTTGGCTAAGCAGAGGAGCATATTTGGGGTTGGCCAAAAAGGATATTTCATCCTCTTTGGCCTCTTCCAAGGTGTTTACTCCCTTAATTTCTAAATCTTCACCCTTGAGGGTGATTCCCAATTTTTGAGCTAGCTCAGAAAGAAGCATTATTTTTTACCCTTTTTGGCTTCTTTTTTCCAGGCCTTGTTTAGTTCAGCCATGATTTCATTGGTAATATCTACCTTTTCAGTGGCAAATAAAAGTCCGCTGGCTCGCATATCCCAGATAGCAGTATAGCCGTGCTTTTTAGCATAATCTTTGATAACTTTGGCCAGTAATTGAATGATGGGTTTGCTTAATTTTTGCTCTTCCAGTTTGAGTTTTCTCTGATAGGCTTGAACTGTATCTTGATAGTCTCTGACTTTTTTACGAAATTCCAATTCCTTATCCTGTTTGGCTTCTTGACTTAAAACCAGGGATTGTTTTTGCAATTCTTCTCTTAGGGTTTGCAGTTCTTTTTTTTGTTTTTCTATGTCTTCCTGCATTCCCTTGGTACTTTCTTTTAACTGTTTTAGCGCTTGTTGGCCGGGTTCAGATTGACTTAAGACCTTTTGCATGTCCACTACGCCGATTTTGGTCTCAGCCAGAGCTAAGGAAGTGATAAATAAAGTGAGTAATACACTTAAACCTAAGATTTTTTTCATTGAAGACTCCTTTTTTTGATTTTTAATAAAACTGTCCAACACTAAATTCTAATTTCTTGGGGCGCTCTCCGTCAAGTTCGTCCAGGGCATAACCAAACTCCAGACGCAAGGGCCCCAAAGGAGAATACCAGCGGATACCTGTACCCACACTTTTATAGAGGTCTGTATCCATGCTTTCACTTTCATCCCAGGTATTGCCTGCATCAAAGAAAACAAGCCCCAGGATGCCCATTTCCTTGTAAAGGGGAAAGAGGTATTCCACATTGGTGAAGAACTCCTTATTACCACCTTTATAATCTCCATTGTCATACTTGGGAGCGATTTCCCGTCCAGGATATCCACGCACTGAATCAATTCCGCCTAAATAAAAGCGTTCAAAGGTAGGAATTTCTTCCTCGCCATTTTTGGTTACATAGCCTAAACGGAAATGCCAGTGAAAAATGTGTTCCCACCAGAGGGGTTTGTAGTAGCTAAAGTCATAAATGGTTTTGATAAAGTTATCATCTCCACCAATAACTCCTCCTGAGTACTCCAGAGAGAGGGTGTTTTTGGTGCCCCTGGTAGGATTTAAAAGCCTATCCGTAGTATCCCGGCTAATGGAAGCATAAAGAGTACTGGCCCAGTTATCTCCTTCCATGTCTTTGATGTCTTCATCTGCATCTTCGTCCACATTGGAGATGGTGTATTGTTCTAAACGATAGCTCCAGCTCAAGGCAGTGTATTCTCCTAAAGGATAGGCAAAGTTTAGTTTGCCACCAGTACTGGTTTTGTCAAAATCAAAATATTCTTCTGAGCTTCTATAGGCTGAAAAGCCTACCCCTAATTTGCTATCGTTATATCTTGGATTCCAGAAATAACCGGTATAACTGGTGCGTCGACCGCTAAAGGTGCCAGTAAGTCCAATAGCATAACCTTTTCCAAAGAGGTTACGCTTTTGGATTCTGGCAGTAAAAAAGACCTTATCCAAAGAAGAATAGCCTGCTCCAGCAGAAATCATGCCGGTTGGCTTTTCCTTTACCTTGACCACCAAATCCATTTCTGAAGGTGTGGAAGCAGGTACGGTTTGAATGTCTACGGTTTCAAAGTAATCTAGCTTGTTTAAGCGCACATTGGAGCGTTTTAATTTCTGGCCACTAAAGAGGTCTCCATCTACCAAACGCATTTCCCTACGAATTACATTGTCCCTGGTATAGGTGTTCCCTTCTATAAGTAGTCGCCTGATATAGACCTTTTCTCCCTTTTTAGGAATGTAGCTTACATCCACCACCTTTTCTTTAGGATTGGGATTTAGGTCTACATCACACTCAGCATAGGCATAGCCATAGTTGGTGTAAAAGTCTGCCAGCTTTTGGCTATCATCTCTAAGTACTGAACGGTCAAAGTATTCTTTGTCCCTGGCCAAGTCATCCATTTTTATCAGGCCATATAAGGTGTCCAGTGGGAAAAGTCCTTCTTCTTCAATGCTTACCTTCCCTACCCGGTAGCGTTCACCTTCATGTACTTTAAAAATAATGTAGATGCCATCCTCTTTAAATTTTACTTCAGGTTTGCCCACTTTGACCTCAATAAATCCTCTATTGCCATAGTAAGCCTCAATAAAGGCAGCATCCCTTTCCAGATATTCTTCCTTTAAAATACCTGTTCCTGTGAGCCAGGAAAAGATTCCCCGCTCCTGCAAGGCCAGTTCGTCTTTGATGTCATCAGGGTCTAACTGTTTAGCGCCTTCAATGGTAATCTTTTTTATGTAGAGTTTTTTACCTTCATCAATGACAAAAACAAGTCTTGCTGCTTTTTGGCCATCACCTTCCAGTTTATAGCTTACTTTGGCCTGGTAAAATCCCTTTTTACGATAGAGTTCTCTAATTTTATCCAGATCTTCAGAAACGATTTTTAAGTTTAAAATGGAACCTTTTTTACTGGAGATAGCTTCCAGAATGTCATCTGCATCAATTTCCTTGGCTCCTTCCACACTAATGGCTTGAATAAGAGGCTTTTCCTTGACTTCGATAATGAGTTTTTTCCCTTCAGGCACATCTGCAAGCCCAAAACGAATATCCTGAAAATAACCCAGGTCGTAGAGGTTTTTTAAATCTTCGTTTATGGTTTTGGGATCAAAGATATCTCCCTTTTTGGTTTTTAAACGCAGTAAAATGGTTTCCTTATCTAAGATTTTGTTGCCTTTTACTTCTATTTCAGCGATTTGTTCCTTTTTTAAGACTTCTAGTTTTATTTTTGCCACCAATTCATCTACTGCAGGCAAAAGGTTAATTAAACCCTTTTTGACTACAAAAAGGGCTTTGGCTGGCTTTAGGCCATAGGCTTCCACCAATCTGGTATCCAGGCTTATACTCTCACCCACCTGGCTAAAACTTCCATAAAGCCCCAGGTTGGCATCCAAAAGCAAAGAGAGGTTTTTTACTGTGCTTAAGTCCAGATACTCCACCTGTTCTTCTTCCAGGATCTTTTGCACCTTGTCTAATTCCACGGTCTGAAATCCCTGGGCTTCAAGGCGCTCTTTGAGAAGTTTGGGCAGACTTTCCTTAAGGTAGCTCACATCTTCAGGCCCGTTAATTTCAAAGGGGAAGACAGCTATGGTAATTTTCCCCAGGTCTTGAGCTGGACTTAAGCCGGGAAGGAGAAAGAGAAAAAATAAAAGGTAGATGCCTATGGAACTAAATTTTAAGCGCATGTAATTCTCCTGCGTGTAATTCATAGTGTTTATTCATCAGCCTGGCCAATTCCAGGTTGTGGGTGACCACCACGAGAGTGGTCTTTAATTTCTGGTTTAACTCTACCAGTAAATTGCCCACTAATTGTCCATTTTTTTCATCTAAATTGCCGGTGGGTTCGTCTGCCAGAATTACCTCTGGGTTGAGGGAAATAGCCCTGGCAATGGCCACTCGCTGTCTTTCTCCGCCAGAAAGGGTGGTTACTGACTGACTAGAAAGATTTTCAACTCCTACAAGAGAAAGGGCCTCTTTTGCAAGAGAAAAACTTTCTCTTTTGCTCAACCCCTGAATTATGCCAGGTAAGGCCACATTTTCCAGCACAGAAAACTCAGGCAAAAGGTGATGAAATTGAAAAACAAAACCTAGCGAGCGGTTGCGAAAAAAAGCCTTTTCCTCAATGGAAAATTTGAACAATTCCTTGTCCTTAAAAAAAATCTCTCCCCAGGAAGGCTCATCCAGGGTGCCCAGGATATGCAATAAAGTGGATTTGCCTGAGCCAGAAGTTCCCAAGATGGCCAGAGAATCGCCTGGAAAAATTTCCAGACAGATATTTTTGAGAATGGTGATTTTTTCTTTTCCGGGGTAAACTTCTTTTCCTAAGTTTTTTAACTTATAAAGTGGTTGCATAAACTACTCGTAGCGTAGAGCATTAGCTGGGTTTAGTTTAGCTGCCTGTTTCGCCGGGTACAAGGTAGCTAGAAAACAGAGCAATATGGCCATAACACCTATTAAGACCAAATCCAGAGGTCGATGCAAAATGGGTAGATGATCCAAATAATAAACATCTGCTGGCAGTTTAATGAACTGATACTTTTTGAGAAGAAAACTAATCCCCAGCCCCAGGGTATAACCCAGAGCAGTACCAATACAGCCAATAATGGTTCCCTGGAGCATAAATATTTTACGAATCCTTTGAGGCGTAGCACCCATGGAAATCATGACTGCAATGTCCCTGGTCTTTTCCATTACCAGCATAATCAGGGTTGTGATAATACTAAAGGAACCCACTAACACGATCATGAGTAAAATTACGCCCATGGCAGTTTTTTCCAGTTTAAGCGCAGAAAAAAGGTTTTGATTCATTTCTATCCAGTTGCGAGTGTAATAGGGAAAGTTGCCAATGGCCTTTAGAATCTGTTGGGCAATTTCAGGGGCCCTGTACACTTCAAAGACGCGTATTTCTAGAGCAGTAACGCCTTGTTGTTTAAATCCCAGGAGTTTACCTGCTTGAGAAAGGGAAACATAGCCCAAAGAGGAGTCGTACTCATAGACTCCGGTTTTAAAGATGCCCACTACCTCAAAGGTCTTTATCTTGGGTGAAAAGCCTGCACTGCTTTTTTCTCCACTGGGAGCCAGGATATTTACCTTGCTACCCAGGGTGAGGTTTAGTCTATCAGCCAATTCCTTACCCAGGATTATAGCGGGAAAGGGATTTTCCTGTTTGAGATTACTGCTTTTTCCCAGGATAAGAATTTTGTTTAGCTCAAATACTGAATCAGCCCCCAGAGGGTCGATGCCTCGTAGGACCAATCCCTTTACTCCTCCAGGCCCACTGGCCATTACTTCACTGTAAATAAAGGGAGCAACTGCCTTTACTCCTTTTATCTGGCTGATTTTTTCTTCCAGCTGATGGTAGTCGGTAATCAGGCCATTGTAGCTGCCCACTAGGACGTGGGCGTTAATCCCCAGGATTTTTTCCTGCAGGTTTTGGCTAAAACCATTCATTACCCCCAGGACAATGATAAGAGCAGCTACGCCTAAGGCCACTCCTAAAATAGAGATAAAGGTAATAACCGAGATAAAAGTTTGCTTCTGTCTGGCTAAAAGATATTTTTGGGCAACAAAAAGTTCAAATTTCATTAGCTAGAAGGAGTTTCTGGCCTTAAGAGCGGAAATAGAATTACCTCTCTAATAGAAGGAGAATTGGTTAGGAGCATGACCAGACGGTCAATACCAATTCCTTCTCCTCCTGCTGGAGGCATTCCATATTCTAAAGCCCGAATGTAATCTTCATCCATAAAATGGGCTTCTTCATCTCCTGCTTCTTTTTCTTTGACCTGTTCTAAAAAGCGCTCTTTTTGATCAAAGGGATCATTTAGTTCAGAAAAGGCATTGGCCATTTCTCTACCAGCAATAAAAAGCTCAAACCTATCAGTAATTGTAGGATCTTGTTCATTGCGTCTGGAAAGGGGAGATATGTCTGTGGGATAGTGGTAAATAAAATGAGGCTGGATGAGTTTGGGCTCTACTAAAAGGTCAAAAAGCTTGGCCTGCACTTTGCCCAGCTTTTCCCCTTCGATTACCTTTTCTCCCAATTTTTTGACCAGCTCTTTGGCTGTTTCATAATTTTGATATTCTTCTGGCTTTAAATTGCCTATTTTTTCCAGAGATTCATAAAAAGAAAGTTTGTTCCAGGGTGGAGTAAGGTCTATTTCATGCTCTCCATAAGGTATTTTCATGGAGCCGCAGACTTCCAGGGCCAGTTTGGAAAAGAGTTCTTCAGTGAGTTCCATAAGCATTTTAAAATCTGCATAGGCCATGTAGAACTCCAGCATGGTAAATTCTGGATTGTGCTGGGTGGAAATACCTTCATTTCTAAAATTGCGGTTTATCTCATAAACCCGTTCAAAGCCACCTACCAAAAGTCTCTTCAGGTAGAGCTCTGGAGCAATACGCAAGTATAACTGCATGTCCAGGGCATTGTGGTGAGTGATAAAGGGCTTGGCTGTAGCTCCACCTGGAATGGGCTGCATCATGGGAGTTTCTACTTCTAAAAAACCCCTTTGGTCTAAGAAATTGCGAATAAAACGCACAATTTGAGAGCGTTTAATAAAAATTTCTCTGGACCTGGGATTGACAATAAGGTCCACATAGCGCTGACGATAGCGTAGCTCCACATCCTTTAGGCCGTGGTATTTTTCGGGCAAAGGGCGTAAGGACTTGGTGACCAATTCTATTTGGTCTGCTTTGATGGTAAGTTCGCCTGTTTTGGTTTTAAACAGAGTACCCTTAACCCCTACAATATCCCCAATGTCAAACTTTTTAAAAACTTGATTATAAAATTCTTTGCCTAAAAGGTCCCTTTGGGCATAGACTTGAATTTTGCCAGAGTGGTCCTGAATATGAAAAAAGGTAACTCGCCCAAAGGAGCGCAGGGCCATAATCCTACCAGCCACTACAAAGGATTTATCTAGATTTTCCAGCTCTTCAGCTGGAAGGTCTTTATATTTTTCTACAATGGGTTTTATGTCATCCTGTTTGCGAAAGGTATTGGGATAGATGGCAATGCCATCTTGTTGAAATTTTAAAGCTTTTTCCTTACGCTGGCGAATAAGGCGATTTTCATCCTGTTGAGTTTGACTTTCCTTGTTCAATGTTCTGACCTCGTGTGAAAAATTAAAACAATTTAGTTATTTTAAATCGCTGCGGGCGTCAAGGAAAAGGAAGAGTGGGGGGAGGGAGTTTAAAATTCTCTTTATTTTCGTATTGAAAAGAATTGGCTAAAAGTTTAGAAGCTAAGTATGGCTAAAAGAAAAGTACTTTTTATTTGCAAGCCAGAGCTTATCACTCCTTTCTATGCTTTTTTCCAGGAGCAGGAAATAGAAGTGCTTTTGGCAGAAAATTTTTCAGGTGCCATTAAAAGCTTGCAAAGTGCAGAAGTAGAATTGATCTTTGTGCAGACTGGTTTACCTGGCTTTAGAGTAGAAGGCTTTTTGGCCTGGCTGGAGGAGAAGGGACACCAGGTTCCGGTTTACATCTTAAGCAAGCAAGGCAATAGTCTGGAAGCCAAGAAATTTTTAGAAGCAGGGGCCAAAGACTACTGGCTTTTGCCCTTAACTGAAGAAAAATTGGGCCTTCTTTTGTCCTTTCCCCAGGAAAAAAAGAGTGTACTTGCAGAACAGGAAAAGATTTCGTTTTCCAATAAAGAAATTCTGGGTAATCACCCAAAAATAAAAACCTTGCTGGAGTTGGCTAAAAGAGTGGCCAGGTCCAAGGCTTCGGTCTTGATTAGTGGAGAATCTGGCACAGGCAAGGAACTATTGGCCAGGTTTATTCATCAGCACAGCGGGCGCAAAGGCCCTTTTGTGGCCATTAACTGTGCAGCTTTACCAGAACATTTACTGGAGAGCGAACTTTTTGGCCATGAAAAAGGAGCTTTTACTGGGGCCATTGCCAGAAAATTGGGTAAGTTTGAACTGGCTAATGGAGGCACCATTCTTTTGGATGAAGTAACAGAGATGGACTTTAATTTACAGGCCAAGTTGTTGAGGGTACTGCAGGAGGAAGAATTTGATAGGGTTGGCGGTACAGAAAGCGTAAAAGTGGATGTAAGGGTGATAGCTACCACCAACCGGAACATTGAAGAGTGGATTAAGGAAAACAAGTTTAGAGAAGACTTATATTACCGTTTAAATGTAATTCCCTTAAAAATTCCTCCCTTAAGAGAAAGGGGAGAAGATATTTTGCTTTTAGCCAGTGCCTTTGTGCAAAAATTTTGCCTGGAGTATAAATTGGGCCCCAAGTTCTTTTCTGAAGAAGCCAAAAAGTGGCTTTTAAATTATAATTGGCCTGGCAATGTGCGAGAGCTTCAAAATTTGATGGAAAGGGCAGTTCTTATTGCCCAGGAAAATAAAATTACTTCCAAACACTTTCTTGTGGAAAATAGCCTGGAAGACTTTGTCCAGGAACAGGTAGAGGAAAAAACAGAAGAGCAAAGAGAAGACACTCTTTTAACTCAAGAGGTGTTGCCTTTGGCTGAAATGGAGCAAAAAATGATTTTGCGCAGCCTAAAACTTACAGGAGGTAACCGCTCTCAGGCCTCTCAGCTTTTAGGCATTTCTGTTAGAACTTTGCGGAACAAGTTAAATGAATATAAAAAACAGGGGATAAAAATTCCTTAAAGTGAAAGGAGAAAGTAAATGTACTTAAATAAACAGATAACAGGTTATCTGGAGAGAGCTTCCTGGATTCGCAAGATGTTTGAAAAGGGTAGAGAGCTCAAGCAAAAATATGGCCAGGACAGGGTCTATGATTTTAGCCTGGGTAATCCTGACCTACCTCCACCTCCAGGAGTTATAACTGCCCTGGAAGAAGTAAAAGAAAGGGCCAAGCAGCCCTTAGGGCTTGGTTATATGCCCAATGCTGGTTTCCCGGAGTTAAGGGAACGCTTGGCTGCTTTTTTAAGTAAAGAACAGGGAGTAAAATTTCAGGCTGAAGATGTGGTTATTACCTGCGGAGCTGCAGGGGGAATCAATGCCCTTTTGCGTGCCCTTTTAGAGCCAGGGGAAGAAGTGGTTACCTTTGCCCCTTATTTTGTGGAATATGGTTTTTATGCTGAAAACCATCAAGGTAAGCTAAGGGTAGTAAAAACCTTAGAGCCTGACTTTGCCCTGGATATGGAAGGCCTGGCCAGGGCTATTAGCAAGCAAACCAGGGTAGTGCTTATCAATTCTCCCAACAATCCCAGCGGGCAAATAATTAGTGAAGAAGAATTAGGCAAGATAAGTGATGTTTTGACTGCAAAGAGTAAAAAAATAGGTCATCCCATTTTCCTGGTAGCAGATGAACCCTACAGGTTCTTAACCTATGAAGGGGCTTTGGTCCCTTCTATTTTTAAATTTTATCCCTATTCAGTGGTAGTAAGTTCCTTTTCCAAAAGCTTGGGGTTAGCTGGCGAAAGAATCGGCTATGTGGCTGTAAACCCTCAACTGGAAAATAAAGAGGAACTGGTAAATGGCTTGATTTTGACCAACAGAATTTTGGGTTTTGTCAATGCACCAGTAATTGGACAATATTTACTTATGGCTGCTTTAGGAGAAGAAGTGGATAAAGAAATTTATTATAAGAGAAGAAGATTGATGGGTGAGATTTTAGAAGAAGCAGGCCTTAACTTTACCTGGCCCAGGGGTGGATTTTATTTTTTCCCTCAAGCTCCAGACAGAGAAGAGGGCAAGTTTATAGATAGTTTGCTGGCAGAAAGGGTGCTGGCTGTACCTGGCACTGGCTTTGGCTATCCTGGGTATGTGCGTTTTGCCTTTTGTGTACCAGAGGAAGTAATTAGTAGAGCCAGGGAGCCTATTTTAAGGGCAGTAGAAAAGCTTTCTTAAGTTTACAGGTTAAAAAAAGGCTTGGAGGTCTGCTACCTGCAGTGCGGTTAGAGCCAGTAAAAGAGCAAGGGTTAAATTAACCACTCTTTTTACTGGCTTTTTATTTAAGTGTTGATTTAAAATAGAGCCAGCTAAAGTCCAGGTGGAAATGGCCAAAAAACAGATGGTGGTGAGTAAAATATAGGTAGCCAGAAAGTAAACTGGTTCTTTAGGCATGTCTTTTAAAATAGTAGAATAGATGGCCAGACAATATAAGATGGCTTTAGGATTAAAAAATTGGAGATAAATACCCTTTTTAAAATCAAAGAGAATTTTATTTTCTGTTTTTAGTTCATAATTTGCCTTTAAGGTCTGAACACTTAAATATAAAATATAAATAGCCCCAAGTATTCCCAGGTAACTTTTGAAGCTTCCTAAAAAAGTTAAAAGCAGGGTAGAAAATAAAGAAGAAAGGATTAGGAGTAATAAAACCCCAAGAACGATGCCCAGAAGATAGGGTAAAGTCTTCTTATATCCGTAATTTATACCCATGATGCTACTGCTTATATTGTTAGGGCCCGGGGTAAAGGAAGTTATAAGGGCAAAGCTAAGCAAGGTGGAAAAGGTTTCAAGCATTTTATTTAGTAAATAAATTTTTTAAATCTTGAGCAATTAAAAACAAGCAGGGAATAAGGAGCAGGGTAATAAAAGTGGCAATTAGAATTCCAAAGCCCAGGCTTATGGCCATGGGGATTAAAAACTGGGCTTGTAAGCTTTTTTCTAAAATCATGGGCATAAGTCCAGCAAAGGTGGTAAGGGAGGTGAGAGTTACTGCTCGAAAGCGCTTTTGTCCAGCCAGATAAACTGCTTCAAAAGGCTTGTTTCCCTGTTGTTTTAGAAAGTTGGCTGCATCCACCAGTACCAGGGCATCATTTACAGCCACTCCTGCCAAGCCCACTATGCCAAACATACTTAAGATGCTTAAGTTAAAGCCTAAAAGCAAGTGCCCTAAAATAGCTCCTAGAATACTGAAGGGAATAGCAATCATGATGATTAGGGGCTGGCCGTAGGATTTTAAGGGAATGGCCAGAAGCACATAAATGAGCATAAGGGCCAGGATAAAACTTTTAAAAATATCCTGCATGGATTCCTTTTGTTCTTTTCCTTCGCCAGCCCAGGACCAGGATAGGTCTGGATATTGGGTTTTTAATTCTGGCAAAAGGGTCTTGGCCAGGGTGTTTCTTAATTCATTGGCATTGTTTTTGGTTTCATCCACATCAGCAAAAACTGTGACCACCCGTCGGTTATTTACCCTTTTAATCTGGGAATAACTTTCAGCTAGTTTAAAGTCAGCCACAAAGCTTAAGGGAACAAATTTGCCCTGAGGGCTTTTTATCCACATTTGAGTAAGGGTTTGGGCAGAGAGTCTTTTTTTCTCCGGATAGATAACCCTTACTTTAACTTCATCTTTATCCCTTTGAAAGTTTAAGGCTTCTGCTCCATAAAAAGCTGCTCGTACTTCTCTGGCGATGTAATTGCTACTAAGTCCTAACTCCAGGCCTAGGGGCTTTAATTTTAGCTGGAGTTCTTTTTTGCCCGGAATAAAGGAGTCTCCCACATCAAATACACCAGGTATTTCTTTTAATTTGGCCTGAAACAGGTTGGATATTTTAACTAAGGTGTTGTAATCTGGATGGGATAAATCCAAGGACAAGGGATAACCAAAGGAAAAAAGGCCGCTGGAAAAGTTCAGAGTCTCTACTCCTGGTATTTCTCCCACCTGTTCTCGCCATTTGTTAGCTAAAAAGGCAGAGCTTATTTTGCGGTATTCATTGCCCAAAAGTTCTACAAAGATTTGGGCCACATTACCTCCTGATTGGCCGCTTAAAACATTGGGTCCATGTACTTCCAGCTGGGTACCTAGAAGGGTTAGACTGTATTTTAAAAGAGGAGGGCTATCTGCTGGGCGGTTTTGTTCTGCCTTAGCTATTACAGTTAAGAGGTCTTTTTCTATTTTTTTTACAATCTTTTCTGTATAGCTTAAAGGCGTGCCTGGAGGCAAAGTGAGATTACAGGTAAGAAAATCAGACTCCACTTTGGGGAAAAAGGTAAACTTGATGAGTCCGCCCTTGACCACTCCTACGGCTAAAAGGAGCAGTAAGATGCAAAAACTAAAAAAGATATAACGGTAGTTAAGACAAAATTTTAGGGTTTTGGCATAGGGACCGGTTATAATTTTATTTAATAGTCTGGGTATAAACTGGGGTTCAGTTAGTTTTTGTTTATCCAGACTTCCCTTTAAGTGACAGGGAAGTATAAAAAGTGCTTCCACTAAGGATACAAAAAGAACAGTATTGACCACTATGGGAATGTTGCGCATGAATTTGCCCATCTGTCCACTACCCAGAAGCAAAGGAGAAAAGGCAGCAAGGGTGGTTAAAATAGAAAAGATAACAGGCCGGCCAACTTCATAGGCACCTTCTACACTGGCCTTAAAGGGTGATAGCCCTTGCTGGTGTTTGGTGTAGATATTTTCTCCAATTACAATAGCATCGTCTACCACAATACCCAGGACCATAATAAAGGCAAAAAGAGAAATCATGTTGATGGAAATGTCTGTAAAGGGCAAAAACAAAAAGGCTCCTGCAAAGGAAATGGGTATGCCCAAACTTACCCACAGGGCCAGGCGAAAGTTTAAAAACAGGCTTAAAGTTATAACCACCAGGATAAGACCAAAGGCCATGTTTTTTAACAAAAGCTTGATTCTATCTTTTAGGAGTTTGGAAGTGTCATCATAAACAGCCAGGTGTAAGTTGGGAGGGAGATATTTTTGGGTTTGAGCCACATATTCTTTTACTTCTTTAGCCACAGTTAGGGCATTTTGTTCACCTATACGATAAACCTGAATAAGGACAGCAGGCAGCCCCTGAAAGCGTACCTTTAAGTCCTCATCTTCAAAGGTATCTTGTACCTGCCCCAAATCCTTAACCCTTAGAATACTTCCATCTGGCTGGGTAATAAGGGGGATTTGCTCAAAGTCCTCTTTGGTATAACGCTTGCCCTTAAAGCGTAGTAAAATTTCACCTGCAGGGTCTTTAATCCTGCCCAAAGGCAGGTCCTGGCTATAGGATTTAATCTTTTCAGCTACTTCAGTTAAACTCAAGTTGTATTTACGTAAGGTCTGTTCACTTATCTGGATGTGGATTTCATTGTCCCTTATTCCAGAAAGGCTCACTAAGCTTACGTCAGGTAAGCTGGTTAGGTCGTCCTTTATCTTTTGAGCCTGTTTTTTTAGATAGGTTTCAGGTAGTTGACCATAGAGGGCCAGGTTTAGAACCTGATTTTTACGGGTAATTTTTTCTACAATGGGGTCTTCAGCCTCTTCAGGCAAGGTGTCCAATCTATCTACTTCTGATTTTATATCGTCGTAAAGGGTGCTTAAGTCGTAGTCTTTCAGTGCTTCCACCACGATAGTGCCCAAACCTTCGCTGGCGGTAGAGTCTATTTCTTTTACTCCACTAAGGCCAGAGACAGCCTCTTCAATGGGTTTGATGATACTTTCTTCTATTTCCTCTGGGGTAGCACCACTATAGACTACACTTATGGTAACCTTATCTAAAGTGACTTCTGGAAATATTTCCACCTTAAATCCCAGGCCAATAATAATGCCTCCTAGAAGCAAAAAGGCCATAAGCAAATTGGTAGCCACATGATTTTGAGTAAACCAGGCAATTATACTGCGCATTTACTTCACCCTAACCTTTAGTCCTGAACTAACCTCACCTAAGGGAGTGGTCACAACTTCTGTCCCTGACTTGAGGCCTTCTACCAGGAGAAAGTCTTCTTCCTGTTCCCAGACTTTAACTGGACGCATTTCTATGGTCTGCTCTGGTGTTAATATCCAGACTGTATTTAAATCGTGCACACTGGAAACAGGGATTTTAGCCAGACCTTTCTTAAGTTTTCCTAAAAGGGTGACTTGAACAAACTCCCCTGGCTTTAATAGGGGAGAATTTACCTGTAGGTAAATGTCTATAAGACGGGTAGATTCTTCAATTTGTGGCCCGGGTCGCCACCTGGTAGAAGTAAAGGTTTTATCCAGACTGGGTACATAAATCTGGGCCCTGCTTTGAGCGCTGAGGTAGGAGATTTTTTGAGGCTCCAGGGGCACTTTTACTTCCAGAGAGTCCAGAGCATAGTAGGTTGCCAGGCTGGTTCCAGCATTGATGTAGGTTCCCAGGCCCACTTTTTTTTCCAACACCACCAGGTCATAGGGAGCAAAAAGCTCAGTGCGTTTTAGGTTTAACTCTGCTTGCTTTAGCTTAGTCAAAGCAATTTCTTTGTTGGCCAGAGCCTGTTTTAATTCTGGCTCTTTGGCAATAAGGGGTGGTACCTGGGCTTCAGGGCCATGTTCTAATTTATAGGCTTCTATGGCTTGCCTGGCCTGGGCTTGAATCAAAATAAGATTGCTTTCTGCTTGAATTAAGTTGTTCTGGGCTTGGGCAAGGGCCAGTTGATAATCTTTGGGGTCTATTTTGAGGAGCAATTCCCCTTTTTTTACAGTGCTTCCTGGTTTTAGTTTGGGAGAAATATAGAGGACTTTGCCACTTACCTGAGGGGTTAAGCTACCTATTTCCCGGGCTTCAATCACGCCCTGGGCTCTAATTTTTAATTGAGAAGAAAAGGTAGTTATCTTTAGTGTTTCTACCAGGGGCACATTTAAATTCTTGGAAGTGGAAGATAGATTTGTTTTTTTACTGTTCAGAAGTTTAAAAATAAATATACCTATAGCCAGAATACAAAAAACAATAACTCCTCTAAGTAGTATTTTTTTCATAGGAACCTCTTTTTACCAGTCTCCACCTAAGGCTTTTACCAGGTTTATTTGATTAAGCAAAAGGTTTAGCTTGTTTTCCTCCATCTCTAACTTGGTTTGGAGATAGTTTTCTTCTCTTTCTTTTAACTCCAATAAAGATAGCTGGCCATATTCATACTTTATCTTAGCTAATTCTAGAGATTTTTTTTGATTTTTTAGGTATTGCTCAAGATTCTGGCGCTGCTCCAAAAGGATTTTTCTCCAGTTTAATACTTCTTCTACTTCTTTAAAGGCAGTGAGCAAGGTGTTGGCATATTCTATTTCTTCTTTTCTGAAGTTAAGAATGGCGATTTCTTCAGCCTTTTTTAATTTTCCTGCCTGAAAAATGGGCTGGACCAGTCCCAGAGCCAGATTCCAGAGAGAACTTTCTGGTGTGAAAAGGTTTTTTAACTCTGTACTGCTATAACCAAAAGTGGCTGTAAGGGTTATTTGAGGGAACCTGGCCTTTCTGGCTATTTGGGCTTTTGCCTCAAGCTCTGCCAATTTTTCTTCCTGGGCCAGGATATCTGGTCTTCTTTTTAAAAGAGAAGAGGGTAAACCAGGATTTACCTGGAGCACATCTAAAGAAAAGTGAGACCAGGGAGAAGTAAAAATATCTTCCCGGGGATATTGGGCCAGAAGCAAGGAAAGGGCATAGATTTTACTTTTAAGGGTGTTTTCTAAAGCAAGAAGTTCATTTTTCCTCTGCTCTACCAGATTTTCAAAGTTAAGCAGGGTAGAAAGTTCACTTATACCCTGAGAATAGTTTAATTGCGCAAGCTGGTATTTGGTTTGAGCTAGCTTTAAAAGTTTTGTTAAAAGTTCTTTTTTATACTTTAAAAAGGCAATATTTAAATATAAACTAGCTCCTTCAGTGAGCAAACTTTGTCTTAGGGCAATTTGTTCGTATTTACCCTGCAAAAAGGTATGCCAGGCAGACTGTCTTTGCTGGCTTAATTTTTGGAATAAATCCAGTTCATAGGAAGCGTAAAGACTTAGAGAATAGGTGTTGCCAAGGGAATATTTTTTATCTCCTGTAAGGGAAGAGATGTATTTTCCTTCTCGTATTACACTTCCCTTTAAATCTATTTGAGGATATAAAGTGGAAAGTTCCTGTTCGTATTGTTTTTTTAAAATTTGGAGGGCAAGGCTGCTTTTTTGTAAGTCCAGACTAGAAGTTTTAATTTGCTCCAGGATATTTTCCAGGTGTTTGTCTTTAAACCTGGTCCACCACCTTCCACTATCACTTTCTTCAGGATTAGCACTTTCTAAATAGGTGGAAGGTATTTTTATATAATTTTTGCGTTCCAACTTTAAATTGGGGCTACAGCCCAGAAGTAAACACAAAAACAAAGCAAAAAATTTTTTCATTTAGTTATTCCTTGAAGTCCCTGGGCTAAGAGAAAGCTTATCTTTTCGCCTATAAAGGGAATTGGCTCTGTTTTTATTTCGGGCAGAATGTGAGGCAAGCTCTTGCTGACCAGATTAAAATGAACTGCCACGCCTATTATGCTCAAGGCATAAACCTTTTTTTCTTCCTCAGAGAACCGAGAAGGAAAAATTGTCTCTAAGTAGTTGCTTAAGAGATTTAGCATGGGGTGAATGGCTTCTTTTAACACCATGTCCAGAGCTTCACTGGACTCTCTGAATTCTCTTTGAATTAAAGCATGGTGATATTTTTTAATGTCTTCACAAATGGGACCGGTTAAAAAACTGGTCATCACTTCCTGGACAAAGGTCTGGATATCTAAAGGTTTTTTGGCTTCCAGATTTTTTTGCAGGTATTGTCGCTGAAGATAAGCCCTTTTTAGCCAGAGTTCTTTAAATACAGCCAGGTACAAGCCCTTTTTGCTTCCAAAATAATAGTTAACTGCACTTACATTGACCTGGGCCTTTTGGGTGATTTCCCTTACACTTACGGCCTTAAAGCCTTTTTCACCAAAAAGTTTTTCAGCTACTTCTAAAATTTTTTCTCTGTTGGACTGCATGAAATGCGGGTATAAAACAAACGTTTGTTTGTCAAGATGCTATTTTTCTACTTTTTTAGTATGCTTGAAAAAAATATTTTTTTTTCTTAAGGGAAAATGAATCTAGATTTAGTTAAACCCTTAAGCTGGAGAGAGTGCAATGAAGAAAGAATTTATTTGGTTGCTGGTACTTTTGGGAATGCTTGGAGGATGTAGTAGTTATAGACAAGACCCCAAGGTAATGTCTCAGTCCCTGGAATGGCGTCTGGAAAATCTGGAAAGCAGTTCTTTGGCTTATGGAGAAGAGCTAAGGAAAAATCAAAGGGAATTAACTGCAATTAAAGAGGAATTAAAAAATCTGCAAAGTTCTTTGCAGGCCTTAGAACAAAAAGTTACTGCTTTATCTCAAGCAGAGGCAAAAACAGAAGCAAAGGGTACAGAAGAAAAGATGCAAATTGAATTAATTCCTGGCCCTGGACCAGAAGAAGAACTGGAAGTTAAGCTTGGGGCGATGCAATCTCAAAAAGACTCTTGGACGGATAAAAAGTTGTATGAAAAGGGTTTAAAACTGGTATTAGAGGGCCAATATAAGTCTGGTCGTAAGTTTTTAAAGCAACTGCAGGAAGAATATCCCCAGAGTAAGTTACTGCCCAATGCCCTTTATTGGATTGGAGAAAGCTACTATGGAGAAGAGCTTTATGCTCAAGCCATTCTGGCCTTTAAGCAGGTAGTAAATTCCTTTCCTAAGAGTGAGAAGGCCAGTCATGCTTTACTTAAAATTGCCTATGCCTATCTGGAATTGGGAGATAAGGATAATGCCAGGTTTTATTTAAAGGTTTTACTGGAGGATTATCCCAAAAGTGATGTAGCTGCAAAAGCAAGAATGAAACTTAAGAGCTTGAGTTAAAAAATTGACCAGAGAAAAGGAACTATTTGCCTTTTTAGTTTTAAGAGAGATAAAAGGAGTTGGCCCTGCCAGGATAAAAAGAATAGTTTTAGACTATAAAAGCCCTTATCTTTTTTTAGAAGAAGCACGAAAAGATGTAAAACTGCTTTCAAAATTGGGAATCAACTCTTTAGAATTAGATGGTTGCTGGCAAAAGGCCACTTCTCTGGTTGAAGAAATTTTAAAAAAGAATGTCTCTTACCTGCTTTTTACTGATGATAATTACCCTTCCCTGTTAAGAGAAATAAGTACACCTCCTCCTCTTTTATTTTATAAGGGCAGGTTGTCTTTATTACAAAAAACCAAGGTAGCCCTGGTGGGAGCCAGGAGATGTACAGCCTATGGTTTAAAAATGGCTGAAGAACTGGCTAGCACTTTAAGTGCAGCAGGGATTTGCGTGGTTTCTGGCTTGGCTGTGGGGATTGATGCCAGGGCTCATTCTTTTGCCCTTAGAGGAGAAGGCAAAAGTATAGGGGTCCTGGGTTGTGGCCTAGATGTGGTTTATCCCAGGCAAAACAAAACTCTTTTTGAACAAATGCAAGAACAAGGTTTATTGTTGAGCGAATTTTTACCTTCTACAGAGCCTGAGCCGCAAAATTTTCCCCTTCGCAATAGGATTATTAGCGGGCTTTCCCTGGGAGTAGTGGTAGTGGAAGCAGCTAAAAAGAGTGGTTCTTTAATTACGGCTCAGTTTGCCCTGGAGCAAAATAGAGAGGTGTTTGCTGTGCCTGGTACCTGTAAAATGAATTCCTTTGCTGGGTGTAATGCTTTGATTCAACAAGGGGCTTATCTTATACAAGAGCCAGAAGATGTACTGGAAATGCTTGGTTTGGAGACAAAAGGTTCTTTTTCTGAACCCAAAACAACCTCTGGGGACTTTTCGGATTTAAGTGTAGAGGAAAAACAGATTCTAACTCTTTTACAGGAAAACCAGGAGATGCATTTAGAAGATATTCAACAGGCCCTGCCCTTTTCATCTGCACTGTTAAATAGTATGCTTTTGCAACTGGAAGTAAAAGGACTTATAACCAGAAAGCCAGGTCTCTTTTACTCTTTAATCTAAGAAAAGACTTGATTTTATTTGCAAGAAGAGGAAAGTAAAAATAGCAGTTATTGGTAAGAGGAGAAGTGCATGCAAAAAATTCCCATCAATCTGGCCAAGCCTGGCATGGTCCTGGAAAAACCAGCTACCAGCGAGACCGGGCAGGTGCTTTTGGCAGCAGGGGTTAGCCTTACGGAAAATCACATTCGCATCCTGGCTAACAAGGGGATAAAGTCCATTGTGGTAAAGGGAAATCCCCTGGACCTGGAGGGGCTGGCTTCTGCTCCTTCTTTTGAGAAGCGGATTAAAAGAATGGATTATCTTTTTCGTCATCAGGATGACCCTTTTATGTTAAAATTAAAGAATTTTTTGCAAGAATACTTTCAGCACAAAGCCCTGGCAGAGATGCAGACTCCAGAAGAAGGGAGTGAGTAATGGAAGATTTGCAATTGGAAACCAAGAAAAAGGTTTTAGCAGTCAAGGACTTGCCCACTTTACCCAAGGTATTGGAAGAAGTAAGCAAACTGGTAGAAGACCCCAATTCTTCAACAGAAAAAATTGCCAAAGCTATCTCCAGGGACCAGGTTTTATCAGCCAAGGTCTTAAAAATGGTCAATTCTCCCATTTACGGTTTTCCCAGAAGGATATCTACCATTCAACATGCCCTGGTACTTTTGGGTTTTAATGTGATTAAAGGGCTTATAATTAGCACTTCTGTATTTGATATTATGACCAAGTCCATGGTGGGACTTTGGGAACATAGTTTGGGCTGTGCTTTAGCTGCTTCGGTTATTGCCAAAAAGGTAGGTTTTAAGGACCCTGAGGAGTATGCAGTGGCCGGGCTTTTGCACGACCTGGGCAAGGTAATTGCCCTGGTTCAATTGCCAGAGCTAAAAGAAGAAGTGGATGCAGTGGTAAAAAAAGAAGACCTAAGCTATTATGAGGCAGAACGAAAAGTAATGGGCTTTGCTCACGACAGGATAAATGCCTGGCTGGCAGATTACTGGAATCTTCCTTTGCGTTTGCGAGAGGCCTTGGCCTGGCATCACAAAGTAAAGAGCGCTCAACACCATCCCGATATGGCCGCAGTGGTCCACCTGGCTGATTTTATTACCAGAGCCTTTGAAGTGGGTTTTGCTGGAGATGACCAGGTAAGTTTTGTCTATCCAGAGAGTTTAAAAATACTTAAACTTTCTTTAAATGACCTGGAAGATATTCTGGATAATTTGGGAGAACAGTTTTTAGAACTTTCCCATTTCACTCCTGACGAATAAAATATGAATAAACAACAGGATTTTTTTCTTATTTCCAACTCTGTTGAATTGTTTAAAACTTTGAAAAAATCCTTTCCTGCAGCCAATTGGACTGTTTTTGAGCGTGGTAGCGGAGCTATAGAATTTTTATTTAACAATCCTCCTCAACTACTTTTGCTTGATAAGGATTTAAAAGATGTTGACCCCTTGCATTTGGTTTCTCTTTTTAAGAGTGAAAATGTTTATCGCCAGGTACCAGTGGTTTTAATTTTAGATAAAGAAGACCTGCCCAGTATAGACTTTACCCATCTAGAAATAGATGACTTTATTTTAAAGCCCATAAAAGAAGATATTGCCAGAGTGCGTTTAACTCTTATTTTAAGTAGGGCAGCCAGAAGCCTGGATGCCAATCCTTTGACCAAGCTGCCAGGTAATACCTCCATTATTCAAAAGATACAGAGTTTATTAGACCAGCAAAAAGAATTTGCCCTGGCTTATGTGGACCTGGATCACTTCAAGTCCTTTAATGACAAATATGGCTTTTCTAGAGGTGATGAAGTTTTGATGATGACAGCTAGAATTATTGTCAACACCATAAGGGCTATTGGTGGTCCTGAGAGTTTTGTGGGACATGTGGGCGGAGATGATTTTATTTTTATTGTGCCTACTGATAAGGCAGAAAAGGCCTGTGAATTGATTGTAGAAAGCTTTGACAGTATTGTTCCTAATTTTTACGACCCTGAAGATAGAGAGCAGGGTAAAATTGTTTCCACAGATAGGCAGGGAAAAGTAAGAGAATTTCCCTTAATGGCAATTTCCATTGCTGTGGTTTTTAACTATGGTCAGTTAAAACACTATGGTGAAGCTGCACAAATTGCCATGAACTTAAAGAAAGTTGCCAAGAAAAATCCCAAAAGTAATTATGTCCTGGATAGAAGAAAACCTTCCTCATAATTTACAAGTTTTTATTGCTTATTTAGAAGTAGAAAAAGGCTATTCTTTAGCTACTCTTAGAGCGTATGCCACTGATTTAAAAGAGTTTGAACTTTTTTTAAATAAGGTAAAAAAAAGTTTAGACTCTCCTGAAAAGATTGTAAAACCAGATGTCCTTAGCTTTATTCAGGAGCTTTATGCTAAAAACTTAAGTAAAAGTTCTTTAGCCAGAAAGCTTTCTTCTCTAAGGTCTTTTTTTCGCTTTCTTTTAAAGCGTAAAAAAATAGAGATCAATCCTTTGTTGGGCATAAAAAATCCTAAGCAAGAAAAGAAGATTCCCAGAGTATTAAATGTGGACCAGGTAATAAACTTACTGGAAGTGGAACTGGAACCTTCCCCTAAAAACCTAAGGGATATTGCCCTGGCAGAACTCATTTATGGGTCAGGACTTAGAATAAGTGAAGCCCTGGGGTTAAACCTGGAGGATGTAGATTTGGGGCAAAGAGTGGTAATTGTTCTGGGAAAGGGGCAAAAGGAACGCATGGTACCTTTAAGTAAAAAGGCTGCGCAAAGGTTGTTAAATTATCTTCGGCAAAGAGAAGCCTTTAATCCCAGTTTGCGGGAGCAGGCCTTTTTTTTAGGAATACGGGGAAAACGCTTAAATCGTCGCCAAGCCAATCGTATTTTGTTGCGCCTGGCTAAAGAAGCCAGACTTAATTTTAATTTGAGCCCTCATACGCTAAGACATACCTTTGCCACCCATTTACTGCAAGCAGGTGCTGATTTGCGTACAGTACAGGAGCTTTTGGGCCATAGCAGGATTTCTACCACCCAACGCTATACCCACCTTAACTTAGAAACCATAATGCAAATCTACGACCAGGCTCATCCCAGAGCCAAAGAATAGGTTGGAAGTAGAAGAGTTTTTTAATCTTCTTCTTTTAAGGCAAAATCCACCTGTAATCTATCTAAATCAGCCCTTTCTAAGACAACTCTTACTTTTTGACCCAGCACAAAGCGTTTTCCTGTGCGCTCGCCTCTTATTTCCTGTCTATCTGGCAAAAAGGAGTAATAATCATCACTAAGGCTGGAGAAGCGCACTAGGCCTTCGGCCATAATTTCTTCCAATTCTACCCAAAAACCAAAGTCGCTTAAAGAGGAGACAATGCCAGTAAACTCCTGTCCTATCCTCTTTTCTAGAGCTAAAATAGAGGCCCTTTTGAGCATCTCTCTTTCTGCTTCCATGGCCTTGCGTTCTTGTAAACTTAGGTGCTCTCCCAGTTTCTGGAGTTTTTTTAGCTTCTTTTTTCGGGGAAAATCTCCCACCAATACCTTTTTTAAGGCCCTGTGTACCACCAGGTCTGCGTAGCGTCTAATGGGAGAGGTAAAGTGACAATAGGAAAGAGAAGCCAGGCCAAAGTGGCCTTCATTTACAGGGCTGTATTTGGCCTGCATCATGGACCTTAAAAGTAAGCGATTGACCAAAAAGGCGAGTTCAGTGTGCTCTGCTTTTTTTAAGAGGTCCTGCAGGTCTTTAGGAGAGGTTTTTTCAGGAAGTTTTTCTGCTAAAGTGGTTGTTTTTAGAAGTTTAAATAAAGAGGCTAACTTTTCAGGGTCAGGGGCAGGATGGACACGATATAAAAAGGGCATTTCCTTTGTTTCTAAAAATTCAGCCACTGCTTCATTGGCAGCAATCATAAATTCTTCTATTACCTGATGGGAAAAATACCTAAGCCTTGGCCTTACTTCCAGAAGGCCTTCTTGCAGATTAAAATGAATTTCTGGTTCTGGTAAGTCAAAGTCAATACTGCCCCTTTGCTGGCGAAGTTTTTTTAACTGGGAGGCAAGTTCATAAGCTAATTCCAGCATGGGAAGAACAGGCTCCACTTCTTTTTTAGCCTGAGTATCTCCTTTTTCCAGGGCCTGGTGTACCTGGGTGTAAGTTAGCCTAAATTTGCTTTCAATTACTCCAGGATAGAATTTGGCCTTTTGTTTTTGTCCCTGCTTATTAAAGTCCATTTCTGCAACCATGACCAACCTGGGGACATGGGGGTTTAAGCTGCAAAGACCATTGGATAGGGCCGGGGGGAACATGGGCTCTACTGAGAGGGGGAAATAATAGGAGTTGCCTCTTTCCAGGGCTTCTTTGTCCAAAGCAGAGCCAAAGTCCACATAGTGGGAGACATCAGCAATAGCCACAAAAAGTTTATAGCCCTGGGCTGTCTTTTGCACACAGATGGCATCGTCAAAATCCCTGGCCTTGGCCCCATCAATGGTAACAAAAGGCAGGGAACGCAAATCCGTACGCTGGTCAAAGTCTTTTTCTTTGGGGTGGGCAGGCAATTCTGTTACTTCCTTGAGAACTTGAGCAGGAAAGTCTGTAGGTATGAGATGGTTTATTTTGACCATTTTTTCCTGCACACTCAGGTCTTTTTCTGGACCTAAAACATCTTCCAGGGTAGCAGACCAGAGAGAAGGCTCTAGAGGGGCTTCTGGTTTTAAAGTAAGTAGGGAGCCTGGTTGTAACTTTTCTGGACTTTCTATGACCAGGGAAAAGTGAAGCCTTAAATCCGTAGGTTGAGTTAAATACACCTGAGAGCCAATTTTTTGCTTTACCTTGGCTACGATTTTTTCCCTTTTCTTTTTTAGAACTCTGACGATACGCCCTTCTGGGCTTTTACCTGTTTTAAAGGGTAAGATAGCTACCAGGACTTCGTCTTCATGCCAGGCGTCTTCAAAGTTGTTGGGGTGTACAAAGATATCCTTGCGCCTTTTATCTTCTGGAATGACAAAACCTATGCCTGAACCCTGAATTTCTAATACTCCCTTTACCAGGGGCAATTTTTCCACCAGGCACAGGGCTTTTCCTGTTTTGAGGATTTTCCCCTGCTCTTCCAGTTCCTTAAGAATTCTTTTGACCGCTTTTTTGAGGTGTTTTTTCTTGCCTAAAAGAGTGTAGATTTCTTTAGGAGTTAAAGGTTTTTGTTTTTTACGAAAAATTCTAAGTATTTCCTGTTTATTTATTTTTTGTTTCATAATCTTCCTTATCTTATTTAATTTGTAAAATATTTTTTACTTTTTGCAGCAGTAAATCTTCCTCTTCTTTTGAAGAGAAGACAATGTGGCTTTTAATAACCCAAATGTCTTGCGTATTTAAAATGCCTACCAGTTTATCCTTTTCTTTTTCTGTACACACCAGATTTAACTTTTTTTCTCTTATAATCCTTAAAATCTTTTTTCTATCGTGAGGTTTAAAGAAGTAGTGGTCAGGGTAAGAGAGATGTAGGTCTGGGGGATTTAAGCCAAAGTTGAGAAGACTTTTAACTATTTTTTGAGGATTGGCAAGGGTGGTTATAAGCAAATAATTTTTTAGTTTTTTAGTTTGTTCTTTATTTTGAACATGTTCCAGATATGTTATCTTATAGTCAAAAAAAAGAAGAGGTTTAGAAAATTTTTTTAGTTTCTTAGTGGCCAGTTTTTGTAGAAGGGACAGATTGTTACCCTGCAGGTTTACCAGAAAAATATCTGCTCGGGTTAATCCCTTTTCCCCTTCCCGCCAATAGCCGCTGGGAAGAGGGCGATTCCAGTTGTAAAAGTCCCTAGGTGCCAGAAGAACCAGGTCCAAATCCTTAAAGATTTTGGTTTGCTGAAAACCGTCGTCCAATAAAAAAGAGGTGGGAGTGTAGTTTTGCAGGGCAAATTGCGCTGCTCGTACCCGGTTGGGGTCAATTATGACCTGTAATCCCTGTTTAGCTAGTAAGAGGGGTTCATCTCCAGCTGTATTAGGACTATCTGTGGGGCTGACGGCAAAAGGATAGGTGGGAGGGTTGGCTTTATAACCTCGAGTTAAAACAAAGGGTATTTGTCCCCAGGAGTGTATCTTTTGAGCTAGATAAAGAGTAAAAGGGGTTTTGCCGGTTCCACCTACAGATATGTTGCCTATGGAAATGGTGGGCAAGCCCAGAGATACTTTTTGGCGGCTGTAAAATTTATTGCGCAGATTAACCAAACCAGCATAGGTAAGACCCAGGGGGTAAAGAAGGGAAGAAATAATTGGATTCATTGTTGGGAAAAAGGGGGAAGGTCCCCCCTTTTTTATTCTCTGGATTGACCAAAAAATCTAAGTAACATCAAGAAGAGGTTAATAAAATCCAGGTATAGGGTAAGGGCACCCAGGATGGTCCCCCTTCTAATTGCTAGGGCATCATCATAGGGGGCGCTTTCTCCCATTAGCTTTAGTTTTTGGGAGTCATAAGCAGTAAGTCCCACAAAAACAATTACGCCAATCCCACTGATAACAAACTGAAAGGCGGAACTCTTCAAAAAGATATTTACTATGGAAGCAATGATAATACCAATGAGCCCCATGAAGAGAAAACTACCCAGGGAAGTAAGGTCTTTTTTGGTGGTAAGTCCATAGATGGACATGGCCGCAAACATTCCAGCACAGATTAAGAAGGTAGAAGCAATAGAAGAGGTAGTGTAGACGAGAAATATGGCCGAAAGAGTAAGGCCATTTAGTCCAGAATAGAGCAAAAAGAGAAATGTGGCTGTGGAGCCAGAGAGTTTGCTTATCCCTGCGCTAAGCCCTACAACTAAAAGTAGTTCACCAATTAAGAGCCCCCACATTACCAGGGGATTGCCGAAAATAATTTGCAGTAAGGTAGGACTAGTAGCCGTGAAATAAGCTATGATACCTGTAAGGCCTAAGCCTAGAGCCATCCACTGATAAACTCCCCGCATAAAGGCGTTGAGCACTTCTACGCGGGCTTTCGTGGGTGAATAAGGTTGCCAATTGGACATGTTTTCCTCCTGAATACATTCTAATATTTATGGTTTAAGCGCATCTTGGCCAAATGGCAACCTTTTTTAAATTAAATTTATTCTTCCGGGCAAACAGATTCAGAGAAGACAAACTCTCCTTTTTCATTGATTTTTACTACTACCGCACATTTTATGGGGTCACCTTGATAGTTAAAGCTCATTTTTCCAGTAACACCGTTAAATTGTTGGATTTTAGATAAGGCAAAACGAAGGATAGCTCTTTTTTTGGTTATGGAGTCAGCCTGGTTAAATAAATCTCCGCTGTTTTTTAGGGCTTGGAAGATGAGGTTAATAGAATCATAAGTAAGGGCTGCTGGGTCGTCAGGCAAATAATTATATTTTCTCTGGAATTGTTGAACAAAGTTTTGGGTTAATCCTTTTGCTCCTAAAGCAGTATAGTGGGTAGAGAAAAAATGTCCTACACAATCTCGTCCACAGAGTTTAAATAGATCCGCAGAGTTCCAAGAATCTGTACCCATGATAGGTCCTTCCCAGCCCAGTGTGTGCAGGGTCTTCATGATATTGGCGGTTTGATAGTAATGGCAGGGAAGAAAAATCAAATCTGGTTTATCTTTAAGAATTTTTTTAACTAAAGGAGTAAAATCGTTATTGCCAGTGAGAAAACCTTCAAAACCCACTACTGTTCCTGTACCATATTTATGCTCCCATTTTAATTTAAAAAGCTCAGCCAGATCCTTAGAATAATCGTCATCTTTTACAAAAATTACAGCTACTTTTTGGGGTTTAAAAAGTTTTTCACTAAATTTTATGGCCACATCGCTTTGAAAGGGGTCTAAAAAAGCAGCTCTAAATACCCAGGGTCTATTGAGGGTGGTTTTGGGGTTAGTGGACCAGGGAGATATCATGGGGGTTTGTAGTTTGTTGGCAATTGCCCCTGCAGGTACGGCCTGCCTACTGGCCATGGGGCCAACTATGGCCAGAGCCTTGTCTGTTTCTACTAGTTTTTGGGTTACTGATTGGGCTTTTTTAGGATCAAAGTCATTGTCTTCGTAGATAAACTTTAGAATATAGCTCTTGCTTCCAATGGTAAGCCCACCCTGTAGGTTGATTCTTTCTTTAATCATTTCAGCAGCGTCTCTGGCTGAGATGCCTGTTTGTTTATTTTCTCCACTCATGGGAAGGTTGAAACCAATTGTTAACACATCCTGAGCTAATACTGGGCTATTTAAAGTAAGGATTAAGAGAAAAGAGATTACCATTTTCATAAGAATAGCTTGCATATATTTTACCCCTCCAGTACAGATTTCTTTAAAAAGAGTGGGCTTAGTGAATTATTTTTTTCTTGTCTATAAAATTTTTTCGATAACACTTGGCTAAATTAAGGCCAGATAGGCAAGGAGAGGATTTATGAGAAAAAAAAGATGGCTGTTGGTAGTTTGTATTTTTTTGCTGAGTGCTATTGTTGTTTCTTGTGTAAAAAAGCAAGAGATTATAAACAGTAAAGATCTTTCAGAAAGTTTTGTTCTTAGAATTATACATGTAAACGACACTCATTCTCACTTAAACCCTTTGGCTTTAACCATAAATAAGCAGAAAAAAGGTAATAGCAAAATTTTGGTGGGTGGATATGCCTATATTGCTGATTATGTCCAAAAAGAAAAAAAACAAGATAAAAATATTCTTTTTTTACATGCAGGAGATGCAGTTCAGGGTACTCTTTATTATACCTTTTTTCAAGGAATAGCAGATATTACCAGTCTAAATCTTTTAAGTTTAGATGCTATGGTTCTTGGAAATCATGAGTTTGATAAGGGGCCTGAAGTCCTTTGGCAGAAATTTGTTTCCAGGGCCAATTTTCCTATTCTCTGTGCTAATATTTATTTTAAAAAACCAAATAAGTTACAAAGTAAGATTAAAAAGTATATTATTATGCAAATAGGAAGGGAAAAGGTGGCTATCTTAGGATTAACTACTCCAGACACTCAAAACATATCTAGTCCTGGTAATAACATAGGCTTTAAAGATGTAAAAAAAGTTGCTTCTGATTTTGTTCAGCTTTTTAAAAAGATGGGTATAAATAAAGTAATAGTCTTAAGTCATCTTGGATATAAACAGGATATAAAACTAGCCCGGGAAGTAGAGGATATTGACATTATTGTAGGAGGACATTCTCATACACCTTTAGGAAAATTAGAGGAGTTAGGACTTCCTTCTGAAGGACCTTATCCTACTCTTGTATATAACCATAATAAACCTGTCCTAGTGGTTACTGCCTGGAAGTGGGGGTATGTACTAGGTGATCTTAAGGTGGCTTTTGATAGACAAGGTGTAATTTTAGAAAATAGCTGGCAAAAGGACTCTAGAATTATATTTTTGCTTGGTTCGAAAACAGGAATACAGGGCTTAACAGCAAGGCAAAAGGCTTTCTTTGTATCTTCTCAAAAGAATAAGAAAGTAGAACAAAACATACTGGATTACTCCAAAGAAGTAGAAAAACTCAAAAAGAAAGTAGTAGGAAAAGCCCTTAAAAGTTTGAGTAATATTCGTATACCTCAAACAGATAAAAGAAATGACTTAGCTCCCTTGGTAGCTAAGTCTATGTATTTAAAAACTAAATATCTGGAGGTAGATCTTGCTTTGCAAAATGCTGGTGGAGTAAGGACTTCCCTAGCTAAAGGGCCCATTACCGTGGCTGATATTTACGAAGTCTTGCCCTTTGGTAACAGCCTGGTTTTGTTTGAACTGTCTGGAAAGGAGTTGAAGACTATTTTAGAAAAAGCAGTGGATAGAGCTTTGCAGGGTAGGACTGGTCCTTTTCCCTACCTGTATGGAGCTAAGTTTAAGTTGAGAAAGGCTAATCCCTTGGGAAGGCGAATAGTGGATTTGGTCATATATCGCAATAATAGATGGGAACCTCTAAAGTTAGAAGAAAAGTATCTATTGGTAACCAATAGCTTTGTTGCCAGGGGGGGTGATTTTTATTTAGATTTTAAGAAGATAAAAGCTAAGGAAGATCTTGGTTTTATTGATGCAGAGGTCTTTTTGGAATTTGTGCAAGAAAGAAAATTACTTAGAGGAGTAGAGGAAGAATTTTATCCTCTGGAGGAACTCTAGAGAAAATCTTTTTATTGCTCTTGGATAAAAAAAAGGTTAGATAAAAAATTTTAAAAGAATATGGGAGGGTGCTATGGGTCCTGGATTTATTTTGTTGGTAGCTTTGATTGCTCTTGCCTTAATTATCACTGGTTTAAAGCTTGATTCTGGCAAATAGCTTTTTTATTTCCCGCCCTTAGCTCAGCTGGATAGAGCGTCGGACTTCGAATCCGCAGGTCGGGGGTTCGAATCCCTCAGGGCGGGCCATTTTACCTTTAAAACAGTCTTTATAAATTATTTAAAGAGTTGTTTCCCTTCTTGCTAAGGGGAAAGCTCTTTGCTAAGGTTTTTTGCGTCAATTCGTTTAAGGAGAGGGTGTTAGCGTTGATAAAGATAGAGCATGTAAACAAGTGGTTTGGTGAACATCATGTGCTTAAGGATATCAATTTAGAAATAAAAAAGGGTGAGGTTGTTGTTATTTGCGGGCCTAGTGGGTCGGGCAAGAGTACCCTTATCCGCTGTATTAACAGGCTAGAGCCCATTCAAAAGGGTAAAATTTTAGTAGATGGAGTGGATGTAAATTCTCCCAAGACCAACCTTACAGCCTTGCGTGCAGAAATAGGTTTTGTTTTTCAGCAATTTAATCTTTATCCCCACATGACCGTTTTGGAAAATATTACTTTAGCCCCCATTTTAGTGCGTAAAATGGATGTGCGGGAAGCTGAAGATTTAGCTATGGAACTTTTGGCCAAAGTAAATATTCCTGACAAGGCCAATGCCTATCCCCCTCAGCTTTCTGGAGGACAGCAGCAAAGAGTAGCTATTGCCAGGGGCCTGGCCATGCGGCCTAAGATTATGCTTTTTGATGAGCCCACTTCAGCCCTGGACCCGGAAATGATTAATGAAGTTTTGGACGTTATGAAGGGGTTGGCCAGAGAGGGAATGACCATGGTGGTGGTTACTCATGAGATGGGGTTTGCCAAGGAAGTGGCAGATAGAGTCATTTTTATGGATGATGGCAGGCTGATAGAAGAAAATACTCCTGATGCCTTTTTTAATAATCCCAAGAGTGAACGGACCAAGTTGTTTTTGAGTAAAATCTTGAGTCATTAAGAGGTTTTTAGGGTATAACTTTAAAAATACAAAAGGGAGGGGTTTTTATGTTTAAACTAAGAACTGTGTTTTTGGGAATGATTGCGGTTTTGGTGCTGGCCAGTTTGGCCTATGCTGGCCCTACTTATGAAAGGGTAATGAAGACCAAAGTGATTCGGGCTGGAATCATGACCGATTCCATTCCAGGGGCCTTTTATAATGAAAAGGGCGAGTGGGTTGGCTTTGATGTGGATATTGCTGAAGAAATTGCCAGAAGACTTGGCTGCAAGCTGGAAAGAGTGGCTGTAAACAACAAGACCAGAATTGCTTTTGTCCAGCAAGGCAGAATTGACATGTCTGTAGCCAATATGACCCATAAAAGAGAAAGGGATAAGTCCATAGACTTTTCCATTACTTACTTTTTTGATGGGCAGAAGATTTTGGCCAAAAAAGGTCTTTATAAAAAATGGGAAGACTTTATTGGCAAAAAGATTGCTACTCAGCAGGGAACTACTTCTGAAATTAATGTAAAGAATTTGTTAAAGAAACTTGGTGACCCCAATTATGAAAAGAATGTTATCTCTTTTCAAAAAGAGTCAGAGTGTTTCCAAGCCTTAAAAATGGATAGAGTTGCTGGCTGGACTACTGACTCCACTATTTTGCTTGGTTATGCAGCTAAAGAACCTGGTAAGTATGAACTGGTAGGCGATTTTTTTAGCGATGAGCCTTATGGCATTGGCTTACCTGAAAATGATTCTGATTGGAGAGATGCTGTTAATTTTGCTATTCAAGATATGTGGAAAGATGGTACTTATATGAAGATTTACAACAAGTGGTATGGCCCAGATACTCCTTATTACTTTCCTCTTACTCGTACTATTGAAATGTGGCCCTAAAAAAATAAGTAGTTATAAAGGCCCGGGGTGTGCCCTGGGCCTTTTTTTATCAAAAAACTCTTTAATGGATGTAGAGAATGTGGCGCTATATTTTAGAAAGAAACTGGTTGCAAAATGTACTCTTACTTAGCGTTTTAGTGAGCCTGGTTTATTACTGGGGATTTGTTTTTGATTTTGGCTATAAGTTTGATTGGTCTGTGCTTTATACAGTTAATGAAACTTATGGCGAAAATTTAGGGTATTACTTAATCAGAGGTTTAAAGCTAACAGTTGAAATTTCTCTTATTAGTTCTGGTTTAGCTTTACTTCTGGGTATTATTTTTGGCTTGGGTAGGTTATCCTCTTTTAAACCTTACTATTATTTTTCCACTGTCTATGTAGAGTTTTTTCGCAATACTCCTTTGTTAGTTCAGCTTTTTTTCTGGTATTTTGCTTTGCCTCAAGCCTTGCCTGAAGCCTGGAGAGAATTTTTATTTTCCCAAAATTATGAATTTATTAGTGCAACCCTGGGGCTTTCCATCTATACAGGTTCTTTTATGGCTGAGGTTATTCGGGCTGGTATCCAATCTATTCCCAAGGGATTGTTAGAAGCGGCTTATTCTTCGGGCCTTTCTTATTTTCAGGTATTACGCAAAATTATTTTACCCCTTGCTTTTCGCTCTATTATTCCACCCCTGGGTAGTGAATTTTTAAATAACATGAAAAATTCATCTCTGGCCATGGTGGTGGGGGTCCCTGAACTTTGCTGGCAATCTCAACAAATAGAATCACTTACCTTTAGAGGCTTTGAAGCTACTACAGCTGCTACTTTTATTTATTTATCTTTATCCCTTTCTATTGCAGGAATTTTAAACTTGGTAAATGCCAAACTGCAATTGGTCCCAAAGGAAGATAAAAACTGGACACATATCTTGGCAGATATAGTCTTTTCTCCTTTTAGTTTTATTTTAGAGCTATTTTCCTGGGTGGGAAAATTATTCCAGAGAAAAGAAAATAAACTGGAACTAACTGGACTAAGCCTGTTTACACATAGATTGTTAGTAGTTTTAAATAAAATTGTAGTTTTAATTTTAAAGGTGTCTTTTGTCTCTGCTTTGATTTTTCTCACATATAAAGCTTTTTCAGGAATAATTAACTTAAACTGGAAAGTGGTGGTGGATAATTTTCGTTATCTTTTGATTTGGCGCTTTCCTTCCAAAGAGCCTGGAGATTTCTTTTGGGGTTTGGGGGGACTGGCCTTTTCAGTTATTATGTCTGTTATTGCTATTAGTGTAAGTTTTTTTATCGGCCTTGTAGTTGGTTTGGGCAGGACCAGTAAATATAGATTGTTTAGAATACCTTCTCTTTTGTATATTGAATTGATTAGAGGCAATCCTTTAATTATGGTTATTTTTTGGGTTTACTTTTTTGTACCCATCTTTACTAAAACTTATATTAATGTTTTCTGGAGTGCTACTATTGCTCTTACTATTTTTACCGGCGCTTACCTGGCTGAGATAGTAAGAGGAGGCATTCAAAATATTCCCAAAGGACAATTTGAAGCTGCCTATAGTACTGGACTTACTTATTTTCAAACCATGCGTAAAATTATTTTGCCCCAGGCCTTAAAACAGATGATTCCTGCTATAGTAGGGCAATTCATTGCTATTTTTAAGGATACTTCTCTGGCTTATGTTATTGGTGTTTTAGAACTTACTTTTGTAGCTCAAAGCTTGAACAACAGGCTTATGATTTATCCTTTTGAGATTTATACAACAGTAGCCATGCTTTATTTTATCTGCTGTTATTCCATGAGTATTTTTGCCAATAAACTGGAGAAGAAACTGGAAACAGATACTTTTAGGCTTACTATGTAATGAGTGATATTTTAGATAAGTTAAATGTCTTTTTAGAAAAAGAAAACATATCCAAAGAAGATTTTTTTAGAGAGCTTAGCAAACTTAGCTTAAAGAGACTTAATGCTGATCTTTGTTTGGATGAATCCAGAAAGTTTAGAACTGGCATTGAAGAGGTAGTTTTTGCCAAAGGCAAGTCTGTAGAGCAGCTAAAAATTATTATAGAAAACTTTTATAAAGAGAACAGGGCTTTTTTAATTACCAAATTGGATAATTATAAATATGAAAATTTAAATTTATCTTCTCAGTTACATTTTTATTCCCCAGAAGCAGAGCTTTTAGTTGCTAATAAAAAATTGGACCCCACACTTTCTCCAGAAGGAGATATACTGGTTGTTTGTGCTGGCTCTTCTGATGTAAAGGTGGGATTGGAGGCCTATTATACCGGATTGTTTTTTGATTATAGGGTTGGTTTTATTGCTGATGTGGGGATAGCTGGCCTGCATAGATTGGAAGCGTATTTCTCTTTTTTAGAACAATCCAGGGTAATTATAGCCGTTGCTGGCATGGAGGGCGCCCTTCCTTCCGTTTTAGCTGGACTTTTATCTCAACCTATCATAGGAGTGCCTACTTCTGTGGGCTATGGTACCCATTTTCAGGGAGTTACGGCCTTACTGGCCATGTTAAACTCCTGTGCACCTGGCCTGGGCGTGGTGAATATTGATAATGGCTTTGGGGCCATGGTGCTGGCAGGCAAGATTTTAAATTTATTGCAAAATGTTAAAGAATAAACCTGTAGTTTTTAGAGTTACCAATAACTTGAACATAGGAGGGGTACAAAGAAGACTTCGTTCCTTGCTGCCTTTGCTTACTAAAGATTTTGAGGTTCATGTAGTAACTTATAAGGATAAAGGAATATTTTTTTCTGAGTTAGAAGAATTGGGCGTTAAAACCCATTTCCTTCCTTTAAAAGGAAAATGGGACCCTGTAGGTATATATAAGTTAAGCTCTTTATTTAAAAAATATGGGACAGATATTGTGCATACTCATTCTCTGGGAGGAAATATTTCTGGGATTTTAGCTGCAAGTTTAGCTGGAGTAAAGGTAAAGATAGCTAATGTGCACTTGGCTAAATTGCACTGGTATGCTTCTTCATGGATACATAAAAAAAAACAGGCTCTAGAAGAAAACATTATACATCTTTTATTTACAGATAAAATTCTTTTTGTATCTAAAGAAGCACTTGATTTTTATCTAAAAAATAGCTTTGGTCTAAAAAATAAAATATTAATACTTCATAATGGACTTGAAGTGGATTTGAATAATGTTAATAGAGGATTAAGGGAGAAAATAGTAACCAATAATCAACAGAAAATTATTGGCTTTGTAGGTAGGATTGCTAAGGGCAAGGGACTGGATTTTTTTATAGATTCAGCTTTAAAGATATTGGAGCAAGATAAAAATTTTCTGTTTTTGATAGTTGGAGGGGGTAATATTGAATATTGGCAGTCAAAAATCCCTTCTTTTGCTAAAGAGCACTTTGTTTTTACTGGTGAAGTAAAGGATGTAAACAAATACTATTCTGTTTTTGATTTGTTATTTTTTACTTCTGAGCCAGGTATAGAAGGAATGCCAGGAGTGGTGCTGGAAGCTGGGTTTTGGGGGCTTCCTATTTTGGCCAGATATAGCAAGTGTATTGAAGAAATTAAAGAATATTATCCTAGAATTAGGTTTATAGATTCAAATTGTTCTATTTTAGAAAATATACAAAAAGCTCTGAGTTTACCAGCAGCTAATACAGAGAAACTAGAGCAGGAGTTTTCTTTAGAGGCAATGTATAAAAGAACTAAAGAGCTTTATTTAAGTTTGTTATGCGCATAGCTTTTGTCAATTCCACTCATAAATGGGGAGGAGTAAAAACCTGGACTTTAGAACTTGCTCAGGGCTTAAAGAAATATACAGATATTGAAAGTGTCATTTTGGCCAGAAAAGGTCCTTTTTTGGATAGGGCTAAAGAAATGGGATTGGAAGCTTATGCAGTTAATTTTGGTCCAGACTATAATCCCTTAGCAATAAGCTGGTTTATTAATTTTTTTAAAAAAAGAAATATTTCCAGAGTAATAGTAAATGTGGGCAAGGATATGCGCACTGCAGGGATTGCTGCCAGGATTTTGAATATACCTGTTATTCATAGAGTTGGTCTTCCTGGCGATATGAAAAATAAATTAGATGTTAGACTGATGCATAAGTGGATTAAACCCAGGATATTGGTTCCTTGTGAATATATAAAAAGAGGATTGCTACAAAATTTACCCTTTTTAAAGCCAGAAGAAATAACAGTTATCATGACTGGCAAGGAAGTCAGGCCTTCTCCGCCTGATAAAGTAAACACTCCTTTGCAGTTTGTTTCAACCAGTCAGTTAAATCCCGATAAAGGGCATAAAGATGTTTTACAGGCCTTTGCAGAACTAAAAAGAGAAGGGTATAATTTCCATTATCATGTGGTGGGAACAGGCAGGTGCGAGCAAGAGCTAAAAGAATTGGCCAGGAAGCTGGATTTAGAAGATAGAGTTAGCTGGTATGGATTTCAAAAGGATGTAAGAAAAATTTTGCGTAAGGCAGATGTTTTTATTTTAGCTTCCTATAGTGAAGGTTTGCCCAATAGTTTGCTTGAAGCCATGGCTGAGGGACTTGTTTGTGTGGCTAGAGATGTGGGTGGAGTACGAGAGGTTTTGAAGGGTGATTTTTTTCTTTATAAAAAAAATAGTCATATTAATATGATATTAAAAAATTTTTTAAAGTTTGATAAGGATGTTATTTTAGGAATGAAAAAGAAATATTGGGATTTGTTTTTTCAGAAATTAGCTTTAGATAAAAAGATTTTGGAGTTTGAAAGTTTTCTTAAGGATTGAAGGAGCAAACTTTGAATTTTAAAAATATTTTATATTCATATTATGATATTTTTTTCTGCAGTCTTTTTTTATTATTTTTGTTTTTTTTGCCTGTAAAAGTAGATATATATAACTTTGTGTGTATAGCTTATCTTACTTTTCTTGTGTTTAAAAATGAATTTTCTTTTAAATATATATATAGAGATGAGTTTGTTGTTTTTATTTTTTTATTTTGGGCTGTGGCGATTATAAGCTCAGCTTATAATTCTTTTTCTGTTAATAAAAGTTTTGATGTGTTAACGGCGATTTTCCCTTATTTGCTTGGAAGATATCTGGAATCTAAAAATATAGAAAAATATTTATATTGTTATGTTGTTATTGTTTTGTTGACCGTTATTGTATGTTATTTTTATCGTTACGATAGTTTAAGAATGGTTAACGTTGCTTTTTTGTTTTTTAAAAATATTTCCAGAAGCTCTTTGTTTTTGTCTATAGGGGTTCTTGTATCTTTGTTTTTTTGTTTTCGTGTGAAAAAAAAGTTTTTTAAAATTTTTTATATAGTAACAATATTGTTTTTATTTTATTTAGTTTTTATATTGCAAGAGTTAACTCCTCTAGTGTCTTTGCTAGGGTGTAGTGGTTTGTTTTTGATCAAAAAGAAATTTAAAATATATGTCGTTATAAGTATAGTTGTTTTATTTTTGTTATCAATATATTTTACCCATAATAAGCTAAAGCGCCTTTCTGATAATCCCCTTAGTCATATAACAGTTAATCATAGATACAACCTCTGGTTGGCTGCTTTTAATATGTTTAAGGAAAATCCCATTATAGGTCATGGGTATAAGTCTTTTAAAGAAAAATATAGAAATTATTTAGATAAAAGGAATAGACACTATGACAGCTCTGTGGAGAGTGCTGGATATCAAGATGCCCATAATATTAGTTTACAGTTGCTTGCAGAAACAGGTATTTTGGGTTTTTTAACTATAACGTTTATGTTTATATATGCTTTTTATCTTGGTATGTGGAAATATTCTTATGATGATTTTTCCTTTTTGATAGCGCTTATAATTTTATTAATATATTTAAACATGCAACTACACGTCCACTTGGATGTAAATAGCGTTAGGGGGGGAATGTTTTTGTTTCTTGGTTTATTTAAGGCGAGAATTGAGTATTTAAAAGATGGTTATTAGATATTTTGCTAAGACTCATATTCCTTCTCATAGTGCCAATTCTATTCAGATAGTTAATATGGTTAACTCTTTATCTAAGTTTGTAAAAGAAATTTATCTTTATATTCCTTTTAAGTTTAAAAGGTATTTTTTAAACTTAATAAAATTAAATTTTCATAGGTATGGTATTTGTTATCCTGGTAATTTAAATGTTATTTTTTTGAAAAAAGACAAACTAGATTATTTTGAGAGTTCAGCTTTTGCTTATATAGAAAAAAAAATTAAAAACTTTGAAGATCTTTTTTTTACTAGAAGTATACCAATTGCATATTTTCTTGCTCAAAAAAAGAAAAAATTTATTTATGAATCTCATGTGTTTTCTAAGGATAAAAAATTTAAATATTTTAGAAAGTTTGTAGAAAATATTAATAGTTATAATTATGGAAAAGTTATAGCTATTTCTGAGCATATTTTTTCTCAATATCAAAAAGAGGGTTTAAAGAAGGATAACATAGAAGTATTTCCAGATGGAATAAGTAATACTTTTTTTAAACTGGATTCTTTAAAAAAGGACTATATAGGTAGATTGTTTAAAGATAGAAGTATATATAAAAAAAAGATAGTGTTATATGTTGGTTCATTAAGAAAAGAAAAAGGTCCTTTTTTTTTATTAGAGATAGCTAAATATATGCCAGAATTAAATTTTGTGATAATAGGTGGAGATAAAAGAAAAGTTCAGTATATAAAAGAACTATCCCTATCTAAGGGAATAAAAAATTGTTATGTGCATGCGTACATTGATTATAAATATGTTCCTTACTGTCTTATGGAAGCTGATATCTTAATTATGCCTTATTTAAAGACAGGAGAGCTTATTGATTCAATGTCTCCTTTAAAAATGTTTGAATACTTAGCTACAGGTAAACCTATCTTAGCTTCTGACCTTTCAAGCATTAGAAGTATTCTGGTCCATAAGGTGAACAGTTTTTTGTTTGAGGCAGAAAATATTGTTGATTGTATCGAAAAGATTAGGGAAATATTATCTTTATCTACTGAGCAAATTAACCTTATTTCTAGAAATGCTATTAATACAGCTAAACAATATACCTGGGATAAAAGAGCAGAAGGTATTTTAAAATGGTATTATCAAGCCTGCGAATAGTTTTTTTCTCTTCTTCTAGTACAAGTAGTGGTGGCACGAGGCAAGCACTGTATACTATTCAAGAGTTGAGTAAACTAGGGCATAATACAGCTTTTATAATTCCTAAAGGTGCTACTATTATTAATAAATGTTCTAAAACTAATTGGATTGAATTGCCAAAAGATGTAAAAAAATGGAAAACTTTTTTTAAAGAATTCATCGATAGCTTTAATCCTTCTATTATACATGTTTACCATAATAAAGCTATAAAAAGAATGGCGTGGTGGAGTTTATTTTTTAAGCAAAAAAATATGATTATACTTGCTCATAGAGGTGTAGTTTTTGTCCCTAATAATCCTTTTCCCTATTGGTCTCCAGGGATTGACTGTTTTACTGTTAATTCTTTGGCTTGTGCTAAAACATTAAAAAAGATAGGTGTTCCTAAAAGAAAAATAAAGCTACTGTACAATTCTATTCCTAGAAATAGAGTTGCTTCTAACCTAGAGCCAGCCCTAGTAAGGGAAAAAATTAGAATATCTAAAACAGATGTGGTCATAGGAAGTATTAGTGGTGATGCTTCCTATAAGGGGGTAGATATTTTATTAAAGGCTGCTAGTTTATTAAAAGTGGATAACTGGAGGTTGATTTTAATTGGTCCGCAAAAAGAGAAATGGACGCATCTTATAAGTAGGCTAAAGATAGAAAAAAAAGTTTGTTTTTTAGGTCATATAAATAATATCGCAGACTATCTTCAGATAATGGATATTTTTTGTATTCCATCTTTAAGTGAAAGTATGCCCAATACACTCTTGGAAGCTATTTTTGCAGGTTTGCCTATAGTTTCCTCAAAAGTAGGAGGAATTCCTGAAGTTTTAGAGGGAAGAGGTTTTTTGTTTAAGCCAGGAGATTTCAAGCAACTGGCCTTGTATTTAGAGCAGTTAATAACTTCGGAGAGCTTGAGAGAGGAGATTAAAAGTAAAATAATCCCTTTACAAAAATTATTTTTGCCAGAAGTGAAGACTCAAAAACTTTTAAATATATATAAAGAGTTATTACAAAAAAATAATGGTTAGTTTCTTTAAAGCAATTCCCATTCTCTGTTATCATGATGTAGGTACCCCAGGTGGTCATCCTCTTGCTATCTTTGAAAGTCATCTAAGGTTTTTAAAAGAGAAAGGATATAAGACTATAAGCGTACGTAAGCTTTATAGAATAGTAAAAGGTAAAGAATATATAGATGATAAGTATATTGTTCTTACCTTTGATGATTGTCATTTAAGTAATTGGAAGTTTGCAGTTCCTCTGTTGCAAAAGTATGGTTTTAGAGCAGTTTTTTTTGCAGTAAGTGATTTCATTGTTGAAGGAAGAGTTCGGCATCCTAAAGAAATTACGGACTTAAAAAAGCTCTCCACTTCCTTTCGTTTGGCCTTAGAAAAAAAAGATTATTCTCAATTTATGACCCTTCAGGAATTAAGGGCCCTGATTGAAGATTTTGGTCATGAGGTTTATAGTCATTCTAAAAGACACCAGGGATGTTTTAAGAATTTGGAATTTAAAGGCGTGTTAAAGGATAAAAGTCATTGGTCAGTTTGGGGTATTTATGAAAAACCTCAAGACAATTATCCCTTTTTTGATATTGGGAGTGCTTATGCTTATGATGGATTTTGGCCGGTTAAAGAAGGTAGAGATAAAATAGAGTTTAGACGCAGGACAGAAAAAGAGCGGTATGAATTTTGTTGTAAGGATTTTCAGGAATCCTTGGCCAGGATAAAGGAAATAAATAAGCAGGATGAGCAGTTTTTTTGTTGGCCCTGGGGACATTTTGACCAGGTAAGTCTTAAGGCTTTAAAAACTGCTGGCTATAAGGGAGCCTTTACTTTAGAGAGGTTTAGAAATGGTTATGGAACCAACCCCTATTATTTTCATCGCTTAGGAGTGGGGCGAAAAAAAGATTTAAATTGGTTTAAAACAAGGTTGACTATACAAAGTAATCTTTTGGGCTCCATGATATTTTTTAAGTTTTTTCGCAAGAAAAAGGAAGATAAAAAAACTACAACTTATACTTGGGAACTAAAATGAAATTAACCTCAGAAATAAAAGATGTTCATAGTTTAAAACTTTTTAAAAGATGCCTTAGTTACTTTTGGCCCTATAAGTTTAGGATTTTTATTTCCCTGATTTCCATGGCGATTGTAGCTGCTTGTTCTGCTGCTGCAGCTTTTTTGGTAAAACCAGCCTTAGACGATATCTTTATCAACAAAGATAAACAGGCCCTTATTTTTATTCCCATTGCCTTGGTTGTTGTTTTTATTATAAAGGGGATTTTTAGATTTTTGCAAAACTATGAGATGAATTACTGTGGACTGAAAGTTTTAGAAACCTTACGCAATGAACTACACTCTAAAATAGTTAGATTGCCAATATATTTTTTTGATGAAAACCAAACAGGAATGCTCATGTCCAGGATTTTAAGTGATGTTACTTTAATTAGAGCCAGCCTTCCCAGTTTGGTTATGCTTATACGTCAGGTTCTTACCATGTTGGGACTTCTGTTTGTAGTTTTTTATAGAGACCCTTATCTGGCTACTTTTGCTGTTTTAGTTTTGCCTATAGCTGTATACCCTTTTATTTATTTTGGCAAAAAGTTGCGAAAGCTGGGTAGAAAAAATCAAAGTAAAATATCAGATGTATCTTCTTTTTTACAAGAGATATTTAGTGGAATAAAGGTTGTAAAGGCCTTTTCTACAGAAGAAAAGGAAGATAAAAACTTTCAAAAGGAAAATTCTAGGTTAGTTAATATTGCTATTAAAGAAATTAAATATAATGAGCTTTCTTCTCCAGTAATGGAGTTTATTGGGGCTGTAGGCGCAGGCCTTGTGGTCTGGTATGGAGGAAGCCAGGTAGTTGCTGGTGAATCTACTCCAGGCACCTTTTTTTCCTTTATGACTGCTCTGGTTATGCTTTACGACCCTTTAAAAAAGCTTACTAGTGCCAACCTGACTATTCAAAAGGCCTTAGCTGGTGCAGAAAGGGTTTTTCAAATTTTAGATTCTCCAGAACTGGCCATAGAAAGAGCAGGAGAAAAGGAATTAAAACCTCCTTTTAAGGAATTGGTATTTAAGGATGTAACCTTTACTTATCCAGGCTCAGAAAAACCAGCCTTACAGAATATTAATTTAACCATAAAAAATGGTGAAAAGGTAGCTATTGTAGGTCCCAGTGGAGCAGGAAAAAGTACTTTGGTAAATTTGATTCCCAGGTTTTACATTCAACAAAAAGGAACCATTTTTTTAAATGGTTTACCTTTAGAAGAATATTCTTTGACTAGCCTGAGATTATTTATGGGTATAGTTTCTCAGGATAATTTTTTGTTTAACACTACGATTAGGGAGAATATTCGTTACGGTTTAACTGAAGCCAGTGAAGAAGAAGTGATTGCTGCAGCCAAAGCTGCTTATGCTCATGACTTTATTATGAAACTACCTCAGCAATATGATACTGTGATTGGAGAAAGGGGAGTAAAACTTTCTGGAGGGCAGAAGCAGAGAATTACCATTGCCAGAGCGATTTTAAAGAACCCTCCTCTCTTAATTTTAGATGAAGCCACCAGTGCCTTAGATACAGAATCAGAGAGAATAGTCCAAAAAGCCCTGGATAATTTAATGGCCAAAAGGACCAGTATTGTTATTGCCCACAGGTTATCTACTGTCTTGAGTTCTGATAAAATTGTAGTTTTAAATCAGGGAGAAATTGTGGCGATAGGAAAGCATGAAGAGTTGTTAAATAATTGTGAACTTTATCGTAAAATATATGAAATGCAGTTTAGAGAATAATTTTTTAGTGCTCTTTTTTGTGCAGGGCCTTAAATACGTCTTCTCTGGCTAGAAGCCCTACAATATGGGTGGGATCCTGGGGAGACAATACAGGTAGTTGTCCAAAATCGCTTTCCAAAAATTTAATCAGGGCAGTGTATAAATTGTCTTCAGTGGTTACTGTATATGGCTTTCTGGCTACATCTTTAGCTACCAACAGGTCTTTTAACACATCTTCAAACAATACCCTTCTCAAATCCTGGACAGAGACTATGCCAGTTATAACTTGATCTTTTCCCCTTACTGGAAAATAAAAATCATTACTGTGGGCTACAACATCCAGCATAGCAGGAAAAGAAGTAAATTCCTCAAAAGTACTGACCCTTTTAGGTTGATAGTAATCCTTTACCTGTAAGTTTTCCAGGACATTGATGGCAGCTTCGTCAAAATGGGCAGGGGATTCAAATTTATTGTGCACCTGGTTTTCATAAAGGGAAATGTTGCGGTTTAATACCAGGCAGATGGCAGAAGAAAGCATTAAAGGAGCTAGCAAGCCATATCCTTTAGAAAATTCACAAACCATGACAAGAGGGCCAATAGGGGCATTGGCAATCCCGGCAAAAAAAGAGGCCATACCAACCAAGACAAAAGCTCCAGGCTGGGTAATGATTTGAGGGAAAAATATTTGCCCCATATAGCCTATGATGCCTCCAGACATGCCACCTACAAAAAGGGCAGGAGCAAACATGCCTCCACTCATGCCAGAACCCAGGGTAATAGAAGTGGCAATGGTTTTGCCTATAAGAATAAAGAGCATGGTTAAAAGAGAAAGCTTGCCCCAGATGGCCATTTCCAGCCAGCCATAGCCTCCGCTTAAAAGTTGAGGGAAAAGCATGCCCAAGATTCCCATCAACAGTCCTCCAGCAGCTAGAGTAAAAGGCATGCCTATTTTTTCTTTTAAGGGCCAGAAAAATTTATATTTAATAAAGTAAAAAGTTTTTACATAAAACTGGCCAGTAAAGGCACAAAATAGGGCCAGCGCAATATAAAAAACTAGTTCCCTAGGGTCTGAAAATCTAAAATCTGGGATATTAAAAATGGGGTCTGAGCCAAAGACAAGGGTAAAGATAGTATAGGCTACCACTGAGGAGGTAACAGCCGGTAAGATGGCTTCGGCCTCAAAGTCTTCCCGGTAAATTACTTCCACAGCAGTTAGGGCGCCTCCTAAAGGAGCCCTGAAAATAGCGCCTAACCCCCCAGCTGCACCTGTAAGTAAAAGTAGTCTCCGTTCTTGGGGGGATAGCTTTAACTTTTGAGCCAGAAAGGAGCCTATTCCAGCACCAATGAGAGAAATAGGACCTTCTCGTCCAGCACTACCGCCAGCACCTATAGTGAGAATAGAAGTACCACCTCTGACCAGGGCAGCCAAAAGGCCGATTATCCCGTCTTGTTGGTGAAAGGCCTTGATCATGCTATCTGTGCCGTCTGTGCCTCCTTCCAGGCTTTTAGGGGCAAAGCGAAGCAACAATAAACCAGTAATTAAACCTGCCAGGGTGGTGAATAGAGGAATAAGCCAGGGTTTACTGGCAGTAAGAGAGGCGTGAGAGTGAAAAATTTCTTCTCCACTAGGGGCAGGCAGACTTAACCCCGCAAGGGTGTGTAATAGTAAAAATTTAGCCCCTTCCACTCCGAAAAAAAACAAGACAGCTGCTACTCCTGAGAGAATGCCTGTAAGTACCCCCAACATTAACCAGCGTGCATTGGTAATAATGTGGTAGATTTTTAAACTTTCTTGCCAGAGTTGTTTTAAGGATTTTAAAATTACTTTTAGCATATTATTGCAGCTTCAGGTAAATTTAGAATTTCCTTGGCCAGTAAAGCATCCTTCTGGATTTGAGCAGTTAATTCTTCTAGAGAATTGAATTTTTTTTCATCTCTGAGTCGTTGTACAAAATGCACTTTTATTTTTTTGCCGTAAATATTTTCTTTAAAGTCAAAGATGTGTACCTCCACAGAAAGGTAGTCATTGCCAAAGGTAGGATTATAACCAATATTGGCTACACCAGCTTTGATTAAATCCAGCACCTCCACCCAAACTGCATAGACTCCTGTTTTGGGAAAAAGTTCGTCTTTTAACTGAATATTGGCGGTGGGAAATCCCAGCAGTTTCCCTCCCCTTTTTTTACCTTCGATTACTTTACCTCTAACTTGATAAAACCTGCCTAAAAGAGGACGAGCCTGCCAGACCAGCCCTGCTTTTACTAAATCTCTTATCCTTGTGGAGCTAACAATGGCTCCATCATACATCACTGGAGGCAATTGCTCCACGCGAAATCCCCATTTTTCCCCTAATTTTTTTAACAATTGAAAATTACCTTTACGGCCTTTACCAAAGGCATAGTCATAACCCACCAGGAGCTCTCTGGTTTTTAACCCCTGTACTAAATAGGTATACACAAATTCTTCAGGTTCTAACCTGGCTATCTCTTTATTAAAGGGAAGGCAAAACAAATAATCTATATCTAGCTTGGAGATTAGCTCTATTTTTTGTTCAGTAAGGGTAATAAAGGGAGGAGTTTTACTATCCACCAAAACCCTTAAGGGATGAGGGTCAAAGGTCACTACCACACTGGGTATGCCCAGAGTTTTAGCCTTTGTTTTGGTTTTTTTGATTAGTTGTTGATGCCCAATATGTACACCGTCAAAATTGCCTATGGTTACACAGGAGGCAGAGAGTTGTTGGCTGAGTTCTTCCAGGCTTCTGCTAATTTTCATTTAACTATCCTCACAAAAAGAAGAGTCTAATAAAAAAAAACAAGACAGGCAACTTTTGGCTGGAGAAGAAAAAATAAGCTTATTTTGCTTCTTGCCAAGAGTTGGGTTTATCTATATAATCAAAAATCCACGTGCCGAAGTGGTGGAATTGGTAGACACGCTAGGTTCAGGGTCTAGTGGGCATCCGCCCGTGGGGGTTCGAGTCCCCCCTTCGGCACCAAATCCAATCCAGGATGAACTATAGTTTTATTCCCACCTTAACTTCTTCTGAGACAAATAATGGAAAAAATTAAAGTAGCTTTTGTAATTGGTGGACTACCCTTTGGAGGGGTGGAAAACTGGCTTTTTGATTTAGTAAGTAAACTTCAAACAGATGCAGAAATAGAGCCTGTGGTGATTAATATCTCTGGCACAGGAGAAAAGGTAAAGGACTTTATTGCTGCTAACCTGCCTTTAATTAACCTAAATCAGGGGAAAAAAGGTTTAAATACTTATCGTTTAGATACTGTTTTAAAATTAAGAAAGGTATTGCGACAAATTAAACCAGATATTGTGCATACCTTGCATTTTTCTGGGGATTATTTTGGTAGATTGGCCAGTTTAAACTTAAACACAAGAGTTATTACACATTTGCGCAACATAAAAAGAGAGCAAAAAACACACAGAAGACTGGCTAATAAGCTCTTATCTTTTGGTACAGACGCTTATATAGGAAATTCTAAGGCTGTAATGTCAATAATAAAAAAAGACCACAATTTTGCTCGCAGCGAGTGTTTTTTACTCTACAACTCCATTAAGTTTGAAAGGTTAGATGTAAAGCCTATTTTGAGAGGTAAATATAACTTAGAAGACAAAAAAATTGTCATGGGAATTGGCAGGTTTGTAGAGCAGAAAAATTTCAATTTGCTTATTAGCTCCATGCAAAAAGTGGTGCAAAATATTTCTGACGCTGTGTTAGTTCTGGTGGGTGATGGAGTGGAGAGAAACAATCTTTTTAGGCTTACTAAAGAACTTGGTTTAGAAGATAAGGTTTTATTTGTTGGATATCAGCAAAATGTGGGTTCTTTTTTAAAAGACGCAGACTTGTTGGTTGTCCCCTCAGCTTATGAGGGATTTGGGAATGTAGTTTTGGAAGCGCTTTATTGCGGCGTTCCTGCTATTGTTTCTCCTTATGTGCCTTCGGTAGAAGTGGTACCTGGAGGAACTTTGGTTGTAGAAAATGATAGGGATAAACTCGCCAGAGCCATTGAAAAGATTTTGTCAGATAAAAGGCTGGCTTTAAATATGGTTAACAAGGGTAAAAAAGAAATAGAAAAGGTGAGCTTTGAAAACCATGTGCAAGAGTTAAAGCAGATATATGCCAAGTTATGTACAAATTAGCAGACCTGATTAAAGAAAACTTTGAGAAAATAGGGAAAGAACAGGTATTATTTGTATCTCTCTGGAAACAATGGGAACAAGTTCTGGGGGAGCCTTTAGCAGCATATATTTTTCCTTTAGGTCGAAAGGGAAAGGTTTTAATGGTTGGAGCTAAGGATAGTCTTTTTTTGCAGGAAGCGCATTTTTTAAGCCTGGAAATTTTAAATAAAGTAAATAATTTTTTAGGGCAGCAGGCCTTTGACAAAGTACAGGTGAAGTTGTTAAGGAATGAAACCCCACTGAATAGAATAACAGTCCCTGCGCCGAAAAGCTATCAAATAACTAAGCCAAGAGGTGAACTGGGAAAAGTCGGTGAAAAATTGAAAAAATATCCACCCCTTTATTCCTGTTATTTGGCTTATGTGAAGTATTTTCAGGAAATTGAGGCGCAAAAGGAGGAAGAAAAGTGAGTGAAGAGATTAAAATTGAATTAAAAAAACCCCTGGAGAAAATGACTGCTAAAGAGCTCAGGCAGCTGGTTATTGAGCAAATTCCCCAGATTACTGGGGCTTCTGGAATGACCAAGGAAGAGCTTTTGGCCAACATTAAAGAGGTGTTGGGAATTACAGAAGAGGAAGGCAAGTCCAATGCCATGTATAAGTCTAAGATTAGAGAATTAAAACAGAAAATTAGAGAATTAAAAGCTGCCAAATTAGAGGCCAAAAGCAATAAAGAAAGAGAGATTATCCGCAAGAAAATTCATCGCCTAAAAAGACAAACCAGAAGGCTTGCCTCTGCTTAAAAATAGAAAAGCCCTCTTCAAGAAGAGGGCTTTTTATTAGTGCAAAAATATCCTGGTTATCTCTTCTATTTCTGTGCTTGCTCTGTTGACCAGAGATTTTAATTCATCTTTACTGATATTGATAAAATTAAAGATAGATTGATTTAGCTGGGGTAAGACCACTGAACCTTTTTCAGCTACATGCAGGCCTATAGCCATAAAATCGGCCAGGTGGATAAGGCCTTCTTCCAGTTTTTTATAAGGCCCGGGATAATGATGTAGTTTTATGGCTTCTCCTAGGGTTTTGGGAAGCTTCCAGGCCTGAATTAAAGATGCTCCTACCAGGGCATGGTCAAAACCAATTACCTCTCTTTCTGCATCTACTAAAGGTACAAGATTGGAATAAGAGTAGATTAGCGCTTCAGTGGCTAATCTGGGTAGTTGTCTAAAGAGAACCAGTCTTCCAATATCGTGAAGTAAGCCTGCTACAAAGAACTTTTCAGGTTCCAGGTTACTGCGTTGGGCTAAAAGTTTGGCAATTACTCCCACACTAATGGAGTGCAACCAGAAGGAGCGCACATCAATGAGTTTTTCTGGAATGTCTTTAAAGACACTCATGGCAGAAATGCCTAAAGCCAGAGTGGAGAGTTCATCTGCGCCTACGATAGCTACTGCCCTGGAGATGGTTTCTACCTTCTGGCTTAAGCCGTAAAAAGGACTGTTTACCAGGCGTAAAAGCTTGGCTGACAAACTGGGGTCTTTGCTAACCACATTGGCAATGTAGTCTGCGGAGCTTTTGGGAGAGTTAATGGCTTCTACAATTTTAAAGTAAATATCAGGAAAGGAAATAAGCTCCACTTCCTTTTGAACCAGGGTTTTAAAATCCCCTTCACCTTTAAAAAAGAGGTCTTCGTAGGAACCGTCATCCACAGGGATAAAGGTATCTTCATCTGGGATTTTCCAGCCCTGATTTAGTTTTTTAGCCAGTCTGGTAAGGGCTAGGTAATACATGGCCTTAACAAAGGGCTTGGAAAAGTCGTTACAGGTATAAAAGGGGGAAAGGTAGTTTTCCAGTTTGGATAAATCTTCCTGGCTAATTTTTATTTTGGTGGAAGAATTACTACTGCTACTTCCACTTATGGCTACTCTGGAGATACCCCAGGATTTTAAGTATTCTATATGTTTTGCTTCTAAAGTTAAGCCCTTGGGCAGGATAAGTCTGCCGTTAACTGTCTTTATATCACTAGCCAGAATCATCCCTGGCTTTAATTCTTCAATTCCTACCACACCCATGCAAAGGCCTCCTTAGCGTCTAAGTACTCATCTTGGAAAGTAGTTTTACTTTAAGCCAATTTACCCGAGCAGGTCAATAAATAATCTCTTTTTAAAGATATTCTGTTTTACTTTTTAGGTGCCTTGGACTATACATTATTCTAGCTCTAAAGATAGAAGGAGTTTTCAATGGGGATTTTGAGCGCCAGCGTGAGTTTAAGTATTTATAAGGTTAAAGAAAAAGTGGAGGATAGTCTTTTTAAAAATGTCCTGGACCGTCTTCGTCAGTTTTCCTTTCAAGAGATTGAAAATTTATCTGTAGAAAGAGGGTTTGGCTGGGTTTCCAGTGAGGATTGGTTAGATAGCCATTTTGCCTCTTCTCCTTTTAAGGGCAATTACCTGGTTTTTAGTTTGCGTTTGGACACACGTAGAGTTTCTCCTGCAGTGTTGAAAAAACATTATACCCTGGCTCTGCAGGAGTTATTGAGTCAGAAGAAAAAAGAAGGAAAAAATTTTATTAGCAAAGAAGAAAAAAAAGAATTAAAGGAAAATATCAAACTAAAACTGCTTTCCAAAACCTTACCTGTTCCTGCTGTGTTTGATGTTTCTTGGGATATGTTGAAAAATCTGGTTTATTTTTCTTCTACCAGAGAAAAGGTAAAAGAACTATTTGTGGATTTATTTGTAAGAACTTTTGAGATACATTTAATACCCTGTGACCCTTTAAATATGGCTTTAGAAAAGCTGCCAGAAGAAGTTATGTCCAATTATTCTCCCAGTATTTTGGTTTAATTAATTATGGCTGAAATTAAAGATAAGGTTAAAAATCTGTTTTTAGTAAAGAAGGAAAACCTTTCTGGCAAAAAACCAAGCAAAGATTTTGATTTGGTGGAAATGCCTCTGGAAGGTGTTGTGGTTTATTGGCTTTCTTTAAGCAAGCTTTTTAAAAAAAGAGGTTTTTTAGAACAGGAGATAAAATCAACCACTGAACCCTACATAAATTATTTACTTAGACTTTTAAGTTCCAATTTATCTCCCAATACCTGTATTGAGCTGGCTAAAATCAAAGGCGAAACCATTTTAGAAGATTTGCAAAAAAAATTGGTCTTAATGTCCATTTCTGTTTTAGGAATGAGTATCAAAGAAAATCCTCAAAAAGTAATGATTCGCTTCATTTCTAAATTTCCCATTTCCTCTATTTATGAACAAAAGATTTTAAGTAGTGCAAGAGAAGTGGTAGATAACCTAGAAAAACCAGATTTTCCTAAAGAAAAATTTTTAAACATAGACCATAGATTTTTACCAGAAAAGCTTATGTTAAACCTTATGGTCTATAATTTTTTAGAAAGAAGAGTAGAGCATACTAAGTTAATGGATTATCTACAATATGTTCGCTCTTTTTATTTTGCTGAAGGAGTTTCTCTCATTGTAGATGGTTTTGACTATGACTTTGTAAAACATCGTTTAAACTTACAAAAACGCGAAATTATCTATCACACTAGAGCTAAAATGGAAGTATCTGGTCGCCTGGTTGCAGGACTTAAAACTGGTCTTAGCTACCAGGACTTTCCTTGATTGCCCAGGCCTATTTATAAACCCTGCACTTGCTTTTTTCCTTTTTGCACCTATATTGTTTATTAAGTGCAAGTCCTTGCACAAAAAAAGAAAAAAGTATTTTTTCTTTTTACTAAAGGCTTGAAATTAAAGATTTTTTATTTTGGCATAGGCTTTGAAAAGACCTGAACAAAGTCAAAACAGGAGGAGTCAAAATGAAAAAGTTAGTATTTGCCAGTTTGTTGGTTTTAGCCTTAGTGGGTGCAGCCTTTGCCTTTGGTGGACACGGTAGAGGTTATGGCATGGGATATGGTATGGGACCGGGCATGGGTTATGGCTATGGCATGGGGCCAGGTATGGGAGGTCCTGGCATGGGTTATGGTTATGGAATGGGGCCTAATATGGGATATGGCTATGACTATAACATGGGCCCGGGCATGGGTTACGGCTATGGCATGGGGCCAGGTATGGGCTATGGTTTTAAGCAAAAATTTGGACAGGGGAAATTTTGGTTTGGAGCTTTTGGAAACTTGACTCCAGAGCAACAAAAGGAGTTTTGGGAATTAAGAGATGCTCACTGGGCCAAGATTTATCCGTTAAAGCAAAAAGCCTGGAGTCTCAGGGCAGAATTAAATGCTGAGCTAAATAGAAGCAATCCTGATAGCAAAAGAGTAGAAGATTTAAATAACCAGCTAGCCAGGGTGCAAAATGAAATTTTAAAGGAGAGTCTGGATTTTAGAAAAAAGCTAAGGGAAAGCTTTGGTGATACCTTTCCCAATGGTTTTTACAATGGCTGTCCAGCCATTGGTTACTAATAAAGCCACCCCTCTATATAAGACCTCTAAATAAACCCCTCCCCGTAAAAAGGAGTTCCTTAGCTGGAACTCCTTTTTTTATAAACAGCAAATAGTTCCTGGTGCAGGTAAAAGTACTTTTATTCCCTGGTTATTTTGGAGGATTTGAAACAAAGTCTGAGAATCTTTTCTGGTGTCTCTATTTAAGTGCACCAGAGCCAATTCTTTAGCCTGGCATGTTTTAGCTAAATGAAGAGCGCTTGTAATGGAACTATGGCCAGGTACTTCCTGGGTTGCCTTATAAGTTTCCAGAATAAGCAAATCTACTTCTTTTAAATGGTTTAAAAGATTTGAATCAGGTTGGCCATCGCCAGAATAATAAAGGGTTTTACCTTGAGAAGAAATTTTTACGCCCAGAGAAGGTATGGCATGGATGGAAGTTAAGGGAAGAAGAGTAAAGTTTTTAAAGTTTATTTCTTGCTCTGAACAAGTTTCTGTAAAAACTATAGAAAAGGGAAGTTTGTCCTTAATTTTAGGGTAAGCAAGTTCTAATGCCTGCAGGGTTTTTTCCTTTATTCCTGCTGGACCAAAGATGTGCAATTCTTTGGTGCGTTGTTCTTCGTAAAAGCGAAGTAAAAGCAGGCTGGTCCCCAAAAAATGGTCTCCATGCAAATGAGAAATATAAAGGCCATCTAAGTCCAGAGGATGGGGGGCATATTTCCAGTAGTTAGTAGCAGCAGTAAAACCGCAATCTAAGAGTAAGGATTCTTGTTGCTTATTAAAAACCAGGATAGAGGTGTTGGTTAAGTTTTCATCAAAGGCCTCTCCCACTCCACAAAACAATACAAACATAAGTTTCCTCCTAGGTTTCTTTTCCAGGCTATAAAAAGTCATTTGCAATTAAGTTGCGCTTGGTTTACTTTTAGGTAAAGTTTGTAATTAATACAAGGGGTAAGGTATGAATTATCCAGAAGGTTTTTTATTTTCAGCAGTTGAAGCTAATCTTCGCTATAAAAATAGAAGAGATTTGGCTTTGCTTTATATCCCTAAGGGGGCAATAGTCAGGGGTGTCTTTACTACCAACAAATTTCAGGCTGCCCCGGTTTTGGTGTGCAAAGAAAATCTGGCTAAACAAAAATATATTAAAGCCATCATGATTAATGCCGGGCAGGCCAATGCCTGTACAGGAGAAAAAGGCCTTAACCAGTGCTGGCAGACTTTAAAGTTTCTGGCTCAAGAGTTAAAACTCTCTCCCCGGGAAATTTTACCAGTTTCCACAGGAGTAATTGGCGAGCTCTTTGACCTTAGCAAGTGGGAAGCCGGTGTGAAAATACTTACTGAACATTTAGGGAAAAGTGATTTATTGGATGTGGCAAAGGCCATTATGACCACCGATAAATATCCCAAAATTGTGCAGACCAGGTTGGATTTGTCTGCAGGTACTACCTATCTCTGGGGTATTGCCAAAGGAGCAGGCATGATTGCTCCCAATATGGCTACTATGCTGGGATTTGTACTCTGTGATCTGGATGTGGACCCCCTATGGTGGCAGGAAGTGATAAAAAAGGCTGTAGATAAAAGTTTTAACCGTATTTGCGTGGATGGTGATACCTCTACCAATGATACTGTCTTGGGAATTTGTTCCAGGCAGAAGAAGTGGGCTTTGCAAGAGGCAGATTTAAGAAAAATTAAGCAAGCTGTGGAAGAGATTTGTTATCGTTTGGCTTATCTTATTGTCCAAGATGGAGAAGGTGCTACCAAGGTGGTGCATTTAAAGGTAAAAGGGGCCAAAAGTTTAAAACAGGCAGAAAGGGTAGCAAGGACCATAGCTACTTCTCCTCTGGTAAAAACTGCCTTTTTTGGCCAGGACCCCAACTGGGGGCGCATTGTAGCAGCTATTGGTCGAAGTGGAGAGGAAATAGAGCCGCAAAAGGTAAAGGTAAGTTTTGCCGATATAGAGGTGTTTGCCCAAAATGAGACTCAATTAAAAGATGTGGATGCTTTACTTGGACCATATTTGCAAAAGCAGGAAATAGAAGTGAGTGTAGATTTAGGGCTGGGTACAAGGGAGTATTGGCTGTTATTTTCTGACCTCAGTATAGATTATGTTCGTTTAAATAGTAATTATCGAAGTTAGTTATAAAGGTGTTAAGGATGAAAGATAAATATAAAGCAATGGTGGATTTTTTGTTCGAGGTGGGGATGTTAAAAAAAACTCCCCGTACAGGGTATCAATTTTTAGGTACTGGTAAAGAAAATGTAGCAGAGCATTCCTTTCGTACAGCTATTATTGCCTTTGTTTTAGCCAAAAATAGTGGTAAAGATGCCTATAAGGCAGCTTTAATGGCTCTTTTTCATGATTTACACGAAGCCAGATGTGGAGATTTTAACTATGTATATAGGATTTATAACAAGAGCGATGAACGACAGGCTTTAAAAGACAGCTTGCAAGATACAGGCATTGAAGAAGAGGTGTTAGATTTTTATCAGGAACTGGAAGAAGTAAAAAGCGTAGAAGCAGCTTTAGTGCAAGATGCAGATCAACTGGATTTGATTTTGAATTTAAAGGAGCAACTGGATCTGGGAAATAAATACGCTGCTAAATGGCTAGATTGTGCCTTAAAAAGGCTTAGGACTGAAGAAGGGAAAAAATTAGCGCAAAAAATTCTTCAAACAGATCATACGGACTGGTGGTTTAAAACTCCTGATCCTAGCTGGTGGACAAAGAAAAATGGGCAGGACTAGTTTAACACTTTCTTTATTATCTTCTAAAATTTTTTTGTACAGTGGGGCCATTGTCTTTTCTCTGGGGGTACATTTGTTTCTTATTTACAGTACTTTTTTGTTGTTTTGGCGTCCGGTATTGTCCTTACCAGATTTTTTTTCTTCTTCTAAAAAAACTCTGGAAGTAGAGTTATATAACTATCGCGTGCATGGAGAAATATTAAAAAAAATATCTTATTTAGAAGACTTAGCAGTAGTTGGTAAGCCTGAAGAAGGGGTGGAGGATAAACTCAGATTGTCTCTGGATAATCCAGAACAAAGAAAAGTTTTGAGAGCTATAAAAGATATTTTTTTAAGTTTTTGGCAAAGGGAAGAAATTGGTGAACTGGGTCGAAGTGTGGTGGTGTTTGAGGTAAGCAAGGGAAGAATTCAGGATTTTTTTATTCAAGAATGGGAAGGAACAGATTTGTTTCTGGAGAAACTTTTATTTTTTTTAAAAAAGCTACATTCTTTGCAAATCGCTTACACTGGAGAAAAGCCTCTCTGGTTTGAGTGTGAGTTTAGTGTGGAGCCAGCAGGTTAGTTTATGCGCTATCAAAATAGATATTTTTTCCTTTTAAGCTTAAGCACGCTTTTATTTTCCTTGTTTCTTTATTTTTATCTTCCCTCTTTTCTCCAGATTTTAGAACTAAAAAGTGTGGATTGGCGCTTTCACTGGCGAGGAAACACCCTTCCCTCTCAAAAAGTAGTAATTGTAGCCATTGATGAAGAAAGTTTGGAAAAGGTGGGACGCTGGCCCTGGTCTCGCACTAAAATGGCCCAGCTGGTAAAGAAAATAGATGCTGCTTCTCCTTTGGCTGTAGGCTATGACATTGGCTTTTTTGAGCCAGAAGTTAATGTAGCCCAAAAGGAAGTGCTTACTCTCTTTGAATTTTTAAAGCAAAAGCATAAGCTGGATAAAGAAAGTCAGCAATTTTTAGAGCAACGGCTTTTGGCCAACTATCCTGATTATTGGTTAGCCAGGGCCTTGTTAGAAACCAATTCCACCCAGGTGCTTGGTTATTACCTTAATTTTGAACCCAGTAAGCAAAAACAAAAATTACCTTTAAATACAGCCAAATACACAGGGGTCAAACTTCTACAACCTGAAAGTGTTTTTCAACCTTTACAGGCAAGTAAGGTGCGCTCCAATCTGGAATTGTTGCTCAAAGCTGCAGGTAAGCAAGGGTATTTTAATGTAGTTCCAGATGAGGATGGCTCTTATCGAAGATATCCTTTGGTTCTGGAGTTTAGGGAAAACTACCTGCAACCTCTGGCTTTAAGTTTGTTTAACCATGCTAATAAAAGTAGTTTTGTAGTTGTGGGCAAAGCTGGTATATTAGGGGTAGAAGTGGGTAAGGTGTTTGTGCCCACAGATGAGAGAGGTTTTTTATTTTTAAATTATAGAGGAAAGGCTCAAACCATCTTACACTTGCCTGCCTGGAAAATACTGGCAGGAGAAATAGACCCTTCTTTACTTCAGGGTAAGTATGTTTTGGTGGGGGTTACTGCTCCTGGGGTTTATGATTTGCGGGTGACTCCCTTTGGAGTGGCCTATCCTGGCTTAGAGATTCAAGCCACTGCTTTAGATAACTTGTTACAAAAAGACTATCTTCTGCGTCCAGGTTTTGCTCCTCTTTTTGACCTGGTTGCTATTATTTTGCTGTGGTTGGGTGTTTCCCTGGCTTTATTCTATTTAACACCTTTTTTTAGTTTAATGGTTTCTTTGATTTTAGGCCTAAGTTTTATTGGCTTAAATTTTTATTTTTTTACTCATAAGTTATACTTGCTTAATCTTGGTTCGCCTCTTTTGACTTTAGTGATAAGTTATGTTGTCCTTCTCTCCTATAGAATTTTATTTGCAGACAAACAGAAAAAGAATTTACGCAAGGCCTTTTCCAAATATCTTGATGCCAAATTAGTAGAAGAAATAGTTAAAGAACCGGACAAATTAAAGCTGGGAGGAGAAAAAAGGGAATTAACTGTGCTTTTTTCTGATATAAGAGGCTTTACCACCCTTTCGGAAAAACTCGCTCCAGAAGAACTGGTTTCTTTACTTAATAAGTATTTAACTGAGATGACTCAAATTATTTTACAGGAAAAAGGGCTTCTGGATAAATATATTGGGGATGCAATTATGGCTATTTTTGGCACTCCTATCTATTATCCAGAACATGCTCTATGTGCCTGTAAAAGTGCTTTGTCCATGCTCTTAAAATTAGAAGAGTTGAATACTAACTGGAAGAAAACTAAAGGCCTGGAACTAAACATTGGCATTGGTATAAATACTGGAGAAATGGTAGCAGGTAATATGGGGTCGATAGAAAGGTTTGATTATACTGTAATGGGAGATAATGTAAATTTGGCTTCTCGTTTAGAGGGCTTAAATAAATATTATGGGACCAATATTTTGGTTTCAGAATTTACCTATGAGCAGGTAAAAGAACATTTTTCTTTTAGACTTATAGACAAGGTAAGGGTAAAGGGTAAGGAAAAACCGGTAAAGTTATATGAACTTTTGCCAGAGAAAAAGGCCACTATTTTCCAAAGTTATAAAGAGGAATATGAAGAGTTTTTGAGTTATTATTTTGCTGGAGAGTTTGAAGCTGCTTCTGAAAAATTACTGCTTTTGGAAGGTAAAACCAGGGATAAACTCTGGGAATTGTATAAAGAAAGGTTAAAGGTTCTTAGACAGAGTCGGCCAGAAAACTGGGATGGCGTATATACCTTTGCTGTAAAATAATTGTCAAAGTAAGGTTTTTTTTTTAATCAAGGAAAAACACTTGTGGTTGGATAGAGATGTTTAAGCTTTTTGCCTGGTTGGGAAACATATGTTTAAGCTTACTCCAGGAAATGGGTAAGCTCTTGCTTTTATTTTTGGAAGCAATAATCTGGCTTTTCCGCCCTCCTTTTCGTTTTCGGCTTTTTGTAAAACAATTGGAGTTTGTGGGAGTCAATTCCTTATTTGTGGTGCTTTTGACTGGTCTTTTTACAGGAATGGTTCTGGCTTTACAAACCTACTATGCCTTTCGCTTGTTTTCTGCGGAAAGCTTGGTGGGAGCTACAGTTGCCCTTTCCATGACCAGAGAGCTAGGACCAGTTATTACAGCCCTTATGGTTACAGGTAGGGCTGGCTCAGCTATTGCTGCTGAGATTGGTACCATGAGAGTAACCGAGCAGATAGATGCTCTTACAGTTATGGCCATAAGCCCGGTTCAATATCTGGTAGTGCCCAGGATTCTGGCTGGAGTTATTATGTTGCCTTTGCTTACAATACTTAGTGATTTTGTGGGCATTGTGGGTGGGTATCTGGTAGGTGTGAAGATTTTGGGCATTAATAGTGGTTTGTTTATCAATAAAATTTATGAGTATGTGGATGTAGATGACCTCTATAATGGTTTAATTAAAGCGGCTTTTTTTGGTTTAATTTTGACCTTAGTGGGTTGTTATAAGGGATTTTACACCCGAGGTGGAGCTGAAGGAGTGGGCAAGTCCACCACTCAATCAGTGGTTCTGGCTTCGGTTTTAATTTTAATGTTTGATTATGTTTTAACTGCGTTGATGTTTTAGCCATGGAACATATTATTTCCTTAAGAGATGTTTATAAGAGCTTTGGCAGCCAGCAGGTTTTAAAGGGCCTTAATTTAGATTTACCTAAAGATAAGGTAAATGTAATCATAGGTAAAAGTGGCGGTGGTAAAAGTGTTTTATTAAAGCACATCATTGGACTTTTAAAGCCAGATAAAGGCCAGGTATTGGTTGCTGGAGAAGATATTGTCCCGCTTTCAGAAAGGGAACTGGCTAACATAAGAAGAAAATTTGGCATGCTTTTTCAGGAAGGAGCACTTTTTGACTCCCTTACCGTAGAAGAAAATGTAGCCTTTCCTTTAAGAGAGCACACTAAAAAGTCCTGGGCAGAAATTAAAGAGATTGTAGAACAAAAACTGGCCCAGGTGGGGTTAAAGGGAATGGGCTATAAAATGCCTGCAGAACTTTCCGGAGGTATGCGCAAAAGGGTGGGATTGGCCAGGGCTCTGGCCTTAGATCCAGAGATAGTGCTTTTTGATGAGCCCACTTCTGGCCTGGATCCTGTGATGTCTGCTGCTATTAATCACCTTATTGTCAGGACTAAAGAGGAATTTGGAGCTACCTGTATTGTTATTAGTCATGATATCAAGGCAACCATGGAGACTGCAGACCATATTTTTATGCTTTATGAAGGAAAAATTATTGCTTCAGGCACTCCAGAGGAAATACAAGCTTGTGAGGACCCGGTAGTTAGACAGTTTATTTTAGGACGGGCTGATGGCCCTATTAAGGTAATTTAGAGGGGATTAGCAATGGGAAGGTATTCTCTAGAGGTAAAAGTGGGGATTTTTGTTTTTATCTCTTTATTGGTCTTGGCTTACATGACCACGCAGGTAACCAGAGGAAAGTTTGTTTCTGGAGATATGTATCCTCTAGTGGTTTATTTTGATAATGTAACTGGATTGAAAAAAAATGCTCCAGTGGAAATTGCAGGAATTGAAGTGGGATTGGTAAAAGATATTGGCCTGGAAAATGGTCGGGCCAGGGTGGTATTGGCTTTACGCCCGGATGTTAAGGTGCATGCTGATGCTGTGGCCAAGATTCGCACCCGAGGGGTTCTGGGGGATAAATTTGTAGAAATCACCAGTGGTAGTGCTTCTTATCCTCTGTTAAAGGAAAAGGAGGTTATTGCCCGTTCTGACTCTGGCGCAGATTTGGGTGAGCTCATGCAAAAAGTGGGCAGTATTGCAGATGACATTGGTAGAATCACCAGAAGTGTTTCCAATGTCCTGGGTGGACCAGAAGGTGAGCAAGATTTAAGGCTATGGATTACCAATTTAAAGGAAATGTCCATTGAGCTGAATAAAATGGTTCAAAGTAATTTGCAAAGTGTAAATAAAATTGTGGCCAATTTAAGGGAATTTTCTGAGGATATAAAGGATATTAGCGGCGGCAATAAAAAAGAAATTAACCGCATAGTGCGTAACTTTGATGTGGCTATTTTAGAACTAAAGGAATCCATGCTGAAAATGAATGAACTGCTGGAAAAAGCCAATAATGGCCAGGGCCCTCTGGCCAAGCTGGTTTCAGACAAAGAAATGGGAGAAGGTTTAAAGCAAACAATTAGTTCCTTAAAAACAGTGGCTAAAAATATAGAAGAGGGTAAGGGTACCCTGGGGAAGTTGATAAATGAGGATACTACAGCCAAAAATCTGGATAAGACTTTAGAGGGCTTGAATAAATACCTGAGCAAGCAAGACAAATTTAAAACCAGTATAGACGTACATTCAGAATATCTTACAGACACTGGAGATACCAAATCTTATGTTACTTTGCAGATTAAGCCCAGTGTGGATAAATTTTATTCTCTATCCATTATAGACGACCCCAAAGGTGAGACCAAAGAAACTAGCACCTACCGTCGCTATCGTACGGATAAGGGAGCCTGGCATACTTATGAAGAAGAGGAAAAAGAGACCAAAGAAGATGGCCTTAAGTTTTCCTTACAAATAGGCAAGCGTTTTCATGACTTTGTGGTTAGAGGCGGTATTATTGAGTCTTCTGGTGGGGTCGGCCTGGATTATTATTTGTGGGACGATAGGGTAAAATTGTTTTTTGAGGCCTTTGACTTTGATGACGAAGACCCTGCTCATCTAAAGGCTGGGGGCAATATTTACTTGCTTCGCAATGTTTATCTTACTGCAGGTATGGATGACTTTGCCGATAGTGAGGACAGGTCCTTTTTTGTAGGTGGTGGGCTTTTCTTTACAGATGAGGATATTAAATATATCCTGGGCTCTACTCCCTTGCCTAAGGGGCAATAAAAATTAATTTTAATAGGAGTTAAGAAAAGGCAGGCTAAAACCTGCCTTTTCTTTTTTAAAGGGGATAGAATGGGGAAAAAACTGGTAGTAATTGGCCTGGATGGACTTTCTTTTTCTTTGGCCAGGTATCTGGTAGCAGAAGGTATCTGGAGTAATGTGGGCAAATATTTGGACTTAGAGCAGGGAACTTCCTTTTCTTCAGAAATACCCTATCTTTCACCTGTCAACTGGACTTCTTTTTTTACTGGTAAGGGGCCAGAAGAACACGGTGTCTTTGGTTTTACAGAATTTAATAAGGAGAAAGGAGAGCTCTTTTTTTCTGATTTTACGCATGTTCAATCGCCAACTATCTTTGAGGTACTGGGGCAAAAGGGATATTTTCTTAAGGTATTAAACCTGCCGCATACCTATCCTGCCCGCCCCTTACGAGGACAACTGGTAGCTGGTTTTTTGGCTTTAGACTTACAAAAGGCTGTATTTCCACCCATGCTCTATCCTTTGCTGAAGCAAAGGGGCTATGTTTTAGAGGGTGAGACCATTAAGGCCCTTCAGGACCCAGCCCTAATTTTCCCAGAGATAGAAAAGAGTTTACTGGCCAGGCAAAGGGCCTTTGAACTACTCTGGGCTGATTTAAGCTGGGATTTGTTTATTGTGGTAATCACAGAATTGGACCGCTTGTTTCATTTTTGTTATCCTTATTTGTTCTCCTCCCATCCCTTGCAGGAAAGGATGTTGCTTTTTTTAAAAAAAGTGGATGCTTTCCTGGGGTTAATTCTGGAACGCTATTTTGCCCTTGCTGGTAAGGACAAAAGGCTTATGCTGGTAGCTGACCATGGTTTTACAGAGTTAAAAGTGGAGGTGGATTTAAATGCCTTTTTGGCCCAGCAGGGATTTTTGACCTGGGCCAGGCAAGCCAGAAATGAATGGGATGTGCAAAGCATAGCCAAGGACTCTAAGGCCCTGGCCCTGGATAGTGGACGGATTTATCTGTACCCTTTTTCTAAGGTTAAGGATTTTTCTTTGGGGTTAAAGTTAAAGGAAGTTTTGCTGCAACTGGAGTATAAAGGCGAGAAGGTTTTGCCAACCATTTTTTTAAAAGAAGAGCTTTATCCCCGGGCTAATTTTGAGCATACGCCGGATTTGGTTTGTATTCCTGCTTCTGGGTTTGAGCTAAAAGGAAAATTTGACCGTAGAGAAATTTTCGGTCATTTTGGCCGCAGAGGAGCGCACAGGGAAGAGGATGTATTTTTTTGGGACTCCTGGGGATTTAAACCCCGTAGAACCAGAGATGTGGGACAAGAAATTTTACATTATTTTGAGGGAAGTATTTTAGTATGAAAATAGATTATGCGAAAGAGTTAAATGAAGCCCAGCTAGAGGCTGTTTATAATCTAGAAGGGCCTTTGTTGGTCATTGCTGGAGCCGGGAGTGGTAAAACCAGAACCATTGTATACAGGCTGGCTTACCTGGTGGAGCAGGGTATCTGGCCAGAAAATATTTTACTGCTTACCTTTACCCGCAAAGCCGCGGCTGAAATGCTTAGAAGAGTGGAAGAGCTTTTAGGCAGAGATGTGGCTGGAGTGGGGGGCGGTACTTTTCATAGTTTTGCCTATGCAATGTTGCGCAAATTTGCTTCTGCTGTGGGTTTAAATCAGGGTTTTACGGTTATTGATACCAGTGATGCCAAGGATATTATTGGCCAGGCTAGAGCCAGCTTGCATCTGGATAAAGACAAGGGGTTTCCCAATAAAAATACCATTTATGACCTTATTTCCAGGTCTAGAAACAAGGAATTGGCCTTAGAGGATTTTTTATCTGCCAACAGTTATCATTTATTAAAGTTTTTACCAGAACTGGAGCGCATTTTTAACTATTATCAAAATTTTAAAAAAGAGCATTTTTTACTGGACTATGATGACCTCTTATTTACCTTTGAAAGTTTGTTGCAGGAAAAAGCAGAGATTAGAGAGTTTATGCAACAGATGTTTAAATATGTCATGGTAGATGAATACCAGGATACCAATTTGGTCCAGGGAAGGATTATTAAGCTTTTAGTGGGAGAACAGGGCAATGTGATGGCTGTAGGAGATGATGCCCAGTCCATTTATGGTTTTCGAGGGGCTACAGTGGAAAACATTTTAAATTTCCCCAAGCTTTTTCCAGGGACCAAAATCATCAAGCTGGAACAAAACTATCGCTCTACGCAACCCATTTTGGAATTGACCAATCATATTTTAAAGCAGGCCAGAGAAAAATATCCCAAGAAGTTATTTTCTCATAAAAAGAGCAGTGTAAAACCAGAAATTATCTATACCACCAGTGACTTGAGCCAGGCCCAGGTGGTGGTGCGCAAAATAGAAGAACTGGCCAGGACCTATCCTTATTCAGAAATAGCGGTGTTATTCAGGGCAGGTTATCAATCCTTTGCCCTGGAGATGGAATTGGTGAAGTTGGGGATAAGTTTTTACAAATATGGGGGTCAGAAGTTTTCTGAAGCTGCCCATATAAAGGATTTAGTTGCTTTTTTGCGTTTGGTAGCCAATCCTTGTGATATTTTGGCCTGGACCAGGGCCCTGGGAAACTTAAAAGGTGTTGGCCCTAAAACCTGTCAGCGTCTATATCAGGCTTTTATGGAAGGTAATCAGGAAATAAGTAAATCCCTGTGCGCCCAGAAGCCAGAATTAAAGGAAGTCCTGGAAAAGCTAGAAAACTTGCGTTTTAAGTCTCTTAGCCCGTTAAGTGTGTTAGAGGAGATAATGACCATTTATGGTCCCATTATGGAAGAGAAATTTGTGGATGATTTACCCAAGAGAATGGCCGGCGTGGAGCAGTTAATGCAAATTGCTTCTACCTATGACAACTTGGATGTCTTTTTGGCAGATTTGAGCCTGGAGCCTTCCTTAAGGGAAGAAAAAAGTAAGGATAGATTGGTCCTATCCACCATTCACTCGGCCAAGGGCCTGGAGTGGTCAGCCGTACTTATCCTGGACCTGGTGGAAGAGCGCTTTCCTTCGAAACTGGCCATGCAAGACCCCAAAGAAATCGAGGAAGAAAGGCGTCTTTTGTATGTGGGGTGTACCAGGGCCAGGGAATATTTGGGGTTGTTTGTGCCAGCTACGGTTTACAATCGTTATCAAAACAGTTTTGACCCAGCCAGCCCCAGTCCTTTTATTCGGGAGATAATACCTTCTCTGGTAAAAAGTTATAAAGAAACCTATTTTGGAGAGATTGTGCCTTTAGAAGAAGAAAAAAAAGAAGAGCCAAAGCCCAGGCCAGAAAAAAACAATTTTACTGCTACAGGTAATTATTGTGAGCATAAAATCTTTGGCACAGGCAAGGTTATTGCGCACATTCCTCCCAATAAGTACAAGGTTAATTTCCCCCAATTTGGTTTAAAACTGGTACTGGAAGATTATCTTACCTTTAAGTGATGTTTGGAGAAGATTTTTTTCTAACTTTGCTGGATAATTATTTTGTCCAGGAAAAAAAAGGGCTTTTGGTGGCCAGAGGAGATGATTGCGCCCTAATTGAAGGTAAGTCCTTTGCCTTAAGTAGCGACCTCTTTTTAGAAAAGGTACATTTTGATTTAAGGTATTTTTCCCTGGAAGACGTAGGCTATAAGGCTTTGGCCGTAAATCTGAGTGATTTAGCTGCTGCTGGGAGCTGGCCAGAATATTTTTGCCTGCAACTAATCTGGCCCAGGAAGTTTAGTTTAGAGCAAAGTGAAGAATTATTTAAGGGCATGTCCCAATTGGCAAGTCAATTTAAACTGACTTTGATTGGGGGAGACTTGAGCCAGGGAGATACTCTGGGGCTGGCCATTACCATCTTAGGTAGTGTGCCCTATAGATTTTTGCCCCGTAAACAGGCTAAAGAAGGAGATCTGGTTTTTTTGGTGGGAGAAATTGGCCTTTCCAGGGTTGGTTTTTTAGCTTTGCAAGCAGGAATTTCCGGTTATCCCCGCAGTAAACAGGCCCATTTACGCCCCAGGCCCCTGGTTAAAGAAGGTCTGATTTTAGCCCAAAAAAATGTTAAGTCTCTCTTAGATGTATCTGATGGTGTGGCCAGGGATATTTTTAGATTGTTGCCAGAAGGTCTGGGCCTTAATCTCTTTTCAGACCTTCGTTTACCTGCGGAAGTTGTTTCCTTTGCTACAGCCAGGAATTTATCTCCCCTACACTTAGCCCTGGAGGGAGGGGAGGATTATGCCCTTTTAGGCGTGGTGGAAGCTAGCCAGGTAGAAGAGTTGCTTGCAGATTTGCCTTACGTGCAAATTTTAGGAGAGGTAAGCAAAGGTGCTGGTATTTATTATCAGGGTAAAAAACTGGAGCTTAAAGGCTTTGATCATTTTAGTTAGCCCCTTTTGGGAGGTAGTCTAGAATTAGACTTTAGAGTTTTTTTTGTTTAAAAGGCCTTCACTTCGCGTAAGGGAGAAATATTTTTTATGGATATAAAAAAAATAAGAAACTTTAGTATTATAGCCCATATAGACCATGGCAAGTCCACTTTAGCCGATAGGATTCTGGAGATTACAGGGCTTATTGGAGATAGAGAGAAAAAAGACCAGTATCTGGATAAAATGGACCTGGAAAGGGAGCGCGGGATTACCATTAAGGCCCAAACCGTGCGCATTCCTTATAGGGCCAAGGATGGGCAGGAGTATATTTTAAACCTCATTGACACCCCTGGACATGTGGACTTTTCCTATGAAGTTTCCAGAAGTCTTGCTGCTTGTGATGGCGCGCTTTTAGTGGTGGATGCCACTCAGGGAGTAGAGGCCCAGACTTTAGCCAATGTCTATCTGGCCTTAGACCATGACCTGGAAGTCTTACCTGTACTGAACAAAATCGATCTGCCCAGTGCAGAGCCAGAACGGGTTATTGCTGAGATAGAAGAAGGTATTGGCCTGGATGTGGAAAACATTTCTATGGTCAGTGCCAAGACAGGAGAGGGAGTCCCTGAACTTTTGGAAAAAATTGTGCAGTTTATTCCCCCACCCAAAGGAGACAGAGATGCTCCTCTTAAGGCTTTAATCTTTGACTCCTGGTATGACCCTTATGTGGGTGTGGTGGTTTTATTTCGCGTAATAGATGGAACCATTTCCCTGGGAGAAGAGATTTTAATGTACTCTACAGGGAAAACTTACGAGGTGATTCGCCTGGGTGTATTTTCCCCCGAAGCTGTATCTATAGACCAACTAGGCCCAGGTGAAGTGGGTTTTCTCTGTGCCAATATTAAAGAGTTAAAGGATGCAAGGGTTGGTGATACCATTACCCATCCCAAAAGGCCTACTCAGTCACCTTTTCCTGGGTTTAAAAAAATAAAACCCATGGTATTTTGTGGTCTTTATCCTGTAGACCCTGGAGATTACGAAGATTTGAAGTTTGCTCTGGAAAAGTTGCAGCTTAATGATTCTTCTCTGTTTTTTGAAGCAGAAACTTCCCAGGCCTTAGGCTTTGGTTTTCGTTGTGGTTTTCTAGGCCTTTTACACATGGAGATAGTGCAGGAAAGACTGGAAAGAGAATTTAAGGTTAACTTGATAGCTACTGCTCCTTCAGTGGTTTATAAGGTGGTGAAGGTGAGTGGAGAAATAGTTAATGTAGATAATCCAGCCAAATTGCCTCCTCCAGTAGAGATTGCGGCCATTAAAGAACCTTATGTGCGAATGGAAATATATGTGCCCAATGAGTTTGTGGGCAATGTTTTTAAGCTCTGCGAAGAAAAAAGGGGTATTCAAAAGGATTTGCGCTACTTAACGCCCTCGCGGGTGATTGTTACCTATGAACTTCCTTTTGCAGAGATAGTGTATGACTTTTTTGACCGCTTAAAGTCTGTTACCCGTGGTTTTGCTTCTTTGGATTATGAGGTAATAGATTTTAGGGAGTCTGATCTGGTGAAACTGGATATTTTGATTAATGGCTCGCCAGTGGATGCCATGGCTACTATCGTGCACAGGGATAAAGCCTATTACAAAGGTAGGGCCCTGGCTCTGAAATTAAAAAAGGTTATTCCCAGGCAGCTTTTTGAAGTGGTTATTCAGGCAGCTATTGGCAATAAAATTATTGCCCGGGAAAGGATTGCTCCTTTGCGTAAAAACGTTACAGCCAAGTGTTATGGCGGCGATATTACCAGAAAGCGTAAACTTCTGGAAAAACAAAAAGAAGGCAAAAAGAGAATGAAAAAAATGGGTAATGTGGAAGTGCCACAGGAAGCCTTTTTGTCCGTGCTTAAGGCGGATGAATAAGTTCAAAAAGAGGAGTGTGAGATGGACATAGAAAAAATAAAATTTTTAACTGCTCTTACTCTGGTAGTTTGTTTTCTTTTACTCCCTCTTGGTAGTTTGGGTTTAAGTTTTTTTTATGAATTGGGTTCTAAACTCAAAAAAAAGGTGCTTTTGGATAAACTGGCCCAACAAATTGCCAGGCAGGGTTTAATCTTTGGGTTGGGTGTAGGGATAAGTTTGGCCATCCTTTCTTTTTGGCCTGGATTTGGCGTAAAAGTAAATATGGATTTTCTAAGTTCTCCTCTGTGGACACAGGGACTTATTTTTTTAGGCGCTAGCTTACTTTTAACTATTTCTTACTTTGCTCTCTGGAAGTCCTTAAAAAACATTAAAGTATTACATTTATTGCTGGGGATAGGCGCTATAGTTTTCTACAAGCTCTTTTTATTTAACTTCTTTAGAGTTAGCTATAATTTGCTCTTGGTAAGTAATACCAATTATCCTCCTCTAAATTCCATATTTTATCCTGTTGTAGGACAGCTTTTCATCTTAAGTTTTCTGTTTTCCACTAGTATGGCTTTTATTTTTCTGATTCTGAGAAGAAAAATAGACGACTTTGGGCGGGATTATTACCGTTATGCCTTACATGTGTTAAGTAAAAGCGGTATTCTGGTCCTTGTTTTAAGTATAATCCCCTGCTTGGTAGTATTTTACCTTTTACAAGAAAGGTTTGTGTTTGCTCCGCTTATCCAGCCTGGAGCAGTAATTATTTTAGCCATGCTTTTTCATTTTTTTGTTTTCTACTGGTTGCTTAAACAAAATCAACCCTTGCGCTATAAGGGGCTGATTTCCCTTTTACCTTTGGGGAGCATGGTTTTACTCTTTTTTAGGCTTGTTTCCTATTTTGAGCTTTTTAAAATGGCTGGGCACTAGTTTTTTTCTTTTTTAACAAGAGCAAACAAAAAAAGGGGCCACCCAAAAGAGCGGTCAGGGCCCCTACAGGTATTTCTTCTCCTCCTGTTAAAAGAAGACGGGCTAAGATATCTGCTCCCAAACTTAAGCTCCCTCCTAAAAGGCCACTTAGAGGTAGCAGAGTGGAAGAAGTATAAAATCCCTGCAATCTTAGAAGGTGGGGGCCAACTAGGCCGATAAAGCCAATTACTCCAGCTACACTTACACTGGCTCCTGTTAAAATGCTGGCAGCTAGAAAAAAGAAGAGGCGGTAAAAGTGAGGGTTGAGCCCCAGGGTGTGGGCTTCCAGGTCGCCCAGGGAAAGAAGGCTTAATTGTTTTAGATTAAAAAACAAAAAAAGGTGTCCTAAAAGGAAAAAAGGCAGAAAAATTTTTACTTCTAGCCAGGAACGATTGGCAAAGCTTCCTAAAATCCAAAACACAATGGAGCCCACTTTTTCTTCATCCAAAGATTTTAAAATGGAGATAAGGGCAGAGAAAAAGGTGGTGAGGATAATGCCTGCCAGGATTAGGGTTTCCTTTTGAAAAAAGTGTTTATGCCAGTTTAAATAAAGGACCAAAAGCAGGGTGATAAAAGCCCCTGCAAGGCTGAAAAGAGGAAGGGAATAAAGGCCAAAGGGGAAAAATCCCCAAAAAAGGGCCAGGCTGGCCCAGAAGGCAGCCCCAGAAGAAATGCCCAGAGTAAAGGGTTCGGCCAGGGGATTGTTTAAAATATTTTGTAGAGTAGCCCCGCTGGTAGCTAAGGAAAAGCCAACCAGATAGGCTAAAAGGGTCCTGGGTACTCTTATTTGCCAGAAAATGGTTGACTCTACTCCTGCTTTTAAGTGGTAGATATCTAGATTTACAGGGCCTGCTAAAAGAGATAAGTAAGCCAGGATAAGGCTTATACTGAGAAGTAAAAGGGCAAAAACACAGGTTCTTAGCATGCAAAGAAACTCTCTTATTTTAGCTGCCTGGTCAAGTGGTTGTGGTAAGACCTCTTTGAGCCTGGCCTTTATAGCCAGCTTAAGGAAAAAAGGTATTCAAGTTTATCCCTTTAAGATTGGCCCGGATTTTTTGGACCCTTTATACCTGGGGAAAGTAGCTAATACTTCCTGTTATAATCTGGATTTGTTTTTTAGTCCCCTGGAACATGTGCAGGATTTGCTCAAAAAAGACGGTTTTAATTTGATTGAAAGTGTAATGGGGTTTTATGATGGAGACAAGCAGGGTCAAAATTCCACTGCTCATCTGGCCTTTTCCCTGGATATACCTGTTTTTTTAATAGTAGAGCCTTTAAAAGCAGCTAATAGCCTGGCTGCAGTTGTTTATGGCTTTTGCCAGCTTAGACAAGAAGGCAAATTAATAAAAGGAATTATTTTAAATAAATATACTTCCTTACGCCAAGTAGAGCTTTTAGAAGCCAGCTTAGAGCAATATAACTTGCCTCCTTTAGTAGGCGCTTTTCCCAAGGGCAGTTTGCCAGAACTAAAGTCAAGGTATTTAGGACTTTATAATCAGGTGGATTTAAGTGGTGCAGATAGACAAAGGCTAGAAGAGGCTGGAGAAAAGTATTTTTTTTGGGAAAGGATATCTAAGGTATGTGCTTTTAAAAAGGAGAAAGTAGATTCTGCCAGGATTAAGCCAGGGAAAAGGCAGGTAAAAAAGGTAAAACTGGGCGTAATTTTAGATGAAGCCTTTAATTTTTACTATCAAGCCCAGTTAGAAGCCCTGAAACAAAGGGGGGTGGAACTGGTTTTTTTTTCCAGCCTTACTACTAAAACCCTTCCTTCCAATTTAAAGGGCCTTTATATTGGGGGAGGCTATCCTGAACTTTACGCTTCCCTGTTAAGTGCCAATAAAAGCTTACTTGAAGATATCCGGAAATTTGGCCTGGAGGGTGGAAAAATCTATGCTGAATGTGGTGGTTTGATTTTTTTGACTCAAGGAATAGAAGACCAAGATAAATTTTATCCTCTGGTAGGATTATTAAATACAAGGGTAAAGCTTTTACCTAAAAAGGCTTATTTAGGTTATGTAAAGGTAAAGATAAATAGGGATTGTGGCTGGTTTAGAAGGGACACTTTGCTTAAAGGACATGAATTCCACTATTCCACTTTATTAGATAGAAATGTTTTAGGCGTAGAAAATGTATATGAAGTGGTAGATAGTCTGGATAATCCTCTTGAAAGCAAGGGGTTTTATTTTAAAAACATCTTAGCCAGCTATATTCACTTATATTTTGCTCATCAAGAAGAGGTATTAGATAATTTTTATTCTTTTTTAAAGGAAAGTTAAATGAAAGGTATAATTGTTATTAATCATGGCAGTAGAAATGAAGAGGCCAGGCAGGATTTTTTAAATAAGGTAGAAAAGTTAAAACAAAGGGCCAGAGGTTATGTTTTGGCTGGAGCCTTTTTTTCTCTGGGCAAACCCAGTGTAGAAGAGGTAATGCAAGGTTTTAAAGAGCAGGGAATAACTAAAGTTGGCTGGTATCCCTATTTTTTAAATTCAGGCAATCATGTACGTCTGGACTTGCCTGCTTTAAAGGATAGGTTAACTCAAGACCTGGCAATGGAAATAGAGATTTTGCCCGGGCTTTATGCTGAACCTCTACTGGAAGAACTGGTTTTTGAAAGCATTGCTTCTTTTCTGGAGAGCAAATATCCCGGTTTGCCTGAGGAAATAGAAGCTAGTAGCCTGGATTTTATTGAGCAGAGCTTAAAGATTAATTTTTTCTCTAGGGAAGAAAGGGAAGTGGTTAAAAGGGTGATTCACGCTACTTGTGATTTTTCCTTTGCCCAAACTATGCGCTTTCATCCCCAGGCTATAAGCACAGGCATTTCTTTGCTCAAACAAGGGGCGAAAATTTTTTGCGATGTCAATATGGTTAGGGCTGGGCTTACTTCCTTTAACTCCTTTTGTTTGATTAAGGACAAAGAGACCTTAGAATTGTCCAAAAGGGAAAAGATAACCAGGGCAGCAGCAGCTTTTAGGTTGTTGCAAGAAGAGATTGCTGGTTCTATTGTAGTTATTGGCAATGCACCTACTGCCCTGGAAGAAGTACTTGCTTTAGCCAGGGTAAAACATATAAGGCCTGGATTGGTGGTGGGAGTGCCAGTGGGATTTGTAGGGGCAGCTTTGGCCAAAAGGCATTTGAGTGAAAGTGATTTGGTGTACATTACCAATTGGGGACCAAGGGGTGGTAGCCCGGTAGCTGCTGCTATTTTAAATGCCTTAAAGAAACTGGTTTAAGGGTGAGAAAATGAGTAAAAAGGTTTCCAGAAGAGGTTTTTTAAGGGGGATGTTAAACCCTTTTAGGCGGGATGAAGAAGAAGGTTTTAGTGGACTTAGCCCTTTGTTAGTCAGAGGGGATAAGGCTCTGGAACAGGGTGATTTTAAGCTGGCTATAGAATGTTATGAGAAGTTTTTGGAAGAGGAGCCAGATAGTCTGGAAGTGTTGAAAAAATGTGGCTATGCCTATTTTAAGGCTGGAGAGTTTGAACAGAGCAGAAAATACTTTAATAAAGTTATGGAAGTAAGGCCCAAGGAAAATTTTTGTTTGCTTTATTTAGGGCTTGGCTGGGCCAAACAGGGAGATTTGGAACAGGCTGTTAGTTATTGGAAGTCCTATTTTAATATCCAAAAGCCCCTGGTGCAAAGGGCCATTAACTCAGTGGTAGCCCTTTTTGAAGCCAAAGAGGACCAGGACCCTCTCAAGGTAGCTAAAGAAGTGGAAGAAGCTATTTTAGAGCAGAAAAAAACAAAGTAAGGTTTTTTAAAGAGTCCAGTTATTTTAGTTAATCTTCCAGAAAAAGCCAGCTTTTGCTGGCTTTTCTTTTTTTAACTTTTAAAAAGAATTTACTAATATTTTTACTTGTTTGCTCCACAGCATTTTTTGTATTTTTTGCCACTTCCACAGGGACACGGGGCATTGCGACCAATTTTAGGAGCTTTTCTTTTGACTGGGCTGGGCTTGGCTGTATCTGCTTCTCCTCCAATGAGGTTTAAATCCTGCTCTTCTTTGTGTTTAAATTCCTCTTCTTTTACCTGTTGGGACTCTATGCGCAGGTGGCATAAGGCTTTGAGGGTGTTTTCCTTGATATTAAAGAGCATATCCTGAAAAAGTTCAAAGCCTTCTCGTTTGTATTCTTGCTTGGGGTCCTTTTGGCCATAACCACGCAGTCCAATTCCTTCTTTTAGGTGATCCATGTTGAGCAGGTGCTCTTTCCAGTTGCGGTCCAGACTTTCCAGAAGGAAAAAGCGTAAGATTTCCTGGTAATAGTCTCCTGCCTGTCCTTTTAACTCCTCTAAAATTTGCAATATACCTTTTTTAGCCTCTTCATAAGTAGGCAGGGTCTTTAGCTCCAGTACTCTTTTCAGGTTAAAGATTTCCTTTAACTTAGCCAGGACTAACTTTTCTGTTTCAGGGTCCACTTTTTTGTTTTCTGAACAAGGGGCATAGACTTCTTCCAGGAGGTCATCTACAAATTCCTGGATAATAGGCTCCAGGTCCTCAGCCAGCATGAGTTCCTTTCTCTGGGCATAGATAACCAGGCGCTGCTGGTTCATGACATCGTCGTATTCCAGCAGGGTTTTTCTGATTTCAAAGTTGTGGGCTTCTACTCTTTTCTGGGCGTTTTCTATGGCTCTGCTTACCAGCTTGTTTTCTATGGGCTGGTCGTCTTCCATGCCCAGTTTGTCCATAAGACCAGAAATGCGGTCAGAACCAAAAAGGCGCATCAAGTCATCTTCTAAGGACAGAAAAAATCTGGAAGAACCAGGGTCGCCCTGGCGTCCACTTCTTCCCCTTAACTGATTATCGATTCTTCTACTTTCATGCCTTTCTGTGCCAATGATGTGCAGGCCGCCCAGTTCCTTTACTCCAGGTCCAAGCACAATGTCTGTTCCTCTTCCCGCCATATTGGTGGCAATGGTCACTCTGCCCTTTTCACCAGCCTTGGCTATGATTTCTGCTTCTTTTTCGTGGTATTTGGCATTTAGTACCTCGTGGGGGATTTTCTCTTTTTTGAGCAGGCGCGAAAGTAGTTCGGACTTTTCAATGGAAGTGGTACCCACTAAAATGGGCCTGCCTATTTTGTGCAGTTCTTTTATTTCTTTAACTATGGCCCTATATTTAGCTTCCTGGGTACGATAAATTACATCTGGATAATCAATACGAATCATGGGCTTGTGCGTGGGAATAACCACTACATCCAGGTCGTAAATCTGTTTGAATTCCACGGCTTCTGTGTCAGCAGTACCGGTCATGCCTGCCAGCTTATTATAAAGGCGGAAATAATTTTGAAAGGTAATACTGGCTAAGGTCTGGTTTTCTGCTTCTACTTTTACTCCTTCTTTGGCTTCCAGGGCCTGGTGCAAGCCATCGCTATATCGTCTGCCCGGCATAAGTCTGCCTGTAAATTCATCTACAATAATAACCTGCCCATCTTTAACAATATAATCCACATCGCGTTTAAAGAGGTAGTGGGCCTTTAGGGCCTGTAAGACATGGTGCTGTAGGTTGATGTGCTTGGGGTCAAAGAGGTTGTCCACTTTTAAAATTTCTTCCAGGCGTTTTATTCCTTCTTCTGTAAGAGTAACGGTTTTTAACTTTTCATCCACTTCAAAGTGGGTGTCTTTTTTTAGTAAGGGTACAATTTTATCTATTTTGGAATAAAGATAGGTGGACTCATCAGAAGGTCCAGAAATAATAAGAGGAGTCCTGGCTTCATCTATTAAAATGGAGTCCACTTCGTCCACTATGGCGTAGTTTAATTCTCTTTGTACCAGCTGGTGAGGATAAAATTTCATGTTGTCTCGAAGATAATCAAAGCCAAATTCGTTATTGGTGCCATAGGTAATATCTGCCTTATAGGCAGCTTTGCGCTCTTCATCATCAAGGCCGTGGACAATCACCCCCACGGAAAGCCCCAGGAATTTATAGATGTTGCCCATCCATTCCGCGTCTCTTTTGGCCAGGTAGTCGTTTACAGTAACCACATGTACACCTTTGCCTGACAGGGCGTTTAAAACCACAGGCAGGGTGGCGACCAGGGTTTTACCTTCACCTGTTTTCATTTCTGCGATTTTGCCTTGATGAAGGGCAATACCACCGATTAATTGCACATCAAAGTGGCGCATATTTAAGGTACGTTTGCCTGCTTCCCTTACCAGGGCAAAAACCTCTGGAAGTAATTCGTCTAAGGGCTTGCCCTTGGCCACTTGTTCTTTATATTCAGCTATTTTGGCTCGCATTTGGTCATCTGTAAGTTTGCTTACAGAATTTTCCAGATTGTTTATTTGGTCTACCAGGGGAGAGATTTTTTTGAGATAACGGTCGTTTTTGGTACCAATTATTTTTTTTACTAAAAAATTAAGCATTGTTCTCCTCTATAAATTGTATTGCTTCTAGCCAGTGAGCTATTTTATTTCTTGGACTAGAAAGTCTTAACTGGATAAGACATCCAAGGCAATTAGTAAAGATGGGAAGTTTTTCCTGGATTTGACTCCAGAAATGTTGAGTTACCTTGGTGGTAAGCTCTTGTTTTTTTAATCTAAGACTTCCTCCCAGGCCACAACAAAAATCTATAGTCTCTTTGCTGGTAAGATGTTTAGCAAAAAAATCATGGGCAGTATGACAGGAGTGATGAGCTATAAAATCAAAGGAATTTTCTGCCTTAAAATAGGTTAAAAATTTATCTGCCAGGAACAAGTTTTTTTCAGGAATAAGATAATTGCTTAAACCGTGATAACAAGAAGTACAAAAGGTAATTACTAGAGGTTGTCCCTTTGCTTCCCAGAGGGATAGGTTGTGCTCTTTGGCCTTGCTGGCCTTTTGCGGAAAACCAGTTAAGAGGTAAGGTAGTCCACAACACTCCCACTTTAAGTCTTCTAAAACCCTTAATCCCAGTAGTCCTAGCATTTTTTCTAGTTTTGACCTTAAATGGGGGAAATAGGGCCCTAAACAACCAGAAAATATCACCACCTCAGTGGACCAGTTTAACTTTTGGGTGCAGGAAAGGTATAATTGTTCAGGAAAAGGCGTAAATACATTTTTCTTGGAAGTAAGTGAGAGTAGAGAAGGGGTGATTCTTTTTAGAGGCTCCCTGGGCAACTGGTCTAAAATCCAGGCATATAAGTGCTCACTAACAAATTTATTTTTGGCTTTGAGTTTAGCCAGTTCTTGAGCAAAGTTTAAACCCTGCGTGCATACTTTAGCACAGCGTTCACAACCCAGACAGTAGCTGGCTAGTTTTTCCAGGATTTTGGGCTTGATTTGAGGGGCCTTGGAGAGTAAGAACCATTTCCCTCGCGGTCCCAAGTCTTCCCTTAGGGTGCTTAAAAATAAAGGGCAAACACTTAGGCATTTACCACAGGATATACACCTATTTTCTGCAGTCATTTTTCTAGACAAGTAATAGTTTTTTTTTTAACCTTTTTAGTTTAGAGATAGCTATGGAACAGATTTCTGTAATTTCCCAAATTCAAGCAAGGGTACAAAAGGCCCGGCAGGAAGGAAAGGTCATTTCCCTGGTGCCTACCATGGGGTATTTCCACGAAGGGCACCTAAGCCTTATGCGCTATGCCCGCAAGCATTCTGATTTGGTCCTTGTTTCGCTTTTTGTCAACCCAACCCAGTTTGGCCCAGGAGAAGACTTTGAAGCCTATCCCAGGGATTTGGAAAGGGATAAAAAACTTGCTCAGGAGCAGGACGTAGATATCCTTTTTACTCCCGGCAAGGAGGAGATGTATCTTCTCAATCATTTGACTTATGTACGAGTGGACAAGCTGGATAAGTTTTTGTGCGGCAGGAGCAGGCCTACCCATTTTCAGGGAGTATGTACAGTAGTTTTAAAGTTATTTAATATCTGCCAGCCAGATTTTGCAGTTTTTGGGCAAAAGGATTGGCAGCAGCTTATAATTATAAAGAAAATGGTTGAAGACTTAAATGTGGGAGTAAAAGTAGTAGGCCATCCCATTGTAAGAGAGCCAGATGGCCTGGCCATGAGTTCTAGAAATGTTTACCTTTCTAAAGAGGAGAGAAAGCAAGCAGCCAATATCTATCAGGGACTTCTTCTGGCCAAGAAGCTGGTAGAGCAGGGAGAAGTAGAAACTAGCAGGATAAAAGAAAGGGTGCAAAATTTTTATCAAGAGCAGATCCCTTTGGGAAAGTTAGATTACCTGGAGATTGTGCATCCCTTTGAACTTACATCCCTTGAGAGAATAGAAGACAAGGCCCTTATGGCTGTAGCCATGCAGGTGGGCAAGGCCAGATTGATAGATAATCTTTTGTTGCGAGGAAGTTTAGATGTTTAGAGAGTTTTTATTGGCAAAAATTCACAGGGCTACTGTTACTGAAGCCAGACTGGATTATGAGGGTAGTATTTCCATTTGTCCAGAGCTCTTAAAGGCCAGTGGTATTTTGCCTTTTGAAAAGGTTGAGGTCTATAATTTAAATAATGGAGAGAGGTTTGCCACCTATGCTATTCTGGGCAAAAAAGGTGAGATTGCTTTAAATGGCGCTGCTGCTCACAAGGGAAAGCCAGGAGATAAGGTGATAATTGCCGCTTATACCCATTTAACCCCTGCAGAGATAAATTCTCATAAACCTAAGATTGTGCTGGTGGGTAAAGAGAATAAGATTAAGAGAGTAAAATAAGTGTCAGCAGAAAGGCCTACTCTTTTTAAGCGCTTTAGGTCTTTTATCAAGGCCAACTTAATTGCCGGACTACTTTTTCTTACCCCTCTGGCAGCGACTTTTTATTTTTTAAAGTTTACTATTACCTGGATTGATAGAATTTTACTCCTTATTCCCCCAGCCTATAGGCCAGAGAACTTTTTACCTTTCCCAGTGCCTGGTTTAGGGATTTTTGTTTTATTTTTTATTTTACTCTTTACAGGCGTTCTGGTTAGAAATTATCTGGGAAGTAAACTGGTTGCGCTCTGGGAATATATTATTTCCAAAATTCCCTTGGTAAATAAGTTTTATATTTCTGTAAAACAACTTATTGAGACCATTTTAAATGGAGGAAGTAAGGACTTTAAAAGAGTGGTTTTGGTTGAATTTCCCAAGGATGGAGTGTATTCTTTAGGTTATGTAACGGGAGTTGCTGTTGGTGAAATCCAGCAGAAAACCAAAAAAAAGGTGTTAAACATTTATGTTCCCACCACTCCCAACCCCACTTCAGGCTATTACCTGGTGGTGCCAGAAGAAGAGGTCATTCCTCTGGAGATGAGTGTAGAAGATTCTTTTAAGTTGCTTATTTCAGGTGGGATCATAAATCCTGATGAAACCCCTAAAAAAAACAAGAAGTAAGGAGGAAACAATGCTTTTAACTTCAGAAAAATATTATTTTGCCTCAGAATCTGTTACTGAAGGGCATCCAGATAAAGTTGCAGACCAGATTTCTGATGCTATTTTAGATGCAATTATTGGCCAGGACCCCAATGCTAGAGTGGCCTGTGAAACTCTGGTTACCACTGGTTTGGCCTTTATTGCTGGTGAAATTTCCACCACTGCTTATGCGGACTTTCCAGAGATTGTCAGAGAAACTGTGAAGAACATTGGCTATACAGATGCTGCTATGGGCTTTGATTATGCTACCTGTGCAGTTATTTCTTCCATTGACAAGCAATCTCCAGACATTGCCATGGGTGTAAATCGGAAAAATCCAGAAGAGCAGGGAGCTGGAGATCAGGGAATGATGTTTGGCTTTGCTGTAGAAGAGACTCCCACGCTTATGCCTGCTCCCATTTATTGGGCTCATAAGTTGTCTAGAAGGCTTTCCTATGTGCGTAAAAATAATATTTTAGACTTTTTACGCCCAGATGGAAAAACAGAAGTGAGCATTGAGTACATAAAAGGGGTCCCCACCCGTATTGATAGTGTAGTGGTGGCTGCCCAGCACAATGAAAATGTGTCTTATGAAGATCTGGTAGAAGCCATTAAAGAGGAAGTTATTTTTAAGACCTTGCCTGAAGACATGGTGGATAGAAAGCAGATTAAAATCTATATCAATACCACCGGTCGTTTTGTCGTGGGTGGTCCTCAAGGAGACTGTGGGCTTACAGGTCGAAAAATTATTCAGGATACCTATGGTGGCATGGGCCATCACGGAGGAGGTGCCTTTTCTGGTAAAGATCCTTCCAAGGTGGACCGCTCTGCTGCTTATATGGCCAGGTATATTGCCAAAAATATTGTGGCTGCAGGATTGGCCAAGAAGTGTGAAGTGCAAATTGCCTACGCCATTGGCGTGGCTGAGCCTGTTTCTGTATTTGTCACCACTGGAGGCACAGGAGTGGTGCCAGATGAAACCTTGCAAAAGGCAGTAATGGAAGTCTTTGACCTCAGACCTTTTGCCATTATCAAAAGGCTTAACTTGCTTCGTCCCATTTATAAGAAAACCGCATGTTATGGCCACTTTGGAAGAGAAGATGTGGATTTTACCTGGGAAAAGACTGATGCAGTAGAAGATTTAAAGACTGCCTGTAAGATTTAAGCTTATTAAAAAGAATAAATAAAAAAAGAGCCACTCTTAAGAGTGGCTCTTTTTTTAGGGTTAATATCTATAATGCTCTGGCTTATAAGGCCCTTCAATGGGTACGCCTAAGTACTCAGCTTGTTTGGGGGTTAATTTTTCCAGTCTAACGCCTAGCCTATCCAAATGTAATCTGGCTACTTCTTCATCCAGTTTTTTAGGTAAGACCATAACTTTGGGCTCATATTGGTTTTTGGCCAGTTCTATTTGAGCCAGTACCTGGTTGGTAAAACTGGCGCTCATTACAAAACTGGGATGGCCTGTAGCACAACCTAGATTGACCAATCTTCCTTCTGCCAGAACAATAATGGACTTACCAGATTCCAAAATCCACTTGTCCACCTGGGGCTTTATGTTGATTCTTTTACATTTGGGGTTGTTTTCCAGATAGCTCATTTCTATTTCTGAATCAAAATGTCCAATATTACAGACTATGGCTTCATTTTTCATCCTTTCCATATGTTCGCCTCGAATGACATCACAGCAACCAGTAGCAGTGACAAAGATATCTCCCAGGGGAGCCACTTCTTCCATGGTTTTTACTTCATAACCCTCCATGGCAGCTTGCAGGGCACAGATGGGGTCAATTTCCGTGATAATCACTCTAGCTCCCATACCTCTCAGGGCCTGGGCACAGCCCTTGCCCACATCTCCATAGCCACAGACCACAGCTACTTTACCTGCAATCATTACATCTGTAGCTCTTTTGATTCCATCGATTAAAGATTCCCTGCAACCATACAGGTTATCAAACTTGGATTTGGTCACAGAGTCATTAACATTGATAGCTGGGAAAAGCAGCTCTCCAGTTTTTTCTAACTGATACAAGCGATGAACTCCTGTGGTGGTTTCTTCAGAAACTCCCCTGATGTTTTTAGCAATGCGTGTCCATTTTTCTGGGTCTTTTTTTAAGCTGTGTTTTAATCTTTCTACCAGAACCTGCATGTCCTTGTGCTCAAAGGTTTGTTCCAGAAAGGAAGGATCTTTTTCTGCTTTTACTCCCAGATGGATAAATAGAGTGGCATCCCCTCCGTCATCTACAATAAGGTCAGGACCAGAGCCATCAGGCCAGGTCAGGGCTTGTTCTGTACACCACCAGTATTCTTCAATGGTTTCCCCTTTCCAGGCAAAGACCTTGGCCAGGCCAGCTTTAACCACTGCAGCTGCAGCCTGGTCCTGGGTGGAAAAGATATTACAGGAAGCCCAGCGGATATCTGCGCCTAGTTTGTGAAGGGTCTGGATAAGCATGGCAGTTTGAATGGTCATGTGCAAACTGCCCATGATTTTTAAGCCCTTTAAGGGCTTTTCTTCCCCATACTTTTCTTGCAAAGCCATAAGACCTGGCATTTCATTTTCAGACAGGGCCATTTCCTTTAACCCCAAATCAGCCAGGGACATATCTTTAACTTTGTATTCAAGCTCTGGTTGTAATTCTAAAAACATATATTCCTCCTCTAACAATCTATAAAAAGAGGTTTAACCTCAAAGGATGGGTTTTAGCAAGTTTTTAAGCTTATAAAAAAATTGCCCTTTTCTCTTTTTTTAGTTTACTTGATAATTAATTGCTAAATGATTAAGAAAATAGACTAGGAAAAACACAATATAAATAAGGGAGTAAAAACAATGAAAATAAGTTGCCCTAATTGTGGTTTTAGTCGGGATGTGCCTGAGGAAAAAATACCTCCCAGGGCAACCCGGGCTACCTGCCCTAAGTGTGCCCATAAATTTGAATTTAGAAAAGCAGAGCCTGCCCCGTCTTTTATTCCTAGTTTTAGTCAGGAAGAAGAAGTAAAAAGGGAGCCAGAAATAACACCTACACCTGTAGAAGAAGAGCCCACTCAAGAGGTTTTAGCAGAATCTGCTCTGGAGGAAAAAGAGAAAAAGGAAAAGCCCCAGGCAGAAGGTTTGTGGGAAAAGTTAGAAGGTCTAAAACCAGAAGAAGACCCTCAAGTCTTATCTGAAGAAAAGGTTGAAAAAGAGCAAAAAACCGACCCAAAAGAAGAGATTCCCTGGGAGCATCTGGAAAATTATGGTTTTTTTCCTGGGCTTTTTTTGACCTTAAAGAAAACTTTGTTTTCTCCTGGAAAGTTCTTTAGTCAAATGGAGTTTAATGGCTTTGGTAAGCCCTTAGTTTATTATCTTTTGCTAGCTGAAGTCCAGGCAATTTTTACTTTTTTGTGGGAAATGCTGGGCATATTCCCGCACTTACAACAGGAAAACGCTCAGCTAGGTGGGCTTGTGGGCCTTTCAGCCATGGGTTTTGGCTCTTTACTAATACTTATTTTTTATCCCTTGCTCTTGACAGGAGCTCTTTTTTTGGCAGCCGGGCTTAATCATCTTTTTTTGAGTATTTTTCGGGCCGGGAATAAAGGTTTTGAAGGTACTTTTAGAGCCATAAGTTATGCCAGTTCACCTTTGATTTTGGGCATTATTCCTGGGATTGGCCAGTTTGTAGGTGCCCTTTGGTCCATGGTGTTGAGTATAATAGCTTATAAAAAGGTACATGAGACCACTTATACCCGGGTAATTTTGGCTTTACTCCTGACTCCTTTTATTTTAGGGCTAAGTCTCTTTTTGGTGTTTAAGTTCTTGGTTTAGAGAGTGTTAAATTATGTTTAAAAAATTAAGGGCTTTTTGGCGACAGATTAAACTTCAGCAAAGGTTGAAAGCAGAATTAAAGCCAGCCTATTTTCATAAAACTACAGAAGAAATATTGTATCTGACCAGATTGGCAGAGCAAATTTTACCTCCTGATGAAAAGTTTAAATCCAGAATTGTAAAAATTCGCCTGGAGATGTTAAAGCTTAAAAAGTTAATTGCTGAAGATGAATTTGATAAATTGCCTTTAAAAACCAGACAAGAATTGAGAAAAAGCTTAGAGCTTTCTAAGCACCAATTGGAAGAAAGCCTTGGTTTTGTAAAACCACCTACAAAAATTATTCAATAGAAAAAGAGGTTGTTATGATAGGTATTTCCAAGCTTTATTGTGATAATATTGAGCCTTCAGATGCCTTGCGTTATGGCAGGCATTCTAAAAAATTACCTTCCCATTTGCTCCAATTTTCCAAAGACAAAAAACCGGTAGTAGTCTGGAATATGACCAAAAGGTGTAACTTGCGTTGCGTGCATTGTTATGCCCAGGCAGTAAGTGAAGAAGGAGTAGATGAAATTTCTACCACCAGGGCCAAAGAGATTATTGATGATCTGGCCAGTTATGGCGCCCCTGTACTGTTATTTAGTGGTGGAGAGCCCTTGGTGCGAAAGGATTTGGTAGAGCTTGCCCATTATGCTGTATCCAAGGGCATGCGTGCAGTTATTTCCACCAATGGCACTCTTATTACCAGGGAAAAGGCCAAGGAGTTAAAAGAGGTAGGGCTTTCTTATGTGGGGATTTCCCTGGATGGGGGAGAAGAGGTGCACGACCGCTTTCGCAAAGTACCTGGCTCCTTTCAAAAGGCCATGGAAGGCGTAGAAAACTGTCAAAAAGAAGGTTTAAAGGTAGGATTGCGTTTTACCATCAATAAGAGAAATGTAGAGGAAGTTCCCAAGATATTTAAGATTTTAGAGGAAAGGGAAATTCCCCGGGTATGTTTTTATCATTTAGTCTATTCTGGTCGAGGCTCAGAGTTGATTAAAGAGGATTTGGATCATGCTGAGACCAGGAAAGTGGTAGATTTGATTATGGACTTGACCCAGGAACTCTTTGCCAGGGGCAAGAAAAAAGAAGTTTTGACTGTAGATAATCACGCTGATGGCCCTTATGTTTACTTAAGGTTGTTAAAAGAAAATCCCGCCAGGGCAGCAGAGGTGTACGAGCTTTTGCAGTTTAACGAAGGCAATAATTCTGGAAGAGGAATAGGTTGTATTTCCTGGGATGGAAGCGTTCACGCAGATCAGTTCTGGCGTAATCACACCTTTGGCAATGTCCTGGAAAGGCCTTTTTCTGAAATCTGGGAAGATCCCAGGATTGAACTGTTGCAAAAGTTAAAAAACAAAAAGGCTTATGTAAAAGGTAGATGTGCTAAGTGTAAGTATTTAAACATCTGTGCAGGTAATTTCAGGGCTAGAGCTGAAGCCTATTATGGCGATATCTGGGCTCCAGACCCTGCCTGCTATCTCACAGATGAGGAAATAGGCTTAAAATAAGGTTCTTTAACTTTTTCTGGTGCCTAACTCAGGCTTAATAGGGAATCCTGTGCAAATCAGGAGCGGTCCCGCCGCCGTGAGCCCTAAGAAAACCTAAACTTCCTGGTGTGCCACTGCCTAAAAAGGTGGGAAGGCCGAAGTTTAGGGGGGTGAGCCGGAAGACCTGCCAGAAAAAGTCTGGACCGTTTGGGTAACGGGGGCTTTACCCAAACGCGTGTCTTTTTTTGGCTAGCCCCAAAAAATTGAAGGGGGTTTGTTATGTCCTATTCTTTCTCCTTTATTTTCAGCCTTTTTTTTCTTTTTTTTAGTCTTTTTTCTGGCCAGACCCTGGCTCAAACCGCAAAGCAGGGGATTTTGTTGGTAACTTTTGGTTCTTCTTATCAGCAAGCGGAAAAGGCTTATGAGCTTATTGACCAGAAGGTTAAAAAAGCCTTTCCCAGAACGCCTGTTTACTGGGCTTATACTTCTAAAAAAATAAGAAACAAACTGGCTAAAGAAGGGAAGCAGATTGATTCTCCTCCCCTGGCTTTGGCCAAAATGTTGGAGCAGGGGTTTAGTGAAGTGGTAGTGCAGTCTTTGCATGTAATTCCTGGAGAAGAATTTGACTATCTTAAGCAGGTAGTAAATAGTTTTGCCCATTTACCCAAGGGGTTTAAAAAGATTAGCCTGGGTAAACCCCTTCTTTATTCCAGTAAGGATGTGAAAGAAGTGGTAAAAAAACTTTATCCTGTTTTACCAAAGTTAAATAAAGAAGAAGCCTTTTTATTTATGGGGCATGGTACTGAACATCCTGCAGATGTATATTATGCAGGCCTTAATTACTGGTTGCAAAATAAAGATAAGAGGTTGTTTTTAGCTACTGTAGAAGGTAGCATAGAGCTAGAAGATATTTTACCTGACTTGCGCAAGAACAAAATTAAAAGAATTTATTTAATGCCTTTTATGAGTGTGGCTGGAGACCATGCCCACAATGATTTAGCTGGAAAAGAAGAAGACTCCTGGGCAAGCACACTAACTAAACTTGGCTTTGAGTGTGTACCCTATTTAAAAGGCTTGGGAGAAATAGAAAGTGTAGTAGATATCTGGGTCAAGCATCTGCAACAAGCTTATAAGGAATTGGATAATTGAAATCTTTTCAGGTAAAAAAAGGACATTTTTATGCCCTGGGAGTAGGTCCAGGAAGTGCGGACTTACTTACCTTGCGAGCAGTAAAGGTTTTACAGGAGGCAGAGGTTATTTTTTGCCCTGCCTCTTTAAAAAAACAAGAAAGCTTGGCCCTAAAGATAATTTCTCCCTATGTGCAGGAGCAGCAAATCAGAGTGGTCTCTTATCCTATGCAGAAAAATTCCAGCCAGACCTGGGCCCACTGGCAAAAAATAGCCACAGAGATTGTGAAGTTGTGTGAGCAAGACAAAGTGGTAGCCCAGGTTACCCTGGGAGACCCTCTTTTTTATAGCACCAGTTGTTATTTGTTGAGCTTATTACAACCTCTTTTAAAGAAAAAGATTCATGTAGTTCCAGGCATTACAGCCTTTCAGGCAGCTTCAGCCAGGTTTAATCTGCCCCTTAGTTTGCAGGAAGACAGCTTTCTTTTACTGCCTGGAAGTGATGTAAAAAGGCTGGAAAAGGCCTTAACCTGCTGTGAGACGCTGGTTATTTACAAGGCTGGAAAAAACTTAAAGTCTATTTTAGACTTACTGGAAAAAAAAGGATTGTTGGCTGACACCTATCTGGTTGCTTATGTGGAGCAGGAAGAAGAATATCTTGTTCACCAGCCAAGCCCGGATATAAAACTTCCCGGTTATCTGGTAACCATTATTGTCAAACTCGGACATAAACCCTGGACTGAAAGTGAGAACAGGACTTAGTACAGGCACCTATGCTGCAGCCCTGGCCAAGGCCAGCGTGTGTTTGCTTTTGGGTAAGGCTAAAAGACTCAAAAGCATCTGGGTCTTGTTGCCAGATAAAAGATGGGTAAGAGTGGTGCTTACCAAAGCAAGACTTCTCTCTAGCCATAAGGCTGTGGCCTGGGCCAAAAAGGATGCTGGTGATGACCCTGATGTCACCCATAAAATGACTTTAGGTTGTTTGGCTTTGCTTCGAGAAGACAAGCAAATTGTGTTTAAAAGAGGCAAAGGGATTGGAGTGATAACCAGGCCAGGTTTACCTTTACCCATAGGAGAAGTGGCCATAAATCCCAGTGTAAGAAGGTTGATTGCAAAAAACCTGCACAACCTTTCTACTGCAGGAGTGGAGCTTACTTTTATGGCGCCTTTGGGAGAAAGGATAGCTTTAAAAACCTTTAATCCCCGCCTGGGTATTAAAGGAGGAATTTCCCTTTTAGGTACCACGGGCAGAGTAAGGCCCTTTTCTAAAGAAGCTATTAGAAAAACTATTGAACTTCATTTAAATTCCTTACTTGCCCAAAAAATAAATCCTCTGGTTTTGGTGGCTGGCAATTTGGGGAAAAAAGCAGCTTTAAAACTTGAATTTTCTGCAGAGCATATCGTAGAAGTAGGTAATGATTGGCAGACAGCCTTTTCCTTTTTAGAGGAAAAAGAGGTAAAAGACTTGGTTATTCTAAGCCATCCAGGAAAACTCTTGAAATTTTTAAGTAAAGAATTTTACACCCACAGCAAATACTCTTCTTCTGCCTTAAAAGCTCTTGCCAGTTATGGCTTTAATCCAGATAGTTTTAACACTGTAGAGGATTTTTTTCTGACTTTAGATAATCCGGATATTATTCATAAAATGTTAAAGGATGTAAAAAAGTCAATTCTGGATAATTTTAATCTCATGGTTAATAGCTTAAGGGTTTACTTTATAAATTACAAGAGTGAAATTATCGCTTATGCCTAAGCTTAGTATTATTGGCTGTGGTCCAGGAAATCCTTCTTATTTATTACCTGTAGCCAGAGAAAAGGCCCTGGAGCAGGATTTGCTTGTTGGCAAAAAGATGTTTTTGGATTTTTTCCCTGAATTTAAAGGAATAAAAAGAGAACTTTCCTCATCTTTACAGAAAGAAATAGGCTTTTTAAAGCAGGAAATACACAAAGTAAAGGTGGGATTACTGGTAAGTGGCTCTCCCTTGCAGTTTAGTTTGGCCCGGCTGGTCTTAAAAGAAGTTGGCCGTAAAAATTGTGTAATTATTCCAGGTATAAGTGTGGTTGAAGTGGCTTTAGCCAGACTGGGGCTGGATAGAGAAAAATTGTTTGTAAGCAGTTTTCACGGCCGAAGGCCTTTGTTGAAGCCAGAGGACCTTTTATCCTTTGAGCACTGGGTATTTTTTCTGGATAGGGATTTGAGCTGGCTTAAAGAACAGGAATTTTTATTTTCCCTGGGTAAGTTTTTTTATCTAGAAAACTTAACCTTGCCTGAAGAAAGGGTGTTAGCCTTAAAGGGCAGTGAAAATTTACCTCAAGTTAAGGGCCCAGCCCTTTTGGTAGGAAGTAAATGGCTATAGCTTATATTACCTTTTCCAGGGAAGGATACTCTTTGGCCGAGAGGTTAAAGGAAGAACTGGGGGGAAGTATCTATTTTCATGAAAGTATAGGCGCTAAAGAAGGTATCTCTTTTCCTAAAGTAGGAGAAGTTATCCCAGAGATTTGGAGAGCTTATTCCAGGATAGTTTTTTTAGGGGCTAGTGGGATTGCAGTGCGAAGTATTGCCCCTTTACTCGTTCATAAAACTGTGGACCCTGCAGTGGTAGTGGCAGATATTGGGGGCAGGTTTGTTTTTAGTTTGCTTTCCGGACACGAAGGTGGAGCCAACCTGCTGGCTTATGCAGTGGCCAATGTTTTAGGTGCCCTTCCTGTTATCACCACTGCTTCAGAAGCTCGTAAGGATATTGTGGTCGGCCTGGGCTGTAGAAAAGGGGTGAGTCTAGAAGACTTAAAGGAGGCCTTACTTAGGGCTTTGGCCAAGGTAGAGGTGGATATTACTAGAGTAAGGCACATTGCTACCCTAGAAGTAAAAAAAGGCGAGCCAGGCTTATTAGCCCTTTCCCGGGAGCTAAAGATTCCCTTACTTTTTTTGAAAAAGGAAAGGATACTGACCTCTCCCTATGTTTTGCCAGGTTCTTCCTTTGTCTTAAAGAAGGTGGGTGTACCTGCTGTGGCTGAACCAGCCTGCCTTTTAGCCAGTCATCAGCCCAAACTTATTTTAAGGAGAATGGTATGGAAAAATACCACCATTGCCCTGGCTCAGGAGCAGTTTTTGTCCTGGGAATAGGGCCTGGGGATAAAAAATATAGAACGCTTTATGCTGAAGAAATTTTGAGTAAATGTCAGGCTCTGGTGGGTTATCACAAGTATCTGGAGCTGGTAAGAGACCATTTTGAGCACAAACAAATCTTTTCTTCAGGCATGGGCCAGGAGATTTTAAGGGTGGAAAAGGCCCTGGAATTGGCAGAAGAAGGCTTAATTGTGGGAGTTGTGTCCTCAGGTGACCCTGGCATTTATGGAATGGCTGGCCTGGTTTTAGAATTAATGCAGAAAAGAGAAAAGTTTTTGCCTGTGGAAATCATTCCCGGAGTAAGTGCCGGGCAATATCTGGCAGCTAAAGTGGGTGCTCCTCTTATGCTGGACTTTGCCTGTGTGAGTTTAAGTGATTTGCTTATTGCCTGGGAAAAGATAGAAGGCAGGCTTTTGGCCCTGGCCCAGTCTGACCTGGTTACGGTGCTTTATAATCCCAGGAGTAAAAAAAGGACCTGGCAGCTAAAAAGAGCTAAAGAAATTTTTTTACGCTTTCGTCCTCCCCATACCTGGGTGGCGATAGGAAAAAATCTTAGCCTGGATAGGGAAAAGTTTATTTTAACCACTTTAAAGGATTTGAATTTAGAAGTGGTGGACATGCGTACCACTTTGATTATTGGTAATGACACCACCCAAAAGCTAGGTGATTTTTTGGTCAGTTTACGGGGATATGCCCGGAAAATGACTTAAGTTTTTTCCAGAACTAAAATTACCTCTAAATGATAGGTTTGGGGAAACATGTCCAAAAATTCCAGATAAGTAAGGTTAAAACCCTGTTTCCAGAAAGGTTTTAAGTCCCTTAAAGTATTTACTATATCGCAAGAAATCCAGACTATTTTTTTTAATCCAGAGAGATGGGCAATATTGTGCAGGTTGGGAGCTCCACTTCGGGGCGGGTCAATGATAACTGCCTCTGGTTTAAACCTGCTTACTGGTTCCAGGTCTTTATTTAGATTGGCCCGGGCTAGCGTTAGTTTTAACTGGTTAAACTGAGCAGTATATTTGGCTAACTCCAGGCTTTTGGGGTTTTCCTCCACCAGGAGCACTTTTTTCCCCAGATAGGCCAAAGCCAAGGCAAAGTTGCCCATTCCTCCGTAAAGGTCAGCTATCCTTTCTTCCTCTTTTAAAAGCGTACACGCCCGTTCTATGAGCAGGTTGTTGAGCCTAAAATTGGCCTGAAAGAAGGTATTGGCAGAGAGAAAATAGGTTAGGGGCAAGTTTTTTAAGGGAAAGCTTAAAAGTTCCTCATCTCCTTCTATACTGGTTTTTCCCTGCGGTGAACTGGCCACTACATAGGAACCCTTAGATTTGTTTTGGACCAGATTTTTAAGGTTGTGGCCCAGGGTTTTATCCAAAAGCAGGCAATCCTGAATGGGAAAGGTTTTATGGGAATTTAACTGATAGTAGCAGGGCTTTCCTTTGTGGACAAAGACCTCTCCTCTGTAGCGATATCTCCAGTTTTTGGGAGAAGGAGTGATTAAAAAATCTATTTTTTGTTTTAAGCCTCTTTGTAAGGCGTCTTCTAAGATTTGCTTTTTAAAAATCAGTCCATCCTGGGCGCGTACATGCCCAAAAGTACAACCGCCACAAACTGGAGAATGGGGACAGGGATGTTTTCTACGCCAGGGGGAAAATAGGACTTTTTGGCAGGTGGCTAAACAAAAATCCTTTTTTTCTTTATAGATTTCAACGAGTACTTGTTCCTGGGGGAAGCAGGGCGGAGAAATAAGGATAATTTTTTCTTCTTTGGTTTTAGCTAAGGCTTTACCCCGCCAAACAAGCTTTTCTACAGTTACTTCCAAGGGCATTTACTTAAGAGGGGTAAAGATAACGATCCCAAATAATTTTACCTCTACTTTTTTTGTACTTTCTAAGCAAAACATAAATCGCTCCTGCTCCCCCATGACATGGTAGAGCTGAACAGAAGGCTAAAACTATCCGTTTAAGTGGCTCTCTGGTAAGCCAGGATTGTACTTCTCTTTTGAGCACCCCCAGGCCCAAAGGAGAGTTAATTCCTCTGCCGGTAATAATTAATAAACAGCGTTTGTTTTGTAAATAGTTGTCTCGCACAAATTCTAAAAAGGTTATCTTGGCATCATCTACTGTAAAGCCATGTAAATCCAGAGTGGCCTCTATACTAAACTCGCCTCTTTTTAACTTGTTTAGAACCTTTTGATTAACCCCTTTAACAGAACCTTGCAAATATTCATCAGTATATTCCACCAGAAATTCAAAATTACCTGTAAAAAACTGTTCCCATTCTTTGGGCTCTTGTACTTTGACCTTACTTTTTTTGGGTAAGGTTATTTCTGGTCCTTTTTGTTTTAAAGGCTCTACATCAGCCATGGCCTGCCAAAAAAGCTCTAAGTCCTCCTCCTTTTTGGGCGCAGGCTTTATTTTAGGTTTTTCCCTTTTTTCAGGAAACTTTTCCTTGGGAAGTTTCTTAAAGGGGTTGTGCATGGCTAGATAATTACCAGTCTTTTGATGATGTTTAAGACTTCTTCTGCCTCATCTACCACAAAAAAGATATCAAAATCCTGCTCCTTAATAAATTTTTTGGGCAAGAGCTTGTTTTTAAACCAGTCCAGTAAGGGAGACCAAAAATCTTTGCCCACCAAAATGATGGGAAAGGGTTTTATTCTTCTGGTTTGAGTAAGGACCAGGGCTTCGCTCAGTTCATCCAGGGTGCCAAAGCCACCAGGCATGACTACATAAGCCATGGCATACTTGATAAACATTACCTTGCGGACAAAAAAGTAGCGAAAATCACAACGCAGGGTGGTGTATTCATTGGGCTTTTGTTCAAAGGGTAAATGGATGTGCAAACCTACAGACTTTCCCCCGCCTTCTAAAGCCCCTTTATTTCCGGCTTCCATTAGACCAGGCCCACCTCCAGTGATGACTCCATATCCAGCTTCAGCCAATTGTTTGGCTATCTGATAGGTAAGCTGGTATTCTTTTTCTTCTGGACTTACTCTGGCTGAGCCAAAGATGGAGACAGCAGGGCCTAAGTCATTCAGGTTTTCAAAACCATCTACAAATTCAGCCATTATTCTGAATAAACGCCAGGCATCTTTATGCGACAGGTCATCAATTAAATATTGTTTGGATAATCCCATTTTTCCTCCCTGAAATTATATTGCCAGCAATTGTTTGGTATGAGCAGAATTTAGTCAAGAAAAAAGTGGGCTTAAAGATATTCTACTCTATTTCTGCCTTTATTTTTGGCCTGGTAGAGGGCCTGGTCTGCCTGCTCGATGAACTTTTCTGGAGAAGTGCCTTTATAGGTGGTTACTCCCAGGCTAATAGTTATTCTTTCCCAGGGTGATTTTTCATGTTCAATGGTTAGACTTTCTATTCTTTGCCGAATTTTTTCAGCCAGATATTGAGCTCCCTCTAAGCTTACATGGGGTAGTAAAACAATAAATTCTTCTCCTCCAAAGCGACAGAGCAGGTCTTCTTTTCTTTTTAGTTCTTTTAAAATATGGCTGGCTACAGTCTTAAGTATTACATCTCCCTGCAGGTGACCATAGGTATCATTGTATTTTTTAAAAAAGTCAATGTCTATTAGAATTAAGCTAAGAGGATAATGATGCCTTTTACTTCGGTTTATTTCTTCTAAAATGCGCTGATTAAAATATCTCCTATTCCATATCCCAGTCAGAGCATCTGTATAGGCCTGGTTTTCTATTTTAGTATAAGAATCCTTTAACTCTTGCCCTAAAAAACAGATAAAAAAACAACCAGAAAGCAGGATAAGAATGTGCATTCCTAGGGTGGGATAAATGGAGAGACGCTGGAAGGGAAAGTTAATAAGCAGAGCTCCCAGGGTTTCTCCCACCTGGTGCTGATGCTCACTGTCCAGCTTATTATGACAGGTTAAACACTCTTTTTCAGCTTTTAAGGGGTAAAGATAGTAAAAAAAGTCCTGCTTTTCTTTTTTTTCTAGAAAAAAGAGGGGATTCTTTGTTTTTAATAAAGAATTTACCCAGGCTTTTTCTTTGCCCTTGGGTAAATTATCTGGATTTAGAGGATGAGTCCCTAGCATTTTGAATTTAACTTTTTCTTGTTTATAACTTAACTCAGATAGTTGTTTGACCATGTAGGAAGGATTTACTTTAGTTAAGAATTTGTTTTGGGTCTGAATGTCCCTATCAGGGATTTTAAGGTAAGGGTTAGGAGGAGTATTTGGGCTTGCTTCAACATATACTCCTCCCTTTTGGGCATTCCACTTGCGCATAAGCAGAATTAATTTGGCCGTGGTTTCGCCAATTTCTTTGGCTCTTTGTATATTTTGTTTAGGGATAGAGGTAATCTCCACATAGGAATAAGAGCCAAAGCCAACTATCCAGACTAAAAGAAAAAAGGGTATAAATACTTTGGGATTAAACTCTGGTTTTAAATCCATTTTAAAACTTGTTCTGTAAAATAGGATAAAATAAGTTCTGCTCCTGCCCGTTTTATAGCGATTAGGCTTTCCAGTACTACGCTTTTCTCGTCTAACCAGCCCTTTTGAACAGCTGCTTTGATTTGAGCATATTCTCCACTTACCTGGTAGGCTGCCAGGGGATAGGCAAAGTTGTCTTTTAAGAGGCGAAGGATATCCAGGTATGGTAAAGCAGGCTTTACCATAAGGATATCTGCTCCTTCTTTGATATCTGCCTTAGCTTCCCGCAAGGCCTCTAAAGAATTCCTGGGGTCCATTTGATAGGATTTTCTGTCTCCAAACTGGGGAGCGCTTTCAGCTGCTTCTCGAAAAGGACCATAAAAGGAAGAGGCGTATTTGACCGCATAGGACATAATAGGCGTTTCTACAAATCCCTTTTTATCAAGGGCCTTTCTAATGGCCTTTACCCTGCCGTCCATCATATCCGAAGGGGCCACAATGTCTGCTCCAGCTTGAGCATGGGAAAGGGCTGTTTTGGCCAGAAGCTCTAAAGTGGAGTCGTTTTGCACATATTTGTCTTTAATAATCCCGCAATGCCCATGTGAAGTATACTCACAGAGACAAACATCTGTGATGATTATTAGTTCTGGATAGGCTTCTTTTAGGGTCTTGACGCTTTTTTGGATGATTCCATCTGGATTATAGGCCTCGCTGGCAACTTCATCCTTGTGAGCAGGAATCCCAAAGAGAATAAGACTCTTAAGTCCTGCTTCTACTGCTTGTCCCACTTTTTCCTTGAGTTTTGGTAAAGATAGTTGATATTGTCCAGGCATGGAACTTATTTCCTGGCAAAAGGAACTGTCTTCAGTTTCCACCACAAAATAAGGCTGAACCAGGTCTTCAGGGTGTAGTCTGGTTTCAGCTATTATTTCCCTGAGAGCAGTAGTTCTTCTAAGTCTTCTTCCTCTAAAAAAGCCCATAATACTCTCCTAGATTGAATTGTTTTTAAGTTAAGAAAAGCTATCTTTTTCCCTTTTTCCATGGCAGAAAATTAAATAAAGGACAACTCCCTTTTCCTTTCTCTTTTTTATAACTTGTTTTTATTTTTATTGATTTTTTTTGAAGGAATTTTATATGAGAAAATAAAAAGGAGGCTTCAAATGGCTGGATTTGGTTATGGTTATCATCCCTATGGGATGGGGTTTGGCATGGGCTGGGGTATGCTAATTTTTCTCATCCTGGTGATTGGGCTTATATGGGTCTTAATTAGGCAGAGTGCTGGGAGGCCAGGGGAGTATCCTGGTAAAGAAAAAACTCCTCTGGAAATTTTAAAAGAAAGATACGCTCGAGGTGAAATAGATAAGCAGGAATTTGAAGAAAAAAAGAAAGATTTGTTGTCTTAAAAGTGGTTGCACTTTTTGCACCTTTAGAGAGAAAATAAGTGCGATAATTTGCACTTTTTAATTCTGGAAATAAAAGCATACTTCGTGTAACCATCTAAAATGAATAGTTTTTTATCTTTGGCATGTTAACTGTATAACTGAGAACGACATCTGAAATTTAAAAAAGGAGGCTTTTTATGAAAAGGTGGTTTAGTTTAGGAGCACTGGTTTTAACTTTGGCTTTAGTAGCTTCTGCTTTTGCCTTTAGGGGGCCAGGATATTATGGCTATGGCATGGGGCCTGGTATGATGTACGGCTATGAGCAAGATGGAGATGAAGTTGGACCAGGGTATTATGGTATGGGGCCGGGTATGATGTTTGGCGGTTATGGTAGAGGTCACTGCCCTGGACCTTGTATGATGTTTGGTGGTTACGGTATGGGGCCTGGCATGATGTACGGTGGATTTAATTATAGCCCAGAACAACAACAAAAGTTCTTTGAGTTGAGACAGAAGTTTCATAACCAGGTTTATCCCTTAAACCAGGAACTCTGGAGTGTTCAAACAGAGCTTAATGCAGAATTGTTTAAGAACAATCCTGATGTTAAGAAAATTGAAAAGCTGAATAAGAAAATTGCTGAACTTAGAGCTGAACTGTTGAAAAAGCAGATAGAGTTTAGAAAAGAGTTGCAAAAAGAGCTTACTACAAATAAGTGAAGTGAAAATTGAAAAAGCTCAGAGAGGTTTAAGCCCTCTGAGCTTTTATTTTCCTTTTGGAAAATAAATAGCAAGAGGAAGCAGGCAACTTCCCTGGCTATTTAAGTTTTTAATTCTCCTTTGAAGTCAAATAAATTTCTTTTTTGTCCCCAACTAGTTAATTTCTGTTAAAGTCTCTTATTTAACTCAAGCCAGAACAACTAAAAATCAAGAAAAAGCCCAATCTTTAGTTGACAACCAGCTTGGGTGCAGATTAAATGAAATTTTCTCTTTTGCGAGAGTGGCGGAATTGGTAGACGCACTGGACTTAGGATCCAGCGGCTTGTCCGTGGGGGTTCGAGTCCCCCCTCTCGCACCAGTCATTTTAAGGAGGTTTTTTAAGTTATGGAATATCAAGTGGAAGAAGTCTCTGCTGTTAAGAGAAAGGTAAAGGTTCAGGTACCTGCGGAAGAAGTAAATGCAGCCTTGGGGGCAACTATTGCCCTTTATCGCAGAGATGTGGATTTAAAAGGATTTAGAAAAGGTAAAGTGCCTGCTTCGGTTATAGAGAGCAGATTTAAAAAGCAGATTTATAATGAAGCTCAGACAGACCTTATTAATTTACATATAAATGAAATTTTAAATGAGTTAAAAATTGCTCCTCTTTCTCGCATTGATGTGGATGCTGGAGAGTTTAAAAAGGGAGAAGACTTTAGCTATTCTTTTAGCTTTGAAGTTGCTCCTCAGTTTGAACTGCCAGAATATAAGGGGCTTAAGGTAGAAGAAGAGGAAGTGGTTGTAGAGGAAGAAGAGGTTGAAGCTGTAATCAAGAGACTGCAGGAGAGAATGGCTGAATTTGTGGTTATTGATGAAGATAGAGAGCCCAAGCCTGGAGAGGCAGTGGTGGTTGATTTTAAGGCCTTTGATGGGGATAAGCCTTTAGAAGGGATTGCAGCTACCAATTTTCAATTGGTGTTAGGAGAAGGTCAGGCTTTAGAAGACTTTGAAAAGATTATCTATGGCCTTAAGTCCGGACAAACCGGCGAAGGTGAAGTTGCCTTGCCTGAAGATTTTATTAACAAAGATTTGGCCGGTAAGACTATTAAAATGCAGGTAACCTTACACGCTGTTAAGGAAAAGAAATTGCCTGCTTTAGATGATGGTTTTGCCCGAAAGGCTGGAAACTTCAAAAACTTAGAAGAATTAAAGGACTCCATTAGAAAGTCCTATACTGCCACCCGCAAGGAACTAAATAAGAGTGTGGCTCAGAAAAAACTTTTGGATGACCTTAAGGAAAAGGTGGAATTTGAATTGCCTCCTTCTTTGGTGGAGTTTCATTTAGAACAAAAAATTAGAAAATACATAGATAGGCTGGAAAGACAGGGTAAAAGCCTGGAATCCACAGGCAAGACCCTGGAGGATTTAAAAGAGGAATATAGGGCTGAAGCTGAGGATATTGCCAAGTCTGAGATTTTGTTGTTGGCTATTGCCCAGCAGGAGAACCTCACAGTAGATCAAAGCGAAATGGAAGCAGAAATTCAAAAAATAGCCACCTATTCTGGCCAGACCTTTGATGCAGTGTGGGAGTTTTATGAGAAAAATAACCTGATGATTGCGCTTAAGGATAAGATTTTAGCTGACAAGGCCATGGAGCTTATCTATTCAGAGGCAGAAGTGACCTTGGTACCTCCCAAGGCAAAAGAAGAAGACAGCCCTCAGGATAAACAAGAAGAAGAAAAATAAGCGTGGGAAAAGGGGGCTTTAAGCCCCCTTTTTGCTTTTTGTCCTTCCCTTTCTGCGTGAAAACAGGGTCTAGTCAAACCTGTAAAAAAAGATTATCTTTTTACCTAGAAATTTAAAAATAAAAGGAGTTTTCTATGTCTTATACCATTCCCATGGTTATTGAAACTACAGGCAGGGGTGAACGAGCCTATGATATTTTTTCTCGACTTTTAAAGGACAGAATTATTTTACTGGGTACTCCTATTGACGATAGAGTGGCCAATCTCATCTGTGCCCAGCTTTTGTTTTTGGAATCAGAAAATCCAGAAAAAGAGATTAGTTTTTATATTAATTCTCCTGGCGGTTCAGTGACTGCTGGTCTGGCCATTTATGATACCATGCAGTATATTTCTGCTCCTGTGGCTACGGTTTGCATTGGTCAGGCTGCCAGTATGGCCGCTATTTTGTTGGCTGCAGGAGAAAAGGGAATGCGTTATGCCCTTCCCCACAGCAGGATTCTTATTCATCAGCCCATGGGTGGATTTCAGGGACAGGCTACGGACATTGACATTCAAGCCAGAGAAATTATTCGTTTGAAGAGTATTTTAAATGAAATTTTGGCCAAACATACTGGAGCTGATATCAAGAAAGTGGAAAAAGATACCGATAGAGATTTTTATATGGGAGCAGAAGAAGCAGTGGAATATGGCCTTATTGATAAGGTCCTGGTTTCCAGAGAAGACATTAAATAGAGGTTTTTATGAGCAAGACAAAGGATTATTTAAAAGGGATTAAGTGTTCATTTTGTGGGAAGAATCAGGAGGAAGTAGAAAGGCTTATTGCTGGCCCTGATGTATATATTTGTAATGAGTGTGTTGCCCTGTGTGGAGAGATTATCTCGCAGGAGGAAAGTAAGGTTGCTTTTGATGAGCATGAGCTCTTATCTCCAGAAGAGATTAAAAAAGCCCTGGATGGTTATGTTATTGGCCAGGAGCAAGCCAAGAAAATTCTCTCTGTAGCTGTTTATAATCACTATAAGCGAATTCGGTATGCAGATCAGAAACTGGAAGGAGAGGAAGTAGAGCTAGATAAGTCCAATATTTTGCTTATCGGTCCCACTGGTTCTGGAAAAACCCTTTTGGCCAAAACTCTGGCCAGAATTTTAAAGGTGCCCTTTGCCATTGCTGATGCGACCACTTTAACAGAAGCAGGATATGTGGGCGAGGATGTGGAAAATATTCTGGTCCAGCTGGTGCAAAATGCTGATTATGATGTTGCTGCTGCTTCTAAGGGAATAGTATACATCGATGAAATAGATAAGATTGGTCGGAAAGGTGACAACCCCTCTATTACCAGAGATGTTTCTGGAGAAGGAGTACAACAGGCTTTGCTCAAAATTATTGAAGGTACTGTGGCCAATATTCCACCTAAAGGTGGGCGCAAACACCCTCAACAGGAGTTTATTCGCATAGATACCTCCAATATTTTGTTTATTATGGGAGGTGCTTTTATTGGCCTGGAAAAGATTGTGCAGCAAAGAATTGCTGGTACGGCCCTGGGATTTGGAGCCAGGATTTCGAGAAGGGACTACACTACTGATGAACTCCTAACCCAGGTTTCTCCTGAGGACTTAATTCGTTTTGGGCTTATTCCTGAGTTTGTAGGCAGGATTCCAGTGATTACAGCCTTACAGGAGCTTACAGAAGAAGATCTGGTGCGTATCCTGGTAGAGCCCAAGAATGCCCTGGTAAAGCAATATCAAAAACTTTTTGAATTAGATGGAGTAAAATTGCGTTTTACCACCAATGCCTTAAAGGCTATAGCCCAGAAGGCCTATGCCAATAAAACCGGGGCCAGAGGGCTAAGAAGTGTTTTGGAGCGTTTGATGCTGGATGTAATGTACAAACTACCTTCTCTTAAAGATGTTAAAGAGTGTGTGGTCAATAAGGCCGTGGTAGAGAACGGTTTAGAGCCGATTATAATTTATGACGAAGAAACTAAAAGTGCTTAAAAGCTACTTTTAGTTACGAGGTGATTTTGTATGGAAGAAAAAAAATTGCTTTACTTTGCTCCAGAAGAGGAGATTTTACCTGTAATGACCTTGCGGGAAGTGGTAATGTTCCCCAAGGCCATAGTTCCTCTTTTTGTGGGCAGAGAAAAGTCCATGAAAGCTATAGATGCAGCTTTGGCTGATTTTGATAAAAGGATTTTTTTGGTCACGCAAAAAGACCCTGAAATAGAAGACCCTGACAAAGATGATTTGTATGAAGTGGGTTGTGTTAGCCGCATTTTACAGGTCTTTAAGTTGCCTGATGGTACCAACAAGGTGCTCTTTGAAGGTATTTATAGGGCACGCTTAGATAAGGCTACTTTGCTTCAGGGAGATTATTTTCGAGCAAGAGTGACCAGCTATCCAGATAGTGATTATGACAAAAGTGAAGCAGAAGCTCTGATTCGTTTGGTGCAGGAATCTTTAGAAGAGTTTGCTCAATTAAATCCCAAGATGGCCAAAGAGTCCTTGCTCAGTTTATCGTCTTTAAAGGACCCTGCCTTTTTAGCTGATGGAATTTTACCTCACCTGAATGTGAAGTTTCCTGAAAAACAAGAAGTCCTGGAATTGGCCAATCCCCTGCAGAGGCTGGAAAAGGTCTATGGCTATCTTCAGGGTGAGATAGAGATTTATTCTTTAGAGCAGAGAATCAAAAATAGAGTCAAAAAGCAGATGGAAAAGAATCAGAGGGAATACTATCTCTCTGAACAACTTAAGGCCATTCATAAGGAAATGGGCAGGGATGTAGACCCCAAGGCAGAATTGGATAAGCTGGAAGAAAAAATTGAAGCCAAAAATATGCCTGAAGAAGCCAAGAAAAGGGCTCTGGAAGAGCTAAAGAAATTAAAAATTACTCCCACCAATTCTGCAGAATATACCGTAAGTTATAACTATATTGACTGGATTTTGGCTTTGCCCTGGAATGAGCTTAAAGATACAGATATTGACCTGGAAGACGCAGCCAGGATTCTGGATGAGGACCATTATGGCCTGGAAAAACCCAAAGAAAGGATTTTAGAATACCTGGCAGTGCAAAAGTTGGCAGGTAAAGTAAAGGGTCCCATATTGTGTCTGGTAGGTCCTCCTGGGGTAGGTAAGACTTCCTTGGCCAAGTCTGTAGCCAGAGCTATGCAAAGAGAATTTGTACGCCTTTCCTTAGGTGGAGTTCGGGATGAAGCTGAAATAAGAGGGCATAGGCGTACTTATGTGGGAGCTTTGCCTGGAAAAATTATTCAGAGCTTAAAAAAGGTTCAATACAATAATCCAGTTTTTTGTTTGGATGAAGTGGATAAGATGAGTGCTGACTTTAGAGGCGACCCTGCTGCAGCCCTGTTGGAAGTTTTGGACCCTGAGCAAAATTATGCCTTTAATGACCACTACTTAGACCTGGATTATGATTTGTCTAATATCTTTTTTATCACTACTGCCAATAGTTTACATACCATTCCCTTGCCTTTGCAGGATAGAATGGAAATTATTAAACTACCCGGGTACCTGGAAACAGAGAAAAAGAAGATTGCCCGTTATTTTCTTTTGCCCAAGCAATTAAAGGCTACTGGCCTGGAAGAGTCCAGGTTGCGCATCTCTGACGGAGCTATAGAAGAGATTATCCGTCATTATACCAGAGAGGCTGGAGTTAGAAATCTGGAGAGGGAGATTGCTTCTATTTGCCGCAAGGTAGCCAAAAAGCTGGTCAGTGAAAAAGAGACCAGGGAAATTACTATCTCTAAAAATAATCTTGGTAGCTACCTGGGAGTTCCCAAGGTAAAAAGAAGCGATAGGGAAGAACAACCTCTGGTAGGAGTTACGGTGGGACTGGCCTGGACTGAATTGGGTGGAGAAATCTTATTGGTAGAAGCTACCATTATGCCTGGAAGTGGAAAATTAGAGATTACAGGTAAGCTGGGTGAAGTGATGCAGGAAAGTGCCAGAGCAGCTTTAAGTTATGTGCGTTCTCGTTCGGAAGTCTTTGGTTTGAAGCCTGATTTTTACAAGGAAATAGATGTCCATATCCATGTCCCAGAAGCTGCAACCCCTAAAGATGGTCCTTCTGCTGGTATTACTTTGACTACCAGTTTGATTTCTGCACTCTTGAATCTGCCTGTGCGAAATGATCTGGCCATGACCGGAGAGATTACTTTAAGAGGTAGGGTTTTACCCATTGGAGGATTAAGGGAAAAGTTACTGGCAGCCAAGAGGTCAGAAATAAAAGAAGTGCTTATTCCCTGGGATAATCAGAAGGATTTGGAAGAAGTTCCTCAAGAGGTTTTAAAGGGGTTGGAGATTACTCCTGTAAAACATATGGATGAAGTTTTACCCCTGGCTTTAGTGGGAGCTGACAAAGAAAGTCTATTTTGTGGAACTAACAACTGTCTTTCTCTTACTCAAAAACTCCTAAAGGAAGAATTCCGTTCCTCCACTCAACAATAGTTTAAAAAAATAGATTTATTAAAGTAGCCAGGCTTTTTAAAAAAGTCTGGCTTTTTTTTGGTTTTTATTTTAAGTCTACAGAACAAAAAAGGAGGAAGGGGTATGAAAAAGATACTTATTTTGTTGGGTTCTGTAGTTTTCTTGTTTATTATTATTTTATTGCTGGCCTATTTTAACTTAAACACTATAGTAGAGCAGGGTATAAAACAGGTAGGTCCTGAAGTAACCAAAACCAGTGTTGACCTGGATAAAGCCAAAATATCTTTGTTTTCAGGCCAGGGAAAACTTTATAATTTTGTCATTGGCAACCCTAAAGGCTTTAGCAGTCCCTATCTTTTTAAGGTAAAAGAATTTGAGTTGGACTTAGAGCCACTTTCTCTACTTAAGGATTTGATAGTTATAGAAAAGATTTATATTGATAGCCCCAGTTTTACTTATGAACTAAAAGGGAAGCAGGACAACTTAAAAACTTTTATTAACAATATGGAGAAAGGAAAGAAAAAGGAAGTAAAGGAAGAAGTAAAAGAAGAAAGCAAAGAAAAAAGTGTAGAATCAAAGTCTGAAAAGAGTATTTTAATTAAGGAACTGGTGATTAAAAAGGCTAATGTGGATGTGGTGTTGGCTGATTTTGGACAACAAAAGAGTCAGGTGCTCATAGATGAGATTCGTTTAACTAACCTGGGTGGTAAAGGTAAAAGCGCTAAAGATGTAATGGCTAGAATTAGTGAAGAAATAATTAATAAGGTTATTCCTGGTATAGGCCCTGCAGTAAAGCAATTAACAGAGAAATTAAATAAAGTGGGGGAACAGGTAAAAGAAAATTTAGAAGCGTTAAAGAAGGGCAATTTAAATCAGGAAAAGGTAGAGCAACAGGTAAAAGATTTTAAGAAGGATTTTAAACCTGAAGAATTAGAAGGTCAGTTTAAAAACTTTTTGCCTGGTCAAAAACAATAGGATGGTTTTGAGGTAGAGGAGAAGGTCAGAGTTAAGCCTGGCCTTCTCTTAATTCTTTTCTTACCTTATCCATTATTTCCTGGAGATTCTGCAGAGAGACAAGAAGCTGTTGGCGTGCCTGGGGTGAGATTTGTAAGAGAATTTTTTTGTGGAGTTCGTGTCGAAAGTGTAAGATTTTCTCGATTTGTTCTTTTCCCCTCTTGGTTACAAAACATTTCTTTAACCTGGCATCCTTGGGGTCAGAGGTATAGGAGACCAGGTCTTTATTGATTAAGCCCTGCACCAGACGAGTAACTCTACCTTTGCTAATATCTAAAGTCTTGGTAAGTTTTTTTAAAGGAACAGGTTCTAAACTGGCAATGGCCAGCAAACACTGGGCCTCTGCATAAGGTAGCTCAAAACGTCCGGCCTCATAATCCTGGCGTTTTTGACAGCAGGTAGAAATCTTTTGCAACAAATCTTGAAATTTTTGGGTCTGAACTTCCAAATCTTCTTGTTCTTTGTTCATAAAAATCTTTTGGACTTTTTTTTAACTAAAGTCAAGATAAGTTTGTTCTATTTAAACTTTTAAACGAGCTTTTAGATGGAAAAGAGAAATTGATAAGGATTGAGTTCCTCAGGCTTCACTTTGAACCATAGGGATTTGCCTGATAATTTAGTGGCGTATGGGGGTAGGATTTAAAAATTATATAATTAGGTAAGCCTTATTTTTACTGGAGCCGGGAATGGGATTTGAACCCACGGCCTGCTGATTACGAATCAGCTGCTCTACCACTGAGCTATCCCGGCATTTGCTTAATTTTTAGGAAGTTAAGGAAAAATTGCAAGGAAAAAATATTCTTAAGAAATTAAAAATAAACACATTTTGCACCCAGAATACACTTCACCTTAACCTTTTTAGGGAGCAACCATTTTGGGGGAATAATAAAAAACTCATAGAAAAGATTTGTTTTGTTCTATCTGGCAGTTGTCCCAGGTGTCCTGGGATAATTGGGGGCGTCTTAAAAGGCCCCCTTTTAATAGTCTTTAGAGTGGTTGAGTTTACTTTTTTTTCCATTCAGGTTTGCGTTTGGCATGGATAAGTAAGGGAATGCTGCTAAAGAAGATAGTGCTAAGGATGACTAAGAAAGTATAAAAGAGAGGAGAGCCTACAGGAAGTTGGCTGGGTGGGAAAAAAGCCACCACAAAGCTAAAAAGCATGGCTACAAAGCCTGTGCCCGCAATAAGCCACAGTCCCAATTTCCCGCCAGGCAGTTTAAAGGGCCTGGGAAGGTGAGGTTGAGTGTAGCGCAGCTTAATGACACTGGCATACATGAGCATGTACATGATTAGATAGAGGGAAATGGTCATAGCAGAAATGAGGAAGAATCCTACTTCCACATGTTTCATAAAAAAGTACAGGCTAGAAATAATGGTAACAATGATGCCCTGAATGATAAGTATGGGAACAGGCATCTCTTTTTTATTGGTTTTTTGTAAGATAGGCGGAAGTTCTCCTGCTTCTGCTGTGGCCAGCAGGCCTCTGCTGGGGCTAGCTATCCAGGCAAACACACCTCCCATTACTCCAAAAGCCACAAAGAGAGATAAAAGTTTTAGCAGCCAATCCAGGTGCCAGATATCTTTGATTATTGCTTCAAAGGTAAGAAAAATAGCTTTGGTCAGGTCAATTTTTTCATAGGGTAAAATGGCAGCAATAGGTATGGAGCCCAGAATGTATAAGAATAGAGAAACAAGGGCTCCCAGGGCAATGGCTAAGGGAAATTGCTTGCCCGGGTTTTCCATATCCAGGACATGTACTCCCTGTACTTCTATACCTGCAAAGAGGAGTAAAATTCCTCCTAAAAAGGCAATGGTGCCAAAACCATGGATTTCTGGCCAGAATCTGGGATGTCCAGCGTGTTCTAAGGCCGGGTCGCTAATTTGTTCCCAGCCCAGAGGATGTCCTGTGCTTATCCAGTAGAGAAAAAGAACAAAGAGAATAATTCCTGGAATTACAGTGCCCAGGATAAACCCCCAGTTGGAGAGCTTGGCAAAGCTTTCTACTCCGCCAAAGGCTACCAGAGTGGCCAGCCAATAGACCAGGATACAGAAGAGTCCGATATAGTAGTGATTGCCAGCTAAATCAGGCCGTCCCAGAGCATAGGCTACAGCTACTGCACCAAAGGTAAGGGTTACTGGATACCAGACCACATTTTGTATCCATTGCAACCAGATGGCCAGAAATCCCCAGCGATTGCCAAAGGCTTCTCCAATCCAGACAAAGACTCCTCCCTGGCGTTTGGCAAAAAGTCCACCCAATTCAGCTGAAACCAGGGCTGCGGGAATAAGAAAAAACAGGGTTGCAAATCCCAAATAAATGAACATGGTCATTTCCTCTTTGGCAGTCATGGCCATGCCGCGAATACTGGTCACCACACCTGCTGCGGTCATCAGTCCAAGAGCAATCACTCCTAAGGATTTTTCTTTTTTCTGGTTTGGAGAAGGTTTAGAAGAACTCACTTTTATCCTCCTATGGGGTTAAACTTATTTTTTTCATTTACCAGGCCAGGCATGGTGGTTAAAACTTGCTCCTTCTTCTGCTTGTACGGGTGTGCTAACAGGATGTTTTTGCAGATAGTCTAAAGAGCGTCTAAAGTCTTCTAAAAGCATTTCTGCCAGGTCCAGAGAAAAGCCATGCCTTACCACTATGCGCATGATAGCTATATCTGTGGCCCTGGGAGGAAGGGTATAGGCAGGTACCTGCCAGCCTCTGGTGCGCAGGCGATCAGAAAGTTCAAATAAAGTATAGCCAGGATTTTCCCCTTCTTTTATGCGCCAGGAGACAACTGGAATACCTCTGGAGCTATCTCCATCAAAGATTAGGTCAAAGGGACCAAGTTTGGCGATTTCTTTAGCCAGATACTGGGCTACCTGGTAACAATTTTGTTGAATGCATCTATAGCCTTCTCGGCCCAACCTTAGGAAGTTGTAGTATTGGGCGATTATCTGGCCTGCTGGCCTGGAGAAGTTTAAAGCAAAGGTGGGCATTTTCCCGCCCAGATAGTTTACCCAAAAAATTAGTTCTTCAGGTAAGTCACTGGCGTCATGCCAGATTATCCAGCCCACACCTAACGGGGCAAGCCCATACTTATGGCCAGAGGCATTGATGGAGCGAACGCGGGGAATGCGAAAATCCCAGAGTAAGTCTGGCTCTACAAAGGGAGCTAAAAATCCTCCTGAAGCAGCATCCACATGGATGGGGATGTTTAGACCTGTATCCTTTTCCAGTTTATCCAGGGCCCTGGCTATTTCCAGGACAGGTTCATATTGACCGGTAAAGGTCAGTCCAAAGGTGCAGACCACTCCAATGGTATTTTCATCCACCCTTTTTAACACCTCTTCTGGATTCATGCAGAATCTGTCCTTTTCCATGGGAATTTCTCTTAATTCCACGTCAAAATAGCGGGCAAACTTATGCCAGCAGACCTGAACTGGACCAGTGATTAGGTTGGGCTTATCTGCTGGCTTGTTGGCCTTTTCTCTGGCCTTGCGCCATTTCCATTTTAAGGCCAGACCTCCCAGCATAGCTGCTTCGCTGGAGCCGGTAGTAGAGCATCCCAGGGTTTTAGCGGCCTGGGGGGAATTCCAGAGGTCTGCCAGCATATGCACACATCTCTTTTCCCTTTCAGCAGTGGAAGGGTACTCATCTTTGTCAATCATGTTTTTATCTATAGCCAGGTCCATTAGCTGGTGAACTTCATCTTCTACCCAGGTTTGACAAAAGGTGGCTAAGTTTTGTCTGGCATTGCCGTCCAAAATTAATTCATCCCGCACCAGACTATAGGCTACATCTGGCCTTAGTTGCTTTTGAGGAAAACGATACTTGGGTACAGAAAGATTTACTTCTGTACAGCCATAGATATCTGCAGTTAATTCCTCTAGGATATCTTTTTTGAAATGAATAGGCATAGGCTCTGCTCCTTTAAAGAGTATCTTGTAGTTGTTAAAAATATTACTTTAAAGGCTACTCTTTTCCCCAAGGTTTGGCAAAGTTTTTTTGTTTTTTTGAGCAGGAGAGTTATAGGGAAGGTATAGGAAAGTTTTTATACTGTTATATTTTTAATACTTTTTACCTTTTAAATTTAAAGGCCTGGGACAGGTCATTTGTTGGGGGTCTAAAAGGTCTTCCAGTTCTTTTTCTGTAAGTAAGCCCTTTTCCAAAACCAGTTCATAAATGGGTTTGTTTTTTTGTTGAGCTTCTTTGGCAATCTGGGCTGCCAGTTCATAGCCCAGGCAGGGCACCAGGGCTGTAGCTAATCCGCTGGATTTTTTAACCATTTCCAGACAATGTTCTTTATTGGCAGTGATACCCTGGATACACTTTTCTCTAAAGATAATGCTACCTTTTTTGAGCATTTCCATGGATTGAAAAAGGTTAAAAGACATAATGGGCTCAAAGACATTTAGCTCCAGTTGTCCAGCTTCAGCTGCAATGGTAATGGTCAGGTCATTGCCAATGACCTGGTAGCAAATCTGGTTCATCATTTCAGGAATAACAGGATTTACTTTGCCCGGCATAATGGAAGAGCCAGGCTGGACTGGAGGAAGGTTGATTTCCCTAAAACCAGCAAAAGGACCAGAAGAAAGTAATCTTAAATCGTTGCATATTTTGGATATTTTTACAGCAATGCGTTTTAGAATCCCAGAAAGTTGGACCAGGGCGCCAGTATCACTGGTTGCTTCAATCAGGTTGGGAGAGAGTTTTAGGGGAAGTCCTGTAAGTTCCCTTAATTTTTCTACCACCTTGGGTGCGTATTCTGGAAGGGTGTTTATGCCTGTGCCAATGGCTGTTCCACCTAGGTTTATTTCCTGCAGTAAAGTTAGGGCCTCTTGTAAGCGCTCAATATCTTCTCCAATGGTAATGCCATAGGCAGTGAATTCCTGGCCCAAAGTAATGGGCACAGCATCCTGGAGCTGAGTTCTACCCATTTTTAAGATGTCTTTGAATTCTTCTCCCTTGGCTAAGAAACTTTCCTTTAGTTCCTCAAGGGACTGGGCCAGTTCTTGGCCATACCAGATGGCAGCAAGTCTTATGGCCGTGGGATAGACATCATTGGTGGATTGGGAGAGGTTTACATGGTTGTTGGGATGTAAGTACTTGTATTCTCCTTTGTTTTTCCCAAGTATTTCCAGGCCAATATTGGCAATTACTTCGTTCATATTCATATTGATGGAAGTGCCAGCTCCACCCTGAATTACATCCACCAGAAACTGGTCATTAAACTTGCCAGTTCTGATTTGCTGGCAGGCAACAACAATTGCGTGCATGAGTTCTTCAGAAAGCAATCCCAGTTCAAAGTTAACCAGAGCTGCAGCTTCCTTGATAAAAGCCAAGGCGTCTAGGAGGCGATAATAGTGGCTTATGGGAATGCCAGTGACCTGAAAATTTTCCAGAGCCCTTACTGTTTGTACTCCATAATAGGCACTGGCAGGTACTTTCCTTGAACCCAAGCTATCCTTTTCTTCTCTAAATTTCATGGCACTCTCCTTTTAGTAGCCAAGGTGTTTTAAGATATAGTCCAGGTTCATGTTTTTTTCTACTAAATCAGCTAGTTTATCCAGCTTCCAGTTCAAATCAAAAGAGGGCCTATTGTTTAAAGGACCAAGGCCCTTGGCCTTTCTTAACCTGTTTAACCAAAAATGTCTAAATCCATCATTGTCAAAAAGGCCATGGAGATAAGTCCCCCAGATGTTAAGAGAAAGGTGTTTATATCCCAGTATTTTTTGCTTGCTATCCTGGAAGAGCGGGATGAGTTTTTTTACTGGAGTGGTCTGACCATGATGGATTTCATACCCCTGGACGGTTAAAGGCTGGGGCAAATAGGTGGCCTTGCTTTGGGTTAGTTCCTTTTGAAGAGACAGAGAACTTTTTAAAGGCAAAAGGCCCAGTCCCTTAATACTTCCTTTTCCTTCTAAAAAATATCTATCTTCTATTTCCAGGCCCAGCATCTGATAGCCACCACAAATACCAACTATCTCCATTTGTGTTTGAAATTCTAGGATTTTGGTCGCAAAGCCTTTGGTTTTTAAGTAGTTAAGGTCTGTAAAGACATTTTTGCTACCAGGAAGGATAAGAGCGTCTAATTCCTTTATCTCTTCAGGAGTTCTAATGATGAGCAGTTGGACATCTGGTTCTTCTTTTAAGGGGGTAAAATCTGTAAAATTGGAAATATGAGGCAAATCCAGGATACCTATGCGCAGTTCTTTGGATCCAGAAGCATTGCTTTGGGCTTTAAAACTTACGGAATCCTCTTCTGGTAAGTTAAAGTCAAAGTAGGGAATTATGCCCAGAGTGGGTTTACGGGTGATTTGGTGGAGAGTGGCCAGTCCAGGTTGGAGCAAACTTTTATCTCCTCTAAACTTATTGATGACAAACCCTAAGATGGTTTTTTGCTCTTCAGGGGAAAGTAAACTATAGGTGCCCACAAAAGAGGCAAAAATACCGCCCAAGTTTATGTCTCCCACTAAAAGTACAGGTGCGCTGGCATAAAGGGCCATTTTCATGTTCACAATGTCGTGTTCTTTTAAATTGATTTCTACCGGGCTACCTGCTCCTTCTATGAGAACAAGGTCGTAGTCTTTTTGCAATTGCTGAAAACACTCTTTTACTACTTCAAAAGCCTTAGGCTTGTAGGCAATGTATTCTTCTACAGAAAAGTTGCCCAGGGGCTTTCCACGCACAATAACCTGCGCGCCTGTTTCAGAGGAAGGCTTTAATAAGATGGGGTTCATTATAGCCTTGGGCTCTAAAAAACAGGCCTGGGCTTGCAGTACCTGGGCCCTGCCCATTTCCAGACCCTCCTGGGTAACAAAGGAATTTAAGGCCATGTTTTGAGCTTTAAAGGGTGCAACCCTTATGCCTCTGCGGGCCAAAAGGCGTCCTAGAGCAGCTACCAGCAAAGACTTTCCTGCATTGGAGGCTGTGCCCTGGACCATTAAGGCTCTGGCCTTGTTTGTGCTTGGAGAAAAAGACCGGGATTTTTTAAAAAAATGCCTGGCCAGGTCTAAAAATCTCTGTTGTTCCTTTAAAGGTCTAATGGCTATTCTTAAAAAGTCAGGCCCAAGACCCGGAAAATTATCTCCTTTTCTTACCAATACCCTGTTTTGAAAAAGGTATTGTCTAAATTCCTGGGCCCTGGGAGTGGATAGAAGCAGGAAGTTGGCAGGAGTGCTATGGATTTGCCAGGAAAACTCCTGGAGTTGGGATAAAAAAGTAGTTTTTAATTCCTCAAGGGTTTTTCTGGTTTTTTCTATCCACAGTGGATGTTTAAAATAGGCTAGGGCTAATTCTTGGGCCAAGGTACTAACTGACCAGGTGGGAAGATTTTGCTGGAGCGCAGAAATGAATTCAGTGCTACTTAGGGCAAAACCAATTCTTATCCCTGGGGTACTTAAAATCTTGGTCAGGGAATAAAGAAAAAGAAGGTTGGGAGCAATAAAGGGTAGGTATTTATGTTTTGACTCCAGAAAATCCCAAAAGGCCATATCCACGATAAAAAAACTTTTGGGAAACTTGTGGACGAGTTCTTTTAGCTTGACCTGAGAAAGCAAGCTCCCCGTGGGATTGTTGGGGTGAGCCAGGAAGACCAGGTGGGGTTTTTGGGCCAAAACCTTTTCTATTTCTGCCCAGGGGTAGGTAAAGTTATTGGCAGGAGAAAGGAAAATTTCCTTTAGGTTTAACTTATGTCTGGTTGCCCAGAGTTTGTATTCCAGATAACTGGGTTGCAGGATAAGTGCATCTTTAAGGTCAATTAAAGGGCCTAGAAAGGGAAATAGTTCAGAAGAGCCATTTAAGGGAAAAATATTTTCTGGTTTTACCCCGTAATATTTAGCAGCTTGCTCTCTTAACAGAGTATAGTTGGGGTCAGGATAGGCCAGACTGGAAGACAAGGTCTGGAGCAAGACTTGGTTTAACCAGGGAGGAGGGCCTAAGGGGTTTAAACTGGCTGAGAAGTCCAGGATGTTTTCTGGAGAAGTGTTTAGCTTTTGGGCAGCTTCCCAGATATTGCCGCCATGTTCTAAATCTTGCATCAAGTCTCCCTTCTTAACTTTGATTTCTTTGTAAGGGTATTGGCTTTTTTTCGCAATAAAAAAGGGCCGCCCTGAAAGACGGCCCTTTGCTTTTTTTAGAAGGAAAGAAAAGTGGATTAGTACATTCCACCCATGCCACCACCAGGCATTGAAGGAGTATCTTTCTTTTCTTCTGGTTTTTCAGCAATAGCAGCTTCAGTGGTAAGTAGGAGAGAAGCTACAGAAGCTGCGTTTTGTAAGGCAATACGAGTAACTTTTTTGGGATCAATTACTCCAGCCTTGTACAGGTCTTCGTATTCACCAGTAGCAGCATTGAAGCCTTCGCCATCTTTCATGGATTTTACTTTTTCAATAACTACAGCGCCTTCATAACCAGCGTTTTTACAGATCTGGAACAAAGGAGCCTGGGCAGCTTTGCGTACTACTTCAATACCAGCAGCTTCATCATCATCAGCTGGTTTTACATTGTCCAGAGCCTTTAAGCAGCGGATAAGAGCAACGCCACCGCCAGGAACAATGCCTTCTTCTACAGCAGCCCTAGTAGCATTGAGAGCGTCTTCTACTCTGGCTTTCTTTTCTTTCATTTCAGTTTCAGTGGCAGCACCTACATGGATAACAGCCACGCCACCAACGATTTTAGCCAGACGTTCCTGTAATTTTTCTCTATCATAATCAGAGGTGCTTTCTTCAATTTCAGCTCTGATTTGTTTGATTCTGGCCTTGATATCTTCAGGCTTGCCAGCACCATCTACAATAGTGGTGTTTTCCTTATCTACAATGATTCTCTTAGCTCTACCCAAGTCATCCAGAGTAGCATTTTCTAATTTTACACCCAGTTCCTCAGAAATTACCTGGCCACCAGTTAAGATGGCAATATCTTGGAGCATGGCTTTACGGCGTTCACCAAAACCAGGAGCCTTAACAGCAGCTACTTGCAAGGTGCCTCTTAACTTGTTCACTACCAAAGTGGCCAAAGCTTCACCTTCAATGTCCTCAGCAATGATGAGTAAAGGTCTGCCTACCTTGGCCACCTGTTCTAAAACAGGCAAAAGGTCTTTCATGGAAGAGATTTTCTTGTCGTGAATGAGGATATAAGCGTCTTCCAATTCGCAAACCATCTTTTCAGGGTCAGTTACAAAGTAAGGGGAGAGATAACCACGGTCGAACTGCATACCTTCTACTACATCCAGGGTAGTTTCCAGGCCTTTGGCTTCTTCTACAGTGATAACGCCTTCCTTACCTACCTTGCTCATGGCTTCAGCAATAATGTTTCCAATGGTAGGATCGTTGTTAGCAGAAATGGTTCCTACCTGGGCAATTTCCTTTTGGTCTCTGGTAGGTTTGGCAATTTTTTCCAATTCCTTGACAATGGCTTCTACTGCCTTGTCAATGCCACGCTTGATGGCCATGGGGTTACGGCCAGCAGCAACCAATTTTAAACCTTCATTAAAAATAGCCTGGGCCAAAACAGTAGCAGTGGTAGTACCATCACCAGCAATATCAGAAGTCTTGCTGGCAACTTCCTTTACCATCTGAGCGCCCATGTTTTCAAACTTGTCTTCCAATTCAATTTCTTTGGCTACAGTAACACCGTCTTTGGTAATAGTTGGAGAACCAAAAGACTTTTCAATTACTACATTTCTACCCTTGGGTCCAAGAGTTACCTTTACAGCCTCAGCCAGGATATCCACACCTTTTTTGAGCTTGCTTCTAGCATTAACATCAAATTTTATAACTTTAGCTCCCATATTGCTTCCTCCTTAATTGTTTGTTTTTTTATTACTCAATGATAGCCAAAATGTCGTCTTCTCTCATTACCAAGTGCTCTACGCCTTCAATTTTTACTTCTGTGCCAGCGTATTTGTTGAAAAGCACTTTGTCTCCAACTTTTACAGACATGGGAATGGTCTTCCCATCATCAGTGGTTTTACCTGGGCCTACAGCCACCACTTCACCCTTAATGGGCTTTTCTTTGGCAGTGTCAGGAATGATAATTCCACCTTTGGTAACCTCTTCTTCTTCCAAACGTTTCACCAGTACTCTGTCTTGCAATGGCTTTAAGTTCATGAATCTACCTCCTTAAGAGTTTTTATTATTGGCTTTTTATAGACAAAACCTGTAACGGTGGCTCATATAAGCACGCTATTAGCACTCGTCAAGAGTGAGTGCTAATATTTTTTGAAAAAAATTTTTATTTCAATAAATACTTGAATTAATTTGTATTTTTTAATTAAAGTTGATTGAGTTAAAAGTATAGGTCCAGAGTTTTTTTAGGATAATTAAAATACCTTTTATCTAAAGGAGTTGAATGAGGAGGTAATTGGATAGATTAAAATCTTGTTGGTGGAATTTATGTGAATATAACTTGTTTAACTATTTGTAAAAACAATAAAAAAAGTCCTTTGTTAAGCTTAACTCTTTTTATTTTTGTTAAGTTTTTTAGAAAAAAGTTGACAGTTGATGGGAGAATGAGTAAAGGTATCTTCTCTTCGGTTGGGCCGTTAACTCAGTAGGTAGAGTATCTGCCTTTTAAGCAGAGAGTCGCAGGTTCGAGTCCTGCACGGCCCACCATTTTTTTGTCCCCATCGTCTAGTGGCCTAGGACGCCGGCCTCTCACGCCGGTAACAGGGGTTCAAATCCCCTTGGGGACGCCAACCCTTAAGAAATAAAAATAAAAATATAAGCCCCTACTTTCTGGTAGGGGCTTTTTGGTTTTTTCCAATTATTTTTTATGACCTTTTGTAGTTCTCTGGATGTTATTAGAGCCCCAATTCTTGGAGTAAGGCATCCACATCTTCCTGCTTTACCTTTTCTTGAGGTCCTTTTAGTTTAGACATTTTGACCTGGGCTTCTTGTTTAATGCTCTGAAAGTCTTTTTCCGGGTGTTCTTCTTTGGTTTTAATGCTTAAGCCAGAACTGAGATAGAGATTTACTACCTTTTCTTCAATGGTTCTTAGAGTATCTACGATTTTTTTGATGCGTTGGCCGGTTAAATCCTGAAAGCTTAAAGAGGTCATGATGGCTAGGAGGTCTTGATTTAAGCTTTTTTGCCAGGCCAGAAGGGTAAAGCCTTCTTCAGGAGTAAGAGAATTTTGTTTTTTTAGTTTTTTGCAAATTTCTTCAATTTGAGGCATTTGATCTAAATGTTTTTCAACCACAGTCATAATATCCAGGGTGGCCTTTTCTGTGGTGCGCAAAATGGCATCTAGTTGGTCCGAAGTTTCATTAAAAAGGTGTTCTGCTTCCTTTTGAGACAGGCCATTGGAAGATTTTTTGGTGGCTTCAATATTTTCGTAGATATTTTTTAAACCACTGCGTAGTTCTTCACTTAAATTTTTATAAAATTCACTTTCCAGAAGGGTTTTGGTCAAAGCCTGACTTATTTCCTTTTCCAGAGTTTGGGCAATGGTTTCTTTAATAGAACCTTCCAGTTTACTACTTAAATCCGCTAAAACTTTTTTATACAGTTCTTCCATGACTTCCACCTTAGACTTGAGGTATAAATAGGGTCAAAGTAGTTGTATTTTCTTGAGAAAGAATTTCTGCTTTACCTTGAAATAGAGACAACAGTTTTTGTACAAGGGTTAAACCCAGGCCCAGATGATTTTTCTTAGAAGTTATAAAGGGTTCAAAGGCGTTTTCTACCTCTAATAGGGTAGGAGTAGTTAAAATTATCTTTAAAAAAGGCGTTTCTTTTTCAATAGTTAAGAAAAATTGGACCTGCTTGGGCTCTTTTTCCAGTTCTTCCAGGGCGTTTAACAAGGCTTGTTCCAGGGAAAAGTTTAAAAGTAAAGGAATGGTGGTAAAATTAAGGACTTTGTTTTCAACCTTTAGTTCCACATTGTGTTTAAAGAGAAGGTTATTTTGCCAGTAAGCTTCCAACCAGTTGAGAAAAGAATTTAAGTCCAGGGGCTGTTTTTCTAAGCTATTAAAGTTTTCTCGATACTGAATGATTTGGACCAGTTCATTTATCTTTTTTTCTGGTAGTTGTAATTGCTGGGGGTGTTTTTTGAGATCTTTTGCAGAAGTAGTTGTATCTAGTTTTTGCAAGACCAGGGAGGTCTGCATTTTGAGCAAGTGCAGGGGATTGTTTAAATTGTGCAAATATCCTGGAAACATCTGCCCTGCCAGGGCCTGTGCATATAAATTTAGCCAGGGAAGAAGTTCTTCTAGAGAAGATGGTTCAAAGTTTTTTGCCACGTAGAAGCTCCCTTTGTTCTTTAAAAACAAACTGAACAATTTGCTCTCGATCTGAATCGCGCAAAAAAAGATATTTCAGGGCATAGAGATATTTTTGATTTTGTTCACCTTCCAGACGCAAGATTTCTCCTACCAGGCCAATGAGAAGGGGCGGTAAGGTGGATAGAGAAAGGGCTACTTCAATGGGGGTGCCTGGTTCTAATTTTTCTTGGCTTAAAAATTTTAGGCCTGCTCCACTTATTTCTACAACCTCCCCTTTATAGGGAAAGTCCTGGGAAAGGCTATTTTGGTTGAGCAGAGAAAGGATTACATCCAGTTTGTTGTTGAGGTTGCTTAGAAATTCCAGGAGTTCTTTGGGTAAATAGGGAGAATTCAGATTTTCTAAAGAGATATCTTTAAAATCACATCCCAGACAACCCAAAAACAAAGGACGGGCGTCCTTTTCTGTGAACCTAAAAAACATTTTTAACCTGGTAGGTACTCTGGAAAAGGTTCTATTTTCTGAAGACATAACTTATCCTATAGATTTATTCTCCATTGGTGTCAATTTGCACCTGCATGGCATTGACTGGACATACCCTGGTACAGCGGCCACAGGCTGTACACTTATTGGAGTCAAACTTAATGAGCCTGGATTCTTTTTCCAGGTACAGAGCCTGAGGTAAACACAGACTTAAACATACCCCACAGTGCATACAGGAATCTTCATCCCGGGTAATGTTTTGAGAAACTTCCTGGATGGTGATTCCCTGCTCCATTAAGTAGGAAAGGCCCTTTTGAAAGTCTTCCTCTGGACCGCTGAGCTCAATAATCATATGCCCTTCTTCTTTAGGGGTAATTCTGGCCTTTAGGATATTGAAAGTAAGGTCAAACTTTCTGGCCAGGGTGCACATCATGGGTTTTCTAGAAACATTTTTGCTAAAGTGTAAGCTAATTATTTTGCTGGGATACTTTTTGGAGCCAGGCATTTTTTTACTCCTTTTCCAGTTCAGCCAAAAAGGCCTTGGCCCTTTCAGCTTCTGTGGTTTTGGGGAATTTTTGAATAAGTTCTTTTAAAAGTAAAGTAGCTGCTTTTTTCTTTTTTATTTGAGCAAAGGAAATGGCTTCTTTTAAGTAGGCTGCTGCGGTTTTATTGGACTTGGGATATTTGTCTATTACCTCTTGATAAGCCAGAATGGCCCTTTTGTAGTCTTCTTTTTGATATAAACACTCTCCTTTCCAGAAAAGGGCATTGGAAACCAGCTTATGTTTGGGGTATTCCTGGACAAATTGTTCCCAAAGGGTTTGAGCCAGGTCGTATTTTCTCTGGTAAAAGGCATTAAGGGCCTGTTGATAGAGCTCTTCTGGAGAAGAGGTCTTGAGTAGGGCTGGAGTTTGGGCTTTTGAGGAGGAAGAGGTGGGTTTTTCTAGATTTAAGCCCAGATTGCTTTCCAAAGCAGCTACCAGGCCTTCTAGTTTGGCCACTTTGTTTTGCAGTTCTTGGGTTTGCTCCAGGAGGTTTTGAGAGGACTCCTTATCTTTGTCCAAAGAGTATTTTATCTCGTCTATTTCCCCACTTAAGGAAGCTAGACTTTTACGCAAGCTTTCAATTTCTGCCCACAGATTGGCCTGGGCACTGCGCACTGGTGTGGCGCTTTGCTCTATTTTTTGCTGCAAGGTGGCAGTGATTTCTTGTAGTTTAGTTTGCAGGTTTACAACTTCTTGCTTTAATTGCTGGTTTTCCTGCTGCTGGGTGTATAACGCCAGACGCAAACTATCCAGGTCTTTTTGACTGGCACAAGCCAAAAGAAAAAAGAGATTTAGGACAAGTAAAAATTTACCAAACTTTTTTAGCTCTTTTCCTTCCCCAAAACACATACACAAGTCCTCCTAAGACTGGAATAAACACACTTCCTGCCAGCCAGGCCATCTTTTCCTGGGGTGTTTTAAAATCTGAGCGAAAAATATGCCAAATAGACCAGAGATTGGGTAAAATGGGAATGAGTAGAAGTGGAAGTACGTAAAAAAGCTTATCTGCAGGTATGCCAAACATTTAGTTTACTCCTTTTTTCTAAGTAATAGGAATAACCCAAGAAAGAAAACAAGCAAAGCAATTACCTGGGTTGCACTTAAAAAAAGAATTTCTCCTCTATAATCTCCACGCAAAAATTCAATTCCAAAACGAAAAATAGCATAAAGAATCAACAAAAGGGCAAAAATTTGACCGTCCTTTTTAAACCATTTTTTGCTCAGCAAAAGCAGGCCAAAGGTGATAAACCCGGCTAGAGAGTGATAGATTTGAGTGGGGTGAAGGGGGACAAAAAGGGGAGCCAGAGAGTCTGGGTTGGTAAAGGTGATGCTCCAGGGTACATGGGTTGGTTTGCCATAACAACATCCAGCAAAAAAACAGCCCCAGCGCCCAATGGCCTGGCCCAGAGCAATGCCTGGAGCCAAAGCATCTGCCCAGGGTAAAAGGGGTTGTTTATAGCGTTTAAAAAAGAAGTAGGAGCTAAGGGTTGCGCCCAGAGCTCCACCCAAAAAGACCAGACCACCCTTCCAGAACATCAGGATTTCCACAGGATGTTTTAAAAAATAGTTAAAGTTTAAAAGCACAAAAAAGAGCCTTGCTCCCAGTAAAGCGCCTATGAGGGCATAAAATCCCAGCTCAGAGGTAAGCTTGGGGTTTAATCCCTTTTTTTTAGCTTCCAGACTGGTAAAGGCCAGAGCCATTAAAATGGCTGCAGCAATAAAAAAACCATAAGTATAGATAGTAAAAGGTCCAAGCTTAATTAAAACGGGATGCACTTTTTTTCCTTTTGTAAAAAGAAATAATTAAACTCATGGTTCCGCAAAAAATAGCAATATCTGCCACATTAAAGGCTGGCCAATGATATTGTTTGATATAAAAATCCAGGAAATCTATTACCTTACCTATTCTGATGCGGTCTATCAGATTGCCCAGTGCTCCACCCAGAATAAGCCCTAAACCTGTAAAAAGATAATAGTCCTGTCTTTCCACAGTTTTTAGTAGGTGAAATATAAGCACTATAGCCAGCGCAGAAGCTCCAATAAAAAAATAGGTCTGCCAGGAAATATCTGCCCGATTGAGAAAACCAAAGGCAGCACCTTTATTCAGGATATGCACCAAGTTAAAGAATCCAGGGATAATCACCTTTTCTTCCCAGAGAGGAATGGTTTTACTAATCCAGACTTTGGTTATCTGGTCCAGAAGTAAAACTATTCCGGCTAGACTAAAGGCTAGTTTGTATTTGTTCATAAGTTTATGCTCCTTGCAGTTCTTTTAATACCCGGGCACAGCGAGGACAGACCTTTTCAAAGGAGTCATGGGTGCCTGTCTGGGGATGATATATCCAGCAACGTTCGCACTTTTCCCCTTCAGCCTGACTTACTTCAATTTTCAGATTTTCAATTTCTTCACTAATAAATACTTCTTTTGAGGGTTCTTCGGTTTTTAATTCCACCTGAGACACAATAAAAACTTCTCTTAACAATTCCTCTTTTCCCTTAAGTTCAGCCAGTTGTTCTGGAAGGTAAAGGGTTATCTTGCACTCCAGGGAGTGCCCTACAATGCCTTCTTTGCGCTTGGGCTCTATGGCTTTGGTAACTTCTTCTCGCAGGCTATAAACCAATTCCCAGAATTCTTTTTCTTCTGCCAAAAAGTCTAGTTCAGGTTCACTAAAATTGTAGCCAAATACAGTATCTACTTGAGGTTTCAGGGGTTCTGGAAGGTGCTGAAAAATCTCCTCTGCAGTAAAACTTAAAATGGGAGCAATGTTTTTCAGAAGTAAAAAGAGAATGGAATAAAGGACGCTTTGGGCAGAGCGTCTTTCTGGACTGGTTGGATGGCTTACATACAAGCGGTCTTTTAAAATGTCCAAATAAAAGGCAGAAAGCTCGGTTACGCAGAGTTTATGCAAGGTATGGAATACCTTGTGAAATTCAAAGTTTTCATAGGCCCTTTGCATTTTTTTATGCGCCTGTAAGGTGAGGTATAAACCATAACGATCCAGGGGCAAAAGCTTGTCTGCAGGCAAAAGGTCTTTTTGAGGGTCAAAGTCTTTTAGATTACCCAGGATAAAGCGACAGGTGTTGCGGATACGGCGATAGGCATCCACCAGACGGGTTAAAATTTCCTTGGAGATGCGTAAATCTTCTTGATAATTTACAGAGGAAACCCACAGGCGTAAAATTTCTGCTCCGTATTGGTCTATGATTTCCTGGGGAGCAACCACATTGCCAATGGACTTGGACATTTTTCTGCCTTCACCATCTACTACATAACCATGGGTGAGTACTGCCTTGTAAGGTGGCAGGTCTCTGGTGCCTATGCTGGCCAGAAGAGAAGAGTGAAACCAGCCTCTATGCTGGTCTGAACCTTCTAAATAGAGGTCAGCTGGAAAATCACACTCTGGCCTTTTTTCTACCACAGCAGCAAAACTGGTCCCAGAGTCAAACCACACATCCAGGATGTCGTCTTCTTTTTCAAATTCACTACCACCACAGTGAGGACAGGTAAGACCTGCAGGCACAATTTCCTCTAGAGAAGCTTCAAACCAATAATCTGCTCCCCTGGGATGGGTTTCAAAGCGATTTACAATTTCTTTGGCCCACTTAGCATCATACCAGGCCTCCTGACATTTTTTACAGACCAGGGCAATAATGGGTACACCCCAGGCCCTTTGCCTGGAGATACACCAATCTGGTCTTTGCTCTACCATGTTGTAAATCCTATCCCTTCCCCAGGCAGGTATCCATTTTACCTGCTTGTCTATGGCTTCCAGGGCTTTTTGCCTGAGGTTGTTGGCTTCCATGGAAATAAACCACTGGGTAGTGGCTCTAAAAATCACTGGTTTTTTACAGCGCCAGCAATGAGGATAGGAGTGCGAAATTTTGCTTTCAGCCAGCAAGTGACCAACTTCTTTAAGTTTTTCAATAACTTTAGGGTTGGCTGCAAATACATTGAGGCCTGCAAAAAATTCTACGGATTCTAAAAATTCTCCTTTGTCGTTTAAGGGAGACAAAATTTCCAGATTATAACGCAAGCCTGTTTCATAGTCTTCCTGTCCGTGTCCAGGAGCAGTGTGCACGCAACCTGTACCTGTTTCTAAGGTGACATAATCAGCCAGGACCAGAGGAGAAGGACGGTGGTAAAAGGGGTGAGTGGCCTTAAGCCCTTCTAGTTCTTCTCCTTTTACTTGCAGGAGTATTTCCGGGTTTTCCCAGCCAAAGATTTCACTGCAAGTGGCCAGAAGATAGTGGGCCAGGAGATAGTTTTCTTCTTTGACGCGTACAAATACATAGTCAAATTCAGGGTGCACAGCTACAGCCATGTTGTCAGGCAAGGTCCAGGGAGTGGTGGTCCAGATGATGACGTAGGTGTTTCCTTGTAGTTGAGGAAATTTTTCTTTTACCTTGGGGTCAGTTAAGGGAAAACGGACATAAATAGAAGGAGAAGTATGGTCTTTGTACTCTACTTCTGCTTCTGCCAGGGCTGTTTTACAGGAAATACACCAGTGAATGGGTTTTTTAGCTCGTTTTACTGCCCCCCGCTCCATGAAGTTGGCCAGCTCTCTGGCTGTGGCAGCTTCATACTCTGGGCTCATGGTCAGATAAGGTTTGTCCCAAAGTCCAAGCACTCCCAGGCGTTTAAACTCTGAACGCTGAATGTCTAAAAATTTCAGCGCATACTGGCGGCACTGTTCTCTTATTTCAGTAAGGGGCAGGCTTTTTTTGTCCAGACCCAGGTTTTGTTCTACTTTTAGTTCTATGGGTAAACCATGACAGTCCCAACCAGGTACAAACTCTGCCTGGTAGCCACTTAGGTTTTTATATTTGACCACAATATCCTTAAGTATTTTGTTCATAGCTGTTCCCAGGTGGATGTGGCCATTGGCATAAGGTGGACCATCGTGTAAGGTATAGCGGGGACAATCTTTATTTTTGGCAATCATTTTTTGATAGGCATCTATTTTTTTCCAGAATTCCAGAATTTTGGGTTCATTTTTGGTGAGATTGGCACGCATGGGAAAGGAAGTTTTAGGGAGATTAAGGGTATCTTTATAGTCGCTCATTGTTTATCAGGCCTCCTTAAGTTTTTTGCTTGACGGAATTAAGGTTATGTAGTCTTAAATAGAGTAAAACACAAGTCAAGTAAAAGCCCTCTGGGCAGTAAAAAGAGGTAAGGATGGACTTACTCAAAACCATTGAAGTTTTTTTGTGGGAAAAGAAAGAAAAAGAAGGGTTAAAAGGCCGCTTTTTCCATTACTTGCGGGTTTTGTTTTTGGCTGGAGAGGGTTTTCTCCAAGATAGAGGAAACCTTTTTGCTGCTGCCCTGACCTTTTTTTCCCTTTTGTCCTTGGTTCCCATTTTGGCCTTAGCCTTTGCTGTGGCCAAAGGTTTTGGCCTGGATAAGTTTTTGGAAAAACAACTTTTGAGTAATCTGGCAGAACAAGGAGAAGCCCTTTCCAAAGCCATTGAATTTGCGCACAACTTACTCCAGAAAACCAGAGGAGAAGTGGTTGCTGGTATTGGGGTGATTTTTCTTTTCTGGACTGTAATTAAGGTCTTTTCCCAGATAGAGACTGCTTTTAATGAAATTTGGGGAGTAGAAAGGGGAAGAAGCTGGACCAGAAAGTTTACAGATTATTTGTCTCTTTTTATTTTAGTTCCTTTTTTATTTATAACCGCCAATAGTCTTGCCCTTTATTTGGCCAAAAAACTTTCTCTCTGGACTTTGGGATTACCTTTTTTTATTTCCTGGATTTCTATTCTTTTTTTAAAACTTGTTCCCCTTTTTTTATTTACCTGCCTTTTTGCTCTTCTTTATATTGTCATTCCCTCCACAGAAGTAAAATTAAAACCAGCCTTTGTTGCTGGCTTTATTATCGCTATATTGTATTTGATTTTGCAAAAGATGATTGTGGTAGCCCAGGTGAATTTGGCCAGATTTAATGCCATCTATGGTAGTTTTGCTGCCTTTCCCCTTTTTGTCTTCTGGTTAAATTGGAGTTGGAGCCTGGTATTGCTGGGAGCAGAAATGGCCTTTGTCCTACAAAATTTTTCCCTGTTAAAAAAGAGAGACCATACCCTTTCCCTAAAGGATTTAAAATACCTTTCCTTGTATTGTTGGGCCAAGTTGGGCAAGCACTTTCTGGAAAAAGGAGGAGGAGTTAGCGTTCGGGAGTTATTAGCAGACTTACCTGTTGGGGTGGAAACCTGTAGAAAAATAGAAAAGCACCTGGTTGGAGCTGGACTGGTTAAAATTCTTTGGGAAGAAGAGAAAATGCTTTTACCTGCTTTTTCTCCTCATAGCTTAACCGTGGAACAATTCTGGGAGCTCTGGGAGGAAGAAGGCAAAGAAGCCACTTCCTTAGAAGTAAAAAAATGGGTGGAAAAGGTAAAACAAAAGGGAAGTCAATGTCTGGTAGTGGATTTGTTGAAGTAGTCCTGGTGGAGGCGAGGGATAAAGAACTATATTTTTATCTTTAGCACTTTGCTTTTAAATAAGTTTTTTAGAATCATTTTTTAGCTCACCACCATATAAAATCACTTTTAATTCTTGATGTAAATTGTTTTAATAGGTTTATTCCTTGTAAAGTCGTATTCTATTGTATAGACCTTAGGGTAAAATATAGCTGTACACTTTTCAGTTAAACTTAGACAAAAACAAAACTAACAAGTTTTGTTAAATTAAATAACTTAGAATACTAGTTAAGTTAAAATTTTTGTTGTTGATTTGCCTGGAGCATTGTATTATTTTCCCTAGAAGACAAAGGATGAAGAGATATCTTGGTTTCTAAGCATGATTTTTTTGGATAGTGATAAAATATTATATGTAGCTTAAGGGTGAGTATTTAAGATTTGAAGTAGTTTTTTCAAATTCTTAACTTTGATTGCCTTTGTTTTGACTTTTCTTGAACTTTGTATATGCTGTAAACATAATATAAACAGCTAAAAAATATATGTTAAAATAAAGCTAACAGAATAAAGGAGAAAATTTATGGCAGTGAAGAAAACCCAGTTATATAGCCATCTGTGGGAAGCAGCTAATGCCCTTCGTGGTGGAATGGATGCAAGCCAATACAAGGATTATGTTTTGACCATATTGTTTATTAAGTATGTTACTGATAGATATAAGGGTGATCCCTATGCTGAATTCCTGGTACCAGAAGGTGGTAGTTTTGACGACCTTATTGAGGCAAAAGGAAAGTCCGATATTGGTGAAAGGATAAATAAAGTGCTGGCAAAACTTGCCGAAGAAAACGAACTCAAGGGTGTTATTGACCGAATAGATTTTGACGATAGTAGCAAGTTAGGCACAGGGAAAGAGAAAGTAGATCGACTTACCAGTCTTGTGGCAATCTTTGAAAATCCAGATCTTAATTTCAAGAGTAATAGAGCCGAAGGCGATGATATACTGGGTGATGTGTACGAGTATTTCATGAAGAAGTTTGCCACCGAAGCAGGAAAGAGCAAGGGACAGTTTTATACGCCTGCCGAGGTTTCGAGAATAATGGCAAAAATAATTGGTGTGGATAAAGTCAGCTCTCCAGATCAAACAGCATATGACCCAACTTGTGGCTCTGGATCTCTCCTTCTGAAAGTAGCCGATGAAGCAAAGAGCGAAACAGGTATAGATATATCTCTCTATGGCCAGGATAAAGACATAGATGTGGCAAACCTGGCAAGAATGAATATGATTATGCACGGGCGGCCAGATGCTGTTATTGAGCAGGGGAACACCCTGGCTGATCCTAAGTTTAAAAATGATGATTCGCTTAAAACCTTTGATTTTGTAGTTGCTAATCCTCCTTTTTCACAAAAAAACTGGATGAATGGTGTAAAGGTTGAAAACGATCCATACCACCGATTTGACGATGGCATACCTCCAGCCAAAAATGGTGATTATGCATTCTTGCTTCATTTAATAAAATCTTTAAAACCCAAAGGCAAAGGTGCTATTATCCTGCCCCATGGAGTGCTATTTAGAGGCGGAGCCGAGGCTGTAATCAGGCGTAATTTAGTACAAAAAGGATATATAAAGGGAATTATCGGACTACCTCCAAACCTGTTTTATGGCACAGGCATACCTGCTATTATAATGGTTATTGACAAAGAAAACGCCTCTGCCAGAAAAGGCATTTTTATGATTGATGCCTCAAAAGGATTCAGAAAAGACGGAGCAAAAAATCGTCTGCGGGAAAGAGATATTCACAAAATAGTTACTACATTTCATAATTTTGATGAAATTCCTGGCTACTCCCGAATGGTTAGCATGGAAGAGATTAAAAATAATGACTACAAC
>NZ_JBSRHE010000002.1:0-205401 GCF_055126295.1 Desulfonauticus sp. | reverse complement strand
ACAATTAGAAGGATATGGCCTTTTGCCATCTGTTGCACTCTAGAAGTGGCTCAAAATTATTGTCCGATTAGGGCTCATTTTAATTGGCCATTAACATTTAGAAAATATTTTTTATCCTCTGCATAGCTTCTTGGACATTTTCATAACTATTAAAGGCGCTTAAACGCACATAGCCCTGCCCACACTTACCAAAACCTACTCCAGGAGTACAAACCACTCCTGCTTTTTGGAGTAAGAGGTCAAAAAATTCCCAGGAGTCTCTTTTACATTCTATCCATATATAGGGAGAGTTTTCTCCTCCTACACAGTGAAGACCTAGGTCACTAATGGTTGTCCTGATCAACTGGGCATTTTTCAGGTAGTAATTGATATTATTTTTGATTTCCTGTTGGCCTTCAGGCGAATAAACAGCTTCTGCTGCCCTTTGAATGGGGTAGGCCACTCCGTTAAATTTGGTAGTTTGTCTGCGCAACCAGAGTTTGTGCAGTTCTATGGGATTTCCTTGTTCTGTATAAATAACACATTCTTTGGGAACTACAGTAAAGGCGCATCTGGTTCCAGTAAAACCAGCAGTTTTGGAAAAGCTTCTAAACTCCACTGCTACCTTTTTCGCCTGAGGGATTTCAAATATGGAATGGGGTAAGTTTTCATCTTGGATAAAGGCCTCATAAGCAGCATCAAAAAGTATTAAGGCCTTATTTTCTAAAGCATAGTTTACCCACCTGGTAAGCTCTTCTTTCCCTATTGTAGCCCCTGTAGGATTATTGGGAAAACAAAGGTAAATTAAATCTACTTTTTGACTGGGAAGTTCAGGAAGGTAGTTATTCTCTTTGGTTGAAGCCAAATACACCAAGCCTTCATACCTCTCGTCTTTAAATTCACCTGTTCTTCCTGCCATTACATTGGTATCAACATAAACAGGATAAACAGGGTCAGGCACGGCTATTTTTATGTCCTGCGCAAAGAGTTCCTGGAAATTACCTGTATCGCATTTAGCACCATCGCTGATAAAGATTTCTTCTGGAGAGATGTCAACTCCTCTTGCTTGATAATCATGTTGGGCAATCTTTTCTCTTAAAAAATCATATCCCTGTTCTGGCCCATATCCTCTAAAGGTAGAAGCACTGGCCATTTCATCCACTGCTTGATGTAAGGCTTTGATACAAGCAGGGGGTAAAGGAAGGGTGACATCGCCAATGCCTAAACGAATAATAGATACATTGGGATTTTTTTCCTGGAAATCCCTTACCCTTCTGGCAATATCCGCAAAAAGGTAGGATGATTTTAGTTTTAAATAATGAGAGTTTACTTTAATCATTAAATATCTCCTCTTTTACTGGTTTTTCTTATTTTGAAAAAATAACCTTTCTCTGTCAAATTACAAATTTAGAAAAAACATAGACAAAAGAGAAAAAACAATGGTATAAGTTATTACAAAAAAGGAGGTGTAAGATGTTTAGGTTTTTTTAGTTTTGGCTATGTTATTAATAGTAGCCTGTTCTTCTGGACCTAATTTAAAAGAAGGGAAGTGGAAAATAAGCACCAAAGTGGAAACTACAGGGATGCCTTTTAACTTTTCCATTCCTGCTTCTGATTATGTTACTTGCCTTACTGCAGATAATGCCATTCCTGTAGACGAAGAAAGCAAGGATAATGATAATTGTAAGATCCTTAAGAAATCTATTACTGGCGACACATTAGAATTTACGATTGAATGTATAAACAGTGGAATAAAAAATATTAGTGAAATAGAAGTAACTTATATGGGTGAAGAAATGGAAGGAACTATGAAAACCAATTATCAAGGAATGGTTATGACTACTCACTTAAAAGGAAAACGCATAGGAGAATGTGATTAAGTTTTTTAGTAAAATTATTTAATTTTTACTTTTTAAAACTATATATTTTTCTGCCTGGTGTTTTGAATCCAGGTCAAAACATATTTGTCTAGAATTTATAATTTTGGCCAGGACTTTACTTTGAGGAGAGGGAGAATTTTCTATAGTTAAGACAATTTCTTCATTGCCCATTTGTTCAATTATCTTTTTTAGTTCCAAAGTGGAAAGAGGAAACGTATTAGCTGGAACAGAAAAGGTTTGCTCCTGGTTAGAGTTGGCATTTTGTATTTTATAAACCAATTGAGGAGAGAAGAATTTTGAGGCTATTTGGGCGGTTAGTTCATTTATTGCTTCATCTGTGGTTACAATAATAATTCTTCTATACCCTTCTAAAAGCGCATCTTCATATACACTGGCATCTAAAAGATAAGAGCAGGTAGGAATTTGTATGTTTTTTTCCAGGTAAGAGCATATATTAGGGTTGCTATCTAAAAAGGCTACTGGAACATAGGAAGATAATAAGTCTCCTAGTTTTAGGCTGAAAGGATTTATCCCTGCAATAATAACTCCAGTACTTTCATAATTTATTAAAATATTACATTTTTGAGCTAAAAATTTTGTTCCCATACTCACCCAAAGAGAAGTTAAGACAATAAGAATAAATATGGTCTGTAAGATTATTTCTTGTTCCTTGTTCTGCACAATTAGTCCTAAATAGGAGACCATGGTCAGGCAGACAATTCCCTTGGGAGCTATAAGACCTATGAATATCTTTTCCTTTAATTTTCCCTTAAATCCCAAAAGGGTAGCCAGGGGGCGGATAAGAAAAATTACACTTAGACTAAATATTAAAATAGGAGCAAAATTTTCCAAGATGTGTTTGAAGTCAACCAGGGAAGAGATTAAGACAAACAAAAAAGAGATGGTTAAAGTGCTAATTAAATCCTTAAAGCGGTGTACTTGCAGCAGGTAAGGACCTTTTTGTTTGGCCAGAATAAAACCGGTTAAGGCAATACACAAGGGACCTGATTGAGGCATAAAGTGTTCGGTGAGAAAAAAAAGACCTAAGATAAACCCTAAACTGGTTAAAAGGACTACATTATCTTTTTTAAAGTGTTTTAAGAGAAGTTGAAGAATAAAGTGGAGCAAGTATCCACTTCCTATTCCTAAAAAGGTACCAAGGGTAATGGGTAAGAGGTTGTAAAAATTTTGACTTAGTTGCTGATTCCCAATAAATTGCAGCGAAACGCTGGCCAGTAAAATGCCAATGATATCTATCCAAATGGATTCCCAGTGGAGAAAAAGTTCCACGTCCCTTTTTAAAGGATAGGTTTTTAAAAGAGGGTTGATAACTGTAGGACCTGTGATTAGGGTCAAAATGGCTAAGAAAGTTGCAAAGGGCCAGGACAAATGGAGCAGGAACTTGGCACTTAACCCAGAGAGAAAAAAAGTGATTAAACTGGTGAACAAAAAGTTGGGGATAAAAAAGGAAGGAGGAGAGGAAAGCCCATAGGAGACAAGGCTTAACCCCCCTTCAAACAGAATTATGGCTAAGCCTCCTTCCAGTAAAAAAGGTAGTACTTCTTTTAAGTGAAGAGGGGAGATAAGATGAAAACCTGCAGGCCCTAGCAAAAGTCCAAACCCCAGGTAAAGCAAGAGAGGAGGCTTTTTAAAAAATTCTCCCAGTAAATACCCTAAAATACCTAAAACAAGGACTAAGATTAAGCTTTCCATAAAAATCAGGTTGTTGTAAGGTTATTTATAGGTAGATATGTTTTTAAACTAAAAAAGGAGTAAGTGCAATGGGTATGGAATGTACTTTACCAGATTATAGTCAAATACCTTTAGAAGCCAAAGAAATTGTACAAAATACACAGACAATTGCTTTAGTAGGAGCAAGCCCTAAGCCTGAAAGACCCAGCTATCAAGTGATGAATTATTTACTGCAAGAAGGGTTTAAAGTGATTCCTGTCAATCCAGCTCAAAGTTATATTTTGGAACAAAAGTGTTATCCTTCTTTAGTAAATATTCCCCAGGAAATAGATATAGATACAGTGATTATATTTCGCCACCCTGATTATGTTTTAGATATAGTTAAAGAAGCTATTTTGAGAAAAGTAAAATACATCTGGCTCCAAGAAAGAATTATACAAGAAGAAGCCCTAAATTTAGCCAAATCTAAAGGAATTAAGGGAGTGATGAATTTTTGTTTTAAAAAGGTTCACTTATTATTAAAAGAAAACACCTTATAGGAAAATAAAATGGTGCCAGTGCTGGAACTTAGAAAAGTAAATTTAAGTTATGAAAAAAAAATTTTTCAGGATTTAAACCTAAAAATTTATCCAGGTGATAAAGTCGTTTTTATAGGTTCATCTGGCATAGGCAAGACTTCTCTTTTCAAGATTATTTTAGGATTTATAAATGATTACCAGGGAGAGATACTTTTTTCTGGAGAAAAAGTATCTAAACAAAATATCTGGAAGATAAGAAGCCAAATAGCTTATATAGACCAGGATGTATCCTTTCCAGAAGGAAAGGTTACAAATTTTTGGGAATATGTCTTTTCTTTAAAAGCCAATCAAAAAATAAAACCTTCACTTGAAGAAAGAGAAAATATTTTTACCTTTCTTGAGCTTCCTTTTTCAGTGTTGGAGAAAAAAAGTGAAGAAGTTTCTGGTGGGGAAAGACAGCGTTTGGCTTTGGCCATTGCTTTGCTGCTGAAGAGAAAAATTTTTTTACTGGATGAAGCCACTTCTTCTCTGGATAGAAAACTTAAAAAAAAGGTTGTGGATTATTTTTTAAATCAAAAGAGTCTGACGGTATTAAGCATATCTCATGATAGTGAATGGCTGGATACTAATAAAGCCAAGGTTTTTAATCTGGAGCAAAATAAATGGCAAATATAACAATAAGTTACTTTAATTTAGCTCATTCTTTTTTACTCTTGCTAATTCCTATAGGCTTAAGTCTTTTTTTTAAACTTTTTTTAGTTAAAGATGTTTTATACTCTGTTGTTAGAATGTCTTTGCAGTTGATTTTGATTGGATTGTTTTTAAAATACTTATTTAAATTGAATAATACCTGGATAAATATATTATGGTTAGCAGTAATGATTGTTACTGCTGTGTTTTCTGCGATAAAAAATTCTCCTTTGAAATGGAAAAAGGTGTTTTTACCAGTATTTTTTTCTTTTTTTGCTTCTGTTTTTATAGTTGTAATTTATCTTAATAGTTTTGTTCTTGATTTAGAAAAAATATTTGATGCCAGGTATTTAATTGTTTTAGGAGGAATGGTTTTAGGAAACTCGATGCGTGGAAATATTGTAGGCCTTTCTTCTGTTTATGAAAAGATAAGAGATAATCAAAAAAGATATTTTTATTTACTTAGCCTGGGAGCAAATGTAAAAGAAGCTATTTTTCCCTATGTGCAAAGTAGTGTTAAGCTTGCTTTAAAACCCACTTTGGCAGCTATGGCTACCATGGGAATAGTTTCTTTGCCTGGCATGATGACAGGAACCATTCTAGGTGGGGCCAGTCCAGAATTAGCTGTAAAATACCAGATTATGATTATGTTGGGCATTTTATCCAGTACTACTATGAGTGTGGTCTTATCTATTGTTCTTACTTTTCCCTTTTGTTTTGATAGTGGTGGATTGCTTAAAAGAGATATTTTTAAAGAGGAGTAAAGCCTTTGAAAATAGGTTTACTGGGTGGAACCTTTAATCCTGTACACATCGGGCATCTACGCTTGGCTATAGAAGCTTTAGAAGTATATTCTCTGGATAGGGTCTGGCTTGTTCCTGCCTATATCTCTCCTCATAAGAAGCAAGAGAATATTTTACCTTATCCTTACCGTTTGCAGATGTTAAATCTTGCCTTAGAAGGATTGGAAAAGATAAAAATTTCTACAGTAGAAGAAAAACTTGGAGGTATATCTTATACTGTTAAAACTCTTGACTATCTTAATAAGAATTATACTCAGGATGATTTTTACTTTATACTAGGTGATGGTGATTTTTTATCCTTACCTACCTGGTATAAGGGAAATACACTGCTTGATTATGCCAGCTTAATTGTAATTAGAAGAAATTATATAGACTTACAAGAACTTTCTCAATTTGCCTTTTCCTTTTTACAGGTAGAAAAAGAAACTGCTTGGGGTTGGAAAAAAGGTAAGAATGAGGTTTTGCTTCTAAATTCTTTAGATATAAACATTAGTTCTTCTTCTATTAGAAAAAAATTTTTAAATCATAAAGATCTTTCTTTTTTACTTCCTGCAAAAGTAGAATTTTTTTTAGAAGAAAATAGAAATTTAGTGGAAAAGTTTTGGAGAGAGAAGGAAAAATAAGAATAGTCTTATTTTAAAAAGGGGCAAAAACTTTTAGCTTCTAAAGTATATATATTTTGAGTAGGATGAGCATAGAGAATAAGAGGGGGTAAAACTTTTAGGCCAGGGTTACCGTTTTTGATGGCTTTGACCAGGACGATTTTAGGATAATGATTTAGTCTAGGATAGATAAAGAGTAGCTCTTTTACTCTAAATCTATTTACAACCAGTACTTCCATTAAATAATCCAGTTGTTCGCTTAAATAACAGAGTAATAGTTCTTTTTTATTTTTTAGCAGAAATTTTGCTCCCTGTATAAAGTCATTTAGAGTTGTTTTTTGTTCGAACTTAGCCTGGTTTTTATTTTCATAGGGTGAAAGCTTTCCTGTATTTAACAATCTGTAAGGTGGGTTTAAAAGAATCTGGTCGAAAAATTCTCCCTTTTTAAAAATGTTAATACAGTTTTTTATATCTCCAATAAAAGGGAAATAATTTTTTATCTTTGTTTTTTGTAAATTTTGGCGTAAATGGACAAGCATATGTAAATCAATGTCCATTCCCCAGACCTTAAGAGAAAGTTGAATGTTTTTTAAAATCAAGGCCAAACCTATTACCCCGCATCCACAACCTAGGTCTAAAATTTTCCAGTTGTTTTTGGGTTGAGCAAAAGAAGCCAAGAGTAAGGAGTCCAGAGCAAAGCGAAACCCCTTTTTAGGTTGGCTTAAAGACTGGGGAAAAGTACTTAAATCCATGAGTAAAAAACAAGCCCTGAAGGTATTTTAGGATAAAAATAGGTTGATTTTCTGGGCATAAGTTGATTTTGTAAACACATTTCTTGAAAAGTAGTAAGCTCTACCTTTTGTACTAAAAAACCAGCTTGATAGTGACCGGTTAATACTTCAGTTTTTACCTCTTCGGCAAAAGGGGTATATTTTATGTATTTTCCTGTTAGTAGTTTTTCTTCAGAAATGTTAAATATTTTCTTTAAAATATATTCGTCCAGGATATAAGTGCTTATGTGGTGAAAGTTATCTTTTCTTTCTTTTTTGTATTTAAATCCAAGTGTTTTATTTTTACTTAAGAATATAAAATCAAAATCATTTTTTGTATTATCTATATCTAAATTGGTTATAAAAAAATCAGAACTTGCCTTTTCTATTTTATCCAGATGGAAATTTTCTTCCCAGCTTAACAGTCTGTGGTAGGGAAGGATATTTACTCCTGGAGAAGACATGTTGCTTAAATACATAAAAACATAATCCCAGGGTCCAGGTCTATTTTGTATTTTTTGATAATTTAAAGCTGTTTCGTAGCGGTGATGTCCATCTGCTATAAATATTTTTTTATCCTGGAAAAAGTTTATTATCTTTGAGTTAAATTTTTCAGGAATAAGCCAGGCCGAGTGTTTTAGGTTTTCAGTTTCTTTAAAGGTTAACCAGCAGGGTGAAGTGCTTATTTCTTCTGCCAGCCTGGTTAAAAACAGAGTGCTATCTGCATAGAGTCCAAAAATAGGGCTAAATTGGGAAGAGGTGCTTTGCATAAGCTTTAACCTATCTTCTTTTGCTTTGGGATAGGTTTTTTCATGGGGAAACACATATTCTTTGCCTAAAGGACTTAATTTTAAGCCTCCCAAGACTCCCCACCGCGTAAAAGATTTATTTTCAACTTCATATTCAGTTTTAAGCAAAATAAAGGATTCTTGAGAAAGTTTTCTGAGGATTTCTTTTTTTTGCCATTCTAAAATATTTTTTTGAGCTTGTTCATAACTTAAGGGCAAATCAAGGTGAGCAAAATTATAATTACTTTTTTTAAATAGTATTTCTCTATACTTGTTATCGTACACATCATAGGGAGGAGTACATATATTTTGAGGGTTTATGTCTTTTCCCCAGTTGTAAGTGGTAAACAAAAGTGGTTTAAACCTTGGCATTTCTACTCCTTTTTTATTTTTTTCATAATTCCTTTTATAATTAATATAGAAGATTTGCTTTGTAAAAAATAGCTGCTTAAAATATAAAAAAGAGCTAAAATGATTATAGTTAGCAGTAATCCTAAAATATTCAATTTTAGTTTAAAGGCTATTAAGTAAATAATGGCACTTAAGCTTAAACAAATTGTAATATCTTTTTTATCCCAATTTATTTTGATTTTTTTCTTTAAAAAATAAATTAACAAGATAATATTTAACCAGGAAGAAAAAGATACTGCCAGAGCTAAGCCTGCGTGTTTAAGTGGCTTCATCAATAAAAATCCCAAGGTGAGATTGGTAAATAAACTTAGTATGGAGATAAACACAGGCCTTTTGGTATCTTCAAAGGCATAAAAACTGGACACCAGGGTTTTGGTTAAGGAAAAGGCTGGCAAACCCAGGGAGTAAGCAATAAGGGCATGGGCTGTGAGCTCTACATCGGCTTGGGTGAAAGAACCATGGCCAAAAAGGGTTTGGATAATGGGAGTGGATAGAGCCATAAGCCCTGCTGCAGCAGGTAAAGAAATAAATAGGTTTAGGTTAATGGCAGTGCTTAAGTTGTGCTCCAATTCTTTAATCTTTTTTTGAGCTAAAAGGGAACTAAAGGTAGGGAGAGCTACTGTTCCAATGGCAATGCCAAATACTCCCAGGGGAAACTGGACCAATCTATCAGCATAGTAGAGATAAGAAATAGAACCTACAGGTAAAAAAGAAGCCAACAAAGTGATAAGAAGAATGTTTATTTGATATACTGCAGAGCCTAAAATAGTGGGTAAGGTTAGTAGAAAAATTTTTTTTAGTTCTTGAGAAAAGAGTTTTATTTTTCCTTTAAAAGAAAAACCTGTTTTTTTCAGAGCTGGAAATTGACTTAGTGCTTGCAAGATACCTGCTGCTAAAACTCCTATTGCCAGGGTTTTGCTTATATTTAGCTTAAAATAATGACCAAATAGGGCAAAGGAAATTAAAGTTAAATTTAAGATACAAGGAGCTAGAGCCGGGAATAAAAAGTGATCCAGGGAATTTAAAATCCCCATATAAAGAGCTACCGATGAAATAAAGATAATGTAAGGTAAGCAGATTTGGGTTAGAGTTACAGTTAATTCAAATAATTGAGGATTGTCTTTAAAGCCTGGTGCAATAAGAGAAATAAGACTATTAGCTTCTATTATTCCTAAGAAAACAATTAGGGAAAGGAGAAATATTATCCATATCTGTAGAGATCTAGCTACAACAAAGGCCTTTTGAAGACTTTCTTCTTTTGTTTTAGCAAATACAGGAATAAAAGCCATGCTAAGAGAGCCTTCGGCAAATAATCTTCTTAAAAGATTGGGTAAGCGAAAGGCTACAAAAAAGGCATCAGCCTGCGGACCAGCGCCTAAGGTGATGGCTAAGGTCAGGTCTCGCACAAAGCCTAAAATACGACTTAGAAAGGTGGCTGAGGCTACAATAAAGGTATTTTTAGCTAGTTTTAATAAATTGTTGGAAGCAGTAGTACTCACCAAAATTTTTCCAGTGGTTTTAGAGATGAAAAGCCCAAAAGCAAAAGTATCTCTAAGGGATTATTCTATAGAATTCAAGTTTGAAATTAGGGGCTATTTTGGGGAGGACTTAGTTTTTCTTGCAAGCTTTTCTCAAGCATTTTTTGCGTAAAAAAATCTCTAAAGATTAAGGGCTTATCTGGAGCATGAGCAGTGAAAATAGCCACAAGGGGTATACTTTTACTGTTAAGGGAATTTAAAAACTCTTCTCCTGCTGGGTTTTCCTGGCTTAAATCCACTTTTATCAATAATAAATGGTAGTTAGTTTTTATTCTGGATAAAAAAGTTTCAGTTAAAACTGTCTTTTCTAAAAATTTACAAGTAGGGCACCAATTGGCTGTAAAATCTACTAGGATATTTTTTTTACCTAATTGGCTCAAAAAATAGTTTGGTTCATAATTTATCCATATTTGGGGTTTGTCAGGTCTTAAATTGGTCCAAAAAAGAGCAAGGATAATTGAAAGTAAAATAAGAATATTAAAAAGTAGTTTTGGCCAGGACGTAGGTAAGTCAAGTTCCTTTTTGAGCCAGAATAAAAAGAATACAATACTTAAGGAAATTAAAATTTTTAGATAGAGGTCTTCTGGAAGTAAACTTAAAAGATAAATGCAGGTCCCTAAAAGTAAAAAAGCTACTATTTTTTCCAGGATAAGATTGGCTTTAGAGGTTTTGGGAAAAAACTGGATAGTTTTGGGGAAAAGGGCCACGAGAAAGTAAGGCAGGCTTAAACCCAGTCCTATACTTATAAACACCAGTAAAATTACGGTGGGAGAGTTTAGTAGACTCCAGGCAAGCACTCCGCCTAAAAAAGGTCCGCTACAGGGCGTAGCTAAAAGAGTAATCAATAGCCCTGTTAGAAAGGAGTCAAGATAAGGGTGTTTGACATTGGCCTTTAGGTTTAAAATAGGCAAGGTAAAGAAGCCAAAAAGAGAAAGGGCCAGGAGAAAAAGGAGAAAAAGGGTAGCCAGGATAAATAGAGAATTTTGAAATATAGCCCCCCAGTTTAGTTTGGTATAAGCCAAAAAAATTCCCAGGGCAGAAAAGTAAATCAATACTCCCAGGATAAAGAAGATATTATGTAATCTAAATTCCTTACTTTTTTCTTTTTGTTCTTCTTTGGATAGATTTTGAAAAGACCTTAATTTTAAACCCAGTACAGGTAAGACGCAGGGCATAAAATTGAGTAAAAAACCTGCGATTAATCCTAAAAGCATGGCCTTACCTAAACTGCTTACTTCCAGTCCAGGCAGAGCAGATTCAGCTTTAAAGTCTGGAGGTAACACTTGAGATTGTTCCCACAGGCTTTTCCAGGCAGGAGCAAGTTTACTGTTTGGATTTTGTAATAAGAAATTAAATTGAGCGTTTACAGGATAACAACTTGTAGGGGAACAGAGTAACATTCTTATTTTGATTTTCAGATTAGAATTAGAATTAGTTGAGTATGAAGTAGGTAATTTAATAAAAAAAGGAGTTTTTTTAGTATAAGCTTGTACTGTGGTAGCAGGATTAAAATAGTCCTTTTTGGCCTGGGTGGGGGGATAAAAGACTGGAAGTGGTTTATTTCCTAGCCAGGCTGTAATTGTGGTGGGCTGACCTATATTCCTTTTTTGCGGTCCGTAAAAATACCAATCTTTATGAGGAGTTATCCAGAGGATAAAAAGTTTATCTTTCTCTATTTGGACAAACCTGGCTTCCAGGTCATAGGGAGGAGCTTGAAGGGCCCGGGCAGTGTTTATTAGAGAAAAGCTTGTTACAGCCAATAAAATTAAAAAAAGTTTAATTTTTTCATTGACAAGGCTTAGCATAGACTATAAATACTCCTTCTTACGGGTTGGGCTACTAGCTCAATTGGTAGAGCAGCGGACTCTTAATCCGTTGGTTCAAGGTTCGAGTCCTTGGTAGCCCACCAATCCAAGACTTTAAGCCACCTGGAATGTTTCAGGTGGCTTTTTTTATTTCTCTTTAACCTGTTTAATCCCACCATCACTCCCAGATCTCAATATCAACCTAAACTAACTTACAACTAACAAATGCGCAACTCTTAAAGTTTTTTAGTATGTTATGATAAATAAATTAAACTCGCTCCCTGGAAAAGGGCAAGGTAAAGACTTCGGGTATTTTTAACAGGATTAACTTTATTTCAATGCTCTTTTCCTATAGGATTTACTTGACTTTAGGGATTTAGTGCTCATTTATTTATTCTTTGGGAGGAAGAGAGATGTTTAGCTATGAACTGGCGGATAGAAAGCTGTCTTTAGTTCAAGGTGATATAACTAAGGCTTTGGTAGAGGCAATTGTAAATGCTGCCAATTCAGGCCTGCGAGGAGGCGGCGGAGTGGATGGCGCAATCCACCGAGCAGCTGGCCCTAAACTTTTGCAAGCTGGACAGGAAATAGTTCGCCAGCAGGGTCCTTTGCCTCCAGGTGAAGCTGTAATTACTCCAGGTTTTGAACTTAAGGCCAAATATGTCATTCACACGGTGGGGCCTATTTGGCGGGGAGGAGGGTTTCAGGAAAAGGAGTTATTGGATAAAAGTTATAAGTCCTGCCTGCTTTTGGCTCAAAAGAATAAAATAAAAAGCATTGCCTTTCCAGCCATTAGTTGTGGAGCCTATGGTTTTCCTCTGGAATTAGCAGCACCAATTGCTTTAAAACGCTTAATCTGGGGAATAAAAGAGGGGTTGGTCCAGGAAATTTATTTTTATCTCTATGCCCAAGAGACTTATACCTTTTTTGTGCAGGAATTTCAGAAATTGTTGGAAAAGGAGAATTAGATGGAGTTAAAGGGTACTACTATTTTGGCTGTAAAGAGAAATGGCCAGGTGGCCATGGGTGGAGATGGTCAAGTGACCATGGGGCAAGCAGTGGTTTTAAAGCACAAGGCCAGAAAAGTAAGAAGACTTTATCAAGATAAGGTTTTGGCTGGGTTTGCTGGAGCTACTGCTGATGCCTTTACTCTTTTTGAAAAATTTGAAGGAAAACTGGAAGAATTTAATGGCAATATTCTAAGGGCCAGTGTGGAATTAGCCAAAGAATGGCGGATGGATAAGTATTTAAGAAGACTGGAAGCTATGCTCATAGTAGCAGATAGAGAGCATATTTTGGTTTTAAGTGGAACAGGAGATGTGATTGAGCCTGATGATGGAGTGGTGGCTATTGGCTCTGGAGGTCCTTATGCCTTGGCTGCTGCTAGGGCTTTACTAAAAAATAGTGAGCTTGAGGCCAAGAAAATTGTCCAGGTGGCCATGGAAATAGCTGCTGATATTTGCGTTTATACCAACAACAATCTAGTTTTGGAAGTGTTAGAGGAGGAATAATTTGATGGAAAGTGTGCTTACTCCCAGAGAGATTGTTTCTGAATTGGATAAGTTTATTATTGGTCAAAAAGAAGCCAAAAAGATGGTAGCTATTGCCTTGCGTAATAGGTGGCGTAGAAGAAAATTGCCACCAGAGTTAAGGGATGAAATAGCGCCTAAAAATATTCTCATGATAGGCCCTACAGGGGTAGGTAAAACCGAGATTGCCAGAAGACTGGCCAAACTGGCTGGTGCACCTTTTTATAAGGTTGAGGCCACCAAGTTTACAGAAGTGGGATATGTGGGCAGAGATGTGGAATCCATGGTCAGGGACTTGATGGAAATAGGTGTAAATCTGGTCAAAGAAGAAGAAAGCAAGAGAGTAAGGGTAAAGGCAGAAAGCAATGCTGAAGAGAGGCTTTTGGACATCTTACTTCCTGCTTCCAAAGGAGAGGAAAATTTAGAAACCAGAGAAAAGTTGCGTGAGCTTTGGAGACAGGGAAAACTGGATGATAGAATGGTGGAAGTGGAAGTAAAGGTGTCTTCTGGTCCGCGTATAGAAGTGATGACCATCCCTGGTATGGAAGATATGGAAATGCAATTCAGGGACATGTTTAGCAAGGTTTTTCCCAAGAGAAAAAAGACCAAGAAGATGAAGGTAAAAGACGCCTTTGAGATGCTGGTGCAAGAAGAAAGCGAGCGTTTGGTGGACATGGACAGGGTAGTGGAACTAGCCAAAGAAAGGGTGGAACAAGGCGGAATTATTTTTATTGATGAGATAGACAAAATTTGTGGAAGTTCTTCTGGAAGCAGGGCTGAAGTCTCTAGAGAAGGAGTCCAAAGGGACCTTTTACCTGTGGTAGAAGGTTGTGTGGTCAATACCAAATATGGAATGATTAAAACGGACCACATTTTATTTATTGCAGCTGGAGCTTTTCACCTTTCTAAACCCTCTGACCTGGTTCCAGAATTGCAGGGGCGTTTTCCTTTACGCGTGGAGCTTCGCTCTTTAACCAAAGAAGATTTTTATCGTATCCTGACCGAGCCCCAGAACGCCCTGACCAAACAATATGAAGCCCTTTTAAAGACAGAAGGCATAGAACTGGAATTTACAGAAGATGCTTTAAAAGAAATTGCCAGCTTTGCGCAAAAGATAAATGAAGAAACAGAAAATATTGGGGCAAGACGACTTTACACTATTATGGAAAAGATTTTAACTGACTTATCCTTTGAAGCTCCGGAAAGAAAGGGCGAAAAGGTGGTTATTGATGCTGGTTATGTTCAAGAAAAATTAGCAGATGTAAAAGCCAATAGAGATTTGTCCAGGTATATACTTTAAGTAAGAAATAAAAATGGGCCGTATTTTTACGGCCCATTTGCTAAGGAAAAGAATTTATAAAAAGTAGATGGTAATCGGGATTAATCCAGCTGCTTTAAGAGAGTTTCTTTAATTTCTTCTATTGTTCCTTCACCATTTAATTCAATGTACTTAAACCCAGCTTTGGGAGCTAATTCTTTGAAGTAGTAAGCAGCAGCCAAAGTGCCAGTTTCAGCATCGTAATAGATATCATGTCTTTTGTTGATAGCAGCTTCGTCCTGGTCGTCAGAGCGAGTTTTTAGCTCTCCACCACATACACGGCATTTGCCATCCACAGGCTTAATAGCATCAATATAGATATTGTTGGGATGGTTGGGATCGTTTACGCAGAGACGTCTGCCCATGATTCTGTTTTTAGCCACTTCTCTGGGTAAAAGGATTTCAATTACATAATCCAGTTTCATCCCGGCTTCTTGCAAGGCTTCCCATAATTTTTTGGCCTGATTGATATTGCGAGGAAAACCATCCAACAGCCAGCCATCCTTGCCTTTTTCCTGCAAGGTCTCCAAAACCATGGGAATAGTAATGTCATCAGGTACCAATTCTCCCCGGTCAATGTACTCTTTGGCTTTTTTGCCCAGGTCAGTACCTTGAGAGATGTGCTCTCTAAAAATAGCTCCAGATTCTATATGGGCTAAGTTGTATTTCTTTTTTACCAAAGAGCCCTGAGTACCTTTACCACTACCATTGGGTCCAAAAATTAAGATATTCAATTTTAACTCCTCCTTTTTAGGAATTTTTTCACAATCCCTAAACCTTTTGCCAGCTCTTGTCAATTCAAGTTTGGACCAGATTTTGAAGAGGAAAAAAATATTTCCTTAAAGTTAGTAGCAAGTATTTATGTGAAAATTATAACTTTTATCTGTTTTGGGGAGTTAATTTCTATTTTACACTAAATTCTATTTCTGCACTGGCAGATTGATTTTTGAGTTGATCGTAGAGGATGGCTTTAAATTTATATTTTCCTGGGGGCAACCCTTCAACATTCATACTGTTTTGAAAAAAGATATCAAAGAGGGGTGATTTACTTATTAAGTGAATATTTAGAGCATCTTTTTTATTAAATATAACATTTCCACTTTCATCTAAAACCTGCATATCTTCTGTAAGCCAGGTTTCATATTGTCCATCATTTTCTTTGGTAAAAAAGTTTTTAGGTTCCATGTAAATAAGAAACTCTCCACTTCCTTGTAATTCAATTTTGTCTATAGGTGTGTAAGAGCCATAGTGAAAAATCCTGGAGCAAGGTATAAATTTCCTAATGCCCAAAGGAGCCTCATTTTGCAGAGAAATAATTTCTCTTTTTAAATTTTCTATTTCTTGATCATAGTCTCTGGCCTGGGAAGGTAGAGAGAAGCTAAGTAAAATTAAGCATAAAAATAAAATTTTTTTTAACATAACTTCCTCCTTGTTTTTAGCTTTTTAGTTGGAGTAAAATAATAGGTTCGAAGAAATATAGCAAGGGTTTTTCGGTTAAAGGGGAAAAGTTAACCAGCTTATAAGGTTGATATGGATTGGTTTTATTCCCTTAAAAAAGAGGGGAAGAAATTCTTGGCAAGGTGGGTAGGATGGGTTAAGAAAAAATGCTTGGAAGAAAATAAGGATAAAAATTGAAAAGGAAGGGTTTTTAAAATGGAAAATAATTTTCCCCATAAGCTGAAAACCAAGTTTATTTTTATTACAGGCGGAGTTTTATCCTCTCTGGGTAAGGGATTGGCAGCTGCTTCTCTGGGTGCTTTACTAAAGGCCAGAGGGCTTAAAGTAACCATTCAAAAGCTGGATCCTTATATCAATGTAGATCCGGGCACCATGAATCCCTTTCAGCATGGAGAGGTTTTTGTGACTGAAGATGGAGCAGAGACTGATTTGGATTTGGGGCACTATGAGCGCTATTTAGATCAACACTTCAGTCAATTAAATAACTTTACTTCAGGCCGGATATATCATTCAGTTATTACCAAAGAAAGAAGAGGCGATTATTTAGGGGGAACAGTACAGGTCATTCCCCATATTACAGATGAAATAAAGCGAGCCATTTTAAGTGTAGCTCAAAAGGATGAAGATGTAGCAATTATTGAAATTGGGGGGACAGTTGGAGATATAGAAGGATTACCTTTTTTAGAGGCCATAAGACAGTTGCGCTCTGATTTAGGTAAAGACAATGTACTTTATATTCATTTGACCTTGGTACCCATTATTCGCGTTTCTGGAGAACTAAAAACCAAACCCACTCAACATAGTGTAAAGGAACTTCGAAGTATTGGTATTCAGCCAGATATTATTTTGTGTAGGTCTGAGGTGGACTTATCCGAAGATATAAAAGCAAAGATAGCTCTTTTTTGTAATGTGGATAGAGATGCGGTTTTTACTGCTAAGGATGTAGAAAATATTTATGAAGTTCCCTTGGCTCTTTATGAAGAAGGTATTGATCAAAAAGTAGCTATTTTGCTTAGATTGCCAGCTAGAAATCCCAATTTAGACAAATGGGAAGAGCTTGTATATAAGTTAAAAAATCCTAAGGGCAAAGTAACCATTGCTATTGTAGGTAAATATGTAGATTTAAAAGAGTCATATAAAAGTTTACACGAGGCCTTAGTCCATGGTGGAGTTGCTAATGAGGTAAAAGTAGAATTAAAATATATAAATTCTGAAGAGCTTACTCCTAAAAACTGCGAAGAAAGGTTGCAGGGCGTGGATGGTATTTTGGTTCCTGGTGGATTTGGCTCTAGAGGAGTAGAAGGCAAGATTTTGGCTATTTCTTATGCCAGAAAAAATAAGATACCCTTTTTTGGAATTTGTTTGGGGATGCAGTGTGCAGTGATTGAATATGCTCGCAATGTATTGAAGTTAGAAATGGCCAATTCTGAAGAATTTGACCCCACTACTCCTCATCCAGTCATTTATTTGATGAGGGAATGGTTTGATTATCGGACTCAAAAAGTACAGAAGCGAGATAAAGATAGTGAAAAGGGCGGCACCATGCGTTTGGGTGCTTATCCCTGCGTGTTAAAAAAAGGGACCAAAGCACACCAGGCTTATGCTCAAGAGGAAATTATGGAAAGGCATAGGCATCGCTATGAGTTTAATAAAAAATATGCAGAAGACTTTGAAAAGCAAGGTTTACTTATTAGCGGCACCTCTCCAGATGGAGAGTTGGTGGAAATTGTGGAATTAAAGGATCATCCCTGGTTTGTGGGATGTCAATTCCATCCAGAATTTAAGTCCAATCCCATGCGTCCCCATCCCTTGTTTAGGGATTTTATTGCCAGTGCCAAGAAATATAACCAAGGGGCTAAATAAAGGTATGTCTGACTTGTTTACCTCTTCAAAGGAAAAGATTTTTTTTATTGCTGGGCCTTGTGTGCTGGAAAGCCTGGAACTGGCGTTAAAAGTGGGAGTGGAACTGGCCCGGATTAGAGAAAAACTGGGTGTTACAATTGTTTTTAAGAGTTCCTTTGATAAGGCAAATCGCACTTCTCTAGACAGTTTTAGAGGCCCTGGGCTGGAAACAGGCCTTAAGTGGTTGGAAAAAATAAAAAAAGAAACAGGTCTTCCCCTTTTAACTGACTACCATACTCCAGAGCAGGCTGAGGTGGTGGCTGAGGTGGTAGATGTTTTACAGGTGCCTGCCTTTCTTTGCCGACAGACAGATTTACTTTTGGCTGGAGCCAGGACTGGCAAAGTTCTAAATATTAAAAAGGGGCAGTTTTTAGCTCCCTGGGATATGCAAAGTGTGGTTCAAAAGGTAGAAGGCTTTAATCAAAAGCTTTGGCTTACCGAGCGGGGTACTTCTTTTGGCTACAATAACTTAGTGGTGGATATGAGGAGTATTCCTATTTTAAGCAGCTTAGGTTATCCAGTGGTTTTTGATGCCACGCATTCTGTTCAGCTTCCTGGTGGACAGGGTCGTTGTTCTGGCGGTCAAAGGGAATTTGTGCCCTATTTGGCCAAATCAGCAGTAGTTTGTGGTGCTTCTGGCGTATTTATGGAAGTACATCCAGAACCAGAAAAGGCCCTTTGCGATGGGCCCAATTCCTGGCCTTTGGAAAAGGTTTTTCCTTTACTTAAGCAATTGTTGGAGTTTTGGAGACTAAACTGTGAATACCAAGAAAGCCATTGAGCTGGCTAAAAATATAAAAATGCTGGTCTTGGATGTGGATGGGGTTTTAACTGATGGAGGCCTTTATTATGACCTCCAGGGGCAGGTGATGAAACGCTTTAATGTCCAGGATGGCCTGGGGATTAAACTGGCCCAACAAGCAGGATTAAAGATTGCAGTGATTTCAGGGCTTAAATCCAAGGCAGTGGAAAAGAGACTGGATGAGTTGGGGGTTTTTGATTATTTTACAGGTTATACTCAAAAAATTCCTAAACTTTTGGAACTGGTTGAAAAAAATGGCCTAACCCTGTCAGAAGTGGCTTATCTTGGGGATGATTGGGTAGATGCTGCTCCTATGTTAAAAGTTGGTTTACCTATGGCTGTAGCCAATGCGGTTCCAGAAATAAAAGAAATTGCCCTCTGGATTAGCTCCAGGCCAGGGGGGCAGGGAGCAGTGCGAGAGGCTGTTAGTTTTCTCTTAAAAGCTCAAAATAAACTGGAGAAACTCTGGCAAGAGTGGGTTGAGTAAGTTTGTTAAAAAAAGTATTTCCGTTGTTTTTAATTTTACTTTTGGTACTGGGGCTTGGATACTGGATGCAAAAAAAAGAATCCACCTATTCTCCAAGTCTTAAAAATATAAAAGGTAAGATGGAACTAGAAGATATAGAATATCTGGACGGAGAGGGTGGAAAACTAAACTGGAAGTTAAAGGCTAAACTGGCTACTCAAATAGGTGAGGATATAATTTTACAAAATGTACAATTTGTTTACTTAGATAAACAGGAAACAAAAATATTATCTCCTGAAGGAAAAATAAATAACAAAACATCTGTAATTACCTTATATCCAAAGGTGAAGATAAGCAGAGGAGATATGCTTGTCTTTTGTGATAAGTTAATATTTGATAAAGAAAAAGATAGGGTTGATTTTCTGGAGGGTTTTAAACTTACAAAGGGAAAATACTTGGCTATAGATGGAGAAAGGGCGTATTTGAATTTAAAGGATAACTCCTTTCATGTACTTGGAAAAGTGAGGTCTTTATGGTTTCCGTAATTAGAGTATGTGTCCTGTTGAGTTTGGTTTTATTTAATTTTTCTCCTGCTTGGTCTAGCGAAAAACAGCCTTTGAAGATTAATTCCAACAAACTTAGTTATTTGCAGGAAAATAAACTCATAGTCTTTGAAGGGGAAGTAAAGGCAGATAATGGAGAAATGGAACTTGAGGCCAATAGGTTAGAAGTTTATTTAAAGGATGCTCCTCAAAATGAGGATTTATCTCCAGAAGAACAAAAAATAGAAAAGATTATTGCTATAGGAGATGTGCTAATCACCAAAGAGGGGCGTAAGGCCAAGTGTGGGCGAGCTATTTATTATCCTGCGGAAGATAAGGTGAGGTTAGAGGATAACCCCAGCATTTGGCAGGATAAAAATGTTATTAAGGGAGAGACTATTTTATTTTTCTTAAAGAATAATGCAGTTCAAGTGCTGGGAAATTCCAAGAAAAGAGTAGAAGCTGTTTTTTATCCTAAAAAAGAGGCCAAAATAGGTGAGTAATTTAAAGGGAATAAATTTACGGAAACGTTATGGTCAAAGAGAGGTAGTTCGGGGGATTTCACTTGCAGTACACCAGAGGGAAGTTGTTGGTTTACTTGGTCCCAATGGAGCTGGAAAAACAACCACTTTTTATATGCTGGTAGGTATTATTGAGCCTACTGATGGACAGGTTTTTCTGGATGATAGAGAGATAACTCCCTATTCTTTATCCACAAGGGCCAGGTTAGGTCTTAGCTATCTCCCTCAAGAAAGCTCTATTTTTAAAAAATTAACGGTTTTGGAAAATTTACTCTTAATTTTAGAATATACAGATATTCCTAAGAAAAAGCAAAAACAACGGGCAGAAGAACTACTAGCAGAGCTTGGGATTTTAAAACTAGCTAAACAAAAGGCTGCTTTTCTTTCTGGAGGCGAAAGGCGGCGTCTGGAGATTGCCAGGTCTTTAATTTTAAATCCCAAATTTATCCTTTTAGATGAGCCCTTTGCAGGCATTGACCCCATTGCCATTGACGACATTCAAAAGATAATTCTTACCTTAAAAGAAAAAAATATTGGCGTGCTTATTTCTGATCATAATGTGCGCGAGACTTTGCGTATCTGTGACCGAGCCTATCTGGTTTATGATGGCCAGATTTTTTTGGAAGGCACTCCAGAAGAGATAAGTGCCAATGAAAAGGCAAAAGAGATATACTTGGGAAAAACTTTTTGTCTTTAACTATTTACAGAGGGATTAAAGGTAGTTATATTAAATTTAAACTGGAAAAAATAAACTCAATATGGCCTTACAACTAAAACAGCAACTCAAACTAAGCCAACAACTAGTGATGACTCCCCAGTTGCAACAGGCAATAAAGCTGTTGCAACTCTCGCGCATTGAACTGGTGGAACTGGTACAACAAGAACTTCTGGAAAATCCCTTACTGGAAGAGGGCGAAGGAGAAGTTTCTTCTTTAGAAGAAGAGGTTAAAAAGCCTGAAGATAGTTTTAAAGAGATAGATGTGGAAGAAAAAAATCTAGCTTCCACTGCAGAATGGGAAAATTATCTGGGCAATTTTTCAAGTGTTTCCAAAGACAGTAAAGAGTTTGAATTGCCAGAGGAAATGGTTTCCTGGGAAGCCCGTTATGCTCCTAAACCCAGTTTGGAAGGACACCTGCTCTGGCAACTTCAACTTTCCAATTTTTCTCCCAAGGAAATAGAGATAGGAAAGGAAATTATAGGTAATCTGGATAGTAAGGGATATTTTACTTCCTCTATAGAAAATATTGCTGAGAAATTATCAGTAAATCCTGAGATGGTGGAAGAAGTTTTAACAAGGATTCAATTTTTTGACCCTGTTGGAGTGGGTTCTAGAAATCTAAAAGAATGCCTTAAGGTACAGCTAAAATATTTTGGTTATAAAGATGATGTTTTATTTACTTTAGTAGACGAGCATTTAGAGAACATTGAGAATAGGAAAATAGATGTTGTTTTGAAAAAACTGAATATAGGAAAAGAAGATTTACTCTCTTACATAGAGATTTTAAAGTCTTTAGACCCCTATCCTGGATCTCAATATGCAACTGAAGATATTGTTTATATAAGTCCAGATGTATATGTATTTAAATATGATGATGAATTTGTCATTCTCTTAAATGATGATGGAATTCCCAATCTGCGTTTAAATCCTCTTTTTGAAGAAATAGAGATTAAGCGTGGCCGTAAAAAAAAGGATTTTACCGAGGAAACAGAGTATTTACAAGAAAAAATGCGTTCTGCTATTTGGCTAATTAAAAGTCTACAGCAAAGGCAGCGCACTTTATACAAAGTGGTTGAGAGTATTGTCTATTTTCAAAGAGATTTTTTTGAAAAAGGCGTTGGTTATTTAAAACCTTTGACTTTGAAGGATGTTGCTGAGTATATTGGAATGCACGAGTCCACTGTAAGTAGGGTAACCAGTAACAAGTATGTATCTACTCCTTTTGGACTATTTGAGTTAAAGTTCTTTTTCAATAGCGGGCTTAGTACAGATAGTGGAGAAAATGTAGGAGCGGAAAGTATTCGAGCCAAGATTAAGGAAATTATAGATAAAGAGGATAAAAAGAAGCCCTTAAGTGATGAAGGAATTGCCAAGATTTTATATGAAGAGATGGGAGTAAATATTGCCAGACGTACTGTAGCTAAATATAGAGCAGCTTTAAATATTCCTTCTTCTTCTAGAAGGAAGTGTATTTTTTAACCTTAACCGAGGGAGGTTTCTATGCAGATTAAGTTTAATTTTAAGAATTTTGAGCCTTCTGATCACTTAAGAGAGTATGCGCATAGTCGTTTTGAAAAATTGGCTAAATATCTTACTGGTAAAGACAATCCTGAATTACAGGTTAATTTTGAAGTAGAAAAATACAGGCATATCATAGAAGCCATTTTAACTGCAAAAAACCTTCATCTTTCAGCTACAGAAGAAAGTGAGGATATGTATGCTAGTGTGGATATGGTGTTAGATAAATTGGAAGCCCAGGTTAAAAAGATTAGAGAAAAGGCTAAAGATAGACATAAAAATAAGAAATCTGTGCGTATGGATGTTATTAAACTTTCTCAAGAAGAAGGAAAAAGTCCTGTTCCGGTAATTGAAAAGACAGATCATTTTGAACCCAAGCCCATGAGTGTAGAAGAGGCTGCTTTGCAGCTAGATACCTTAAACTATGAGTTTTTGGTATTTTTAAACGCGGAAAATGAGCGGGTAAATGTAATCTACAAGCGTAAAGATGGCAATTTTGGGTTGATTGATCCAGGGATCTAGTTATGCGTTTAGAACATTATTTAAAACCAGAATTAATAATTACTGAACTTTCAGCCAGAACCAAGCCAGAGGTTCTGGCTGAAATTGTAGATAAATTACTCGAGGTCTATCCAGATTTAAATGGAGAAGAAATTCTTAACCTTTTGCTGGAAAGGGAACGTCTGGGCACTACAGGAATTGGGAGTGGTATTGCTATTCCTCATGGTAAGATGGAAGGTTTAAAGGAAGTCTTGCTGGTAGTAGCTAGGAGTACAAAAGGGGTTGATTTTGACTCTCTGGACCACAATCCCGTGCAGATTATCTTTTTACTTTTAGCCCCAGAAGAAAATTTAGGAGAGCATTTAAAAATTCTGGCTCATATCTCCAGAGTTTTGCGGGATCAAGAATTTAGAGAAAGTTTTTTGGCTGCTAAGAGCAAAGAGGATATTTATTCCTTGCTCAAAGGTGTTTAAAAGTGAATATTAACTTTCCTCTTATTTTAGTGGGTGGCCTTTCTGGAGCGGGCAAGAGTACTGCTCTTAGAGTTTTTGAGGATTTGGGTTTTTTTTGTATAGATGGTTTGCCTTTTAGTTTGGTTTCTTCCTTGTTAGAACTTTTTGAGCCAGACAAATTAAAACGTTATAGAGGAGTTGCTCTGGGACTGGATTTGAGGCAGCTTGATTTTGGGGTGAGTTGGGATGGCTTGGTCAGGGAGTTAAAGAAAAAAAATATAGTTTTTGAACTAATTTTTTTAGAAGCTCAAAAAGAGATTATTGTTAAAAGATACTCTACCACCAGAAGGCCTCACCCTTTAACTGGAAGCTGTCTGGGGTTGGAAGAAGCCATTGCCAAGGAGCAAGAGCTTTTCACTCCTTTGCGAGATATGGCTCATCTGGTTATTGACACTTCTTTTTTTTCCATTCACGATCTTAGAAGGGTATTGCAGGAAAAGTGGTCTTGGGATACTGCTACCTGGGCTATAAGGGTGCATCTTATTTCCTTTGGGTTCAAATACGGAGTCCCTTTGGAAGCAGATATGGTTTTGGATTTACGTTTTTTGCCCAATCCTTATTTCCAGGAAGATCTTAGGCCTCTTTCTGGTCTGGATGAGGAAGTGCAGAATTTTATCTACCAGCGAGAGGAAGGCTTGAGTTTTAAAAAAAGATTGGAAGAATTTTTGGATTTTTTACTTCCTTTATATGTAAAAGAAGGTCGATATCGTTTGACTATTGGTTTTGGTTGTACTGGAGGAAGGCATCGCTCTGTGGCTACCACAGAATTAATAGCTGATTTTTTGCGTAAAAAAAAATATTTTGTTTCTGTGGAACATAGACATTTAGAATTGGGGTAAAGATGATAGGTTTGCTTGTTGTAACGCATGGAAAGTTTGGGGAAGAACTGATTAAGGCCGCTCAAATGATTCTGGGAGACTTTTCTGGGTGCAAATGGGTGTGCGTGGACAACCAGAAAAGTATGGATAAAATTTTAGAAGAAATAGAGCAAAAGGCCACAGAGGTAAATGAGGGCAAGGGGGTCTTAATCTTAACAGATATGTTTGGCGGCACGCCGACCAATTTGAGTTTATCCCTTTTGGGTAAAAGAGAAGATATAGAAGTGGTAACTGGAGTTAATCTACCTATGCTTATTAAGGCAGTAAATGAGAGAGAAAAGGAGTTAAGAGAACTGGCCTTGACTTTAAAAAGTACAGCCAAGCAGAGCATTAAGGTAGCAGGAGAAATTTTAAAAAAGCCTTTAAATGGTTGATATGTGGGTTAGAATTGACAATAGACTTGTGCATGGGCAAGTAATTGAAACCTGGATTCCTTATATCAAAGCTAAATTTATTTTAGTGGTCAATGACAGCTTGGCCAACGATACTCTACAGCAGGAAATAATTAAGCTAGCAGTTCCTAGCAATATTGAGATTAAATTTGTCTCTCTGGCTCAAGTGCAAAAGGGCCTGAAAGGGCAAAAAAAGGAAACATTGGTGCTATTTGCCAATTGTCAGGATGCAAGAGTAGCTTTTGAACAGGGCTTTAAATTTGAAGTATTAAATGTAGGCAATTTGCACTATTCTCCAGGAAAGGAGCAATTTTGCGACCATATTGCCTTGAGTAAAGAGGATATTTTTTGTTTAAAATATCTGTTAAAAAAAGGAGTAAATTTAGATTTTCGTTGTGTACCCCATAAACCAGTACAGATAGAATTATGAACTACCTAGAACATCCTTATCTCTTTTTTCTTTTAGTCAGTTTTTTTTTGCTCTTTTTTCCTGCTTTCGTTTTAAAATCAATATAGGTTTTTTAGAACGTCCTTTAGTAGTTGCTTTTTTGTGGTCACTTTTTAGTGGCCAAAAGGATATCTCTCTTAATTTAGGTATATTTTTTGAACTTCTCTGGCTGGATTTATTTCCTGCTGGCACCTTTATTCCACCTCAAAGTGTTTATGCTGTATTACTTACTTTAAGTATAAGTTATATTTTTGCTTTAAAAAATATTTCTCAGCTTTGGGCTTTAATTATAATAACCAATTTATTCAGCTATATATGTGTTTTTATTGAAAGTCAAAGTAGATTGCAGGATAATTTAAGTTATAACAAACTTTTAAAAAGGATTAAATCTAAAGATGATTTAAAATTGAGCTCTATAATTAGAATGTCTATTTTTAGAAGTATAGTTTATAATTTTATATTTTTTTATTTATCCTTGATAGTTATCTTTAATTTTTACAAAACTATTCTACCTTTTATTCCTGAAATTAAATTTATAAATTGGAATGTACTTTGGATTGTAGCTGCTATTGGTAGTATTCTTAGTTTGCGAATTCAAAAATCCTATGTTTTATTTTTTCTTGGATTTACATTGTTGGGAATTGTCTATTTAGGTGCTGGATTCTAAAAATAAGTATATATAGCCAATACCTATTAGCATTGCTGTTTCTAAGCGTAGAGTAGAGCTGCCTAGAGAAACAGAGGTAAATCCTTTTTGTTTCAGGTAAGTAGACTCTTGTTCGGCAAAGCCACCTTCTGGTCCAATAACTATAAGTATGTTTTTCTCTAGAGAGATTTTTGTCAATAAGTTCTTTTCCTCTTTTTCCCAGAAAAATAGTTTTTGATACTCTGAATTGGAATTGGTTAACTCTTCCAGTGAGTTTAGTATTTTGATTTGAGGTAGCCAGGGATTTTGGCACTGTTTTCCGGCATTTATTATTTTTTTTAGCCAACTTTCCTTGATTTCTTGGGTAAAAGGTGGAGAATATTTAGCAGGCCAAAAAATTATTTCCCAGCATTTTAATTCCACGCACTTTTCCAGGATAAAATCCCTGTTTTTTGCCCTTTGCCAGGCTAGAGCTACTTTAATTTTATTTTCAGGTTCAGGATGTTGGGTTATGGATAAAGGCTCTAACAATACTCTTTTTTTACTTATATCTTGTACTTTAAATAATCCTTCTTTTCCATAGCCATCAAAAAGTCTTATTACTTCTCCTTTTTTACCCCTTAATACTTTTATAAAATGTTTACTTTCGTCTTCATCTAGTTGGTAGGGACTTTGCCAATTTTTTTTATTTAAATAAAAAGAGTTTAATCTGGCCATATTTAAAAAATAGATAGACAAATTAGGGTTAATACAATTAATCCTATGCTAATAAAGGGAAGGGAATAGATATACATGTCTTTTAAATTCACCCTGGTACTGGTAGAAGTAACAAAAAGAGCAATACCAAAGGGAGGAGTTAGCATGCCCAGGACCAAGTTGTAAACTATTATTATGCCTAGAGACAGAGGGTCTAGATTTAGAGCTAGAGCCAGGGGTAGTAAAGTAGGTACTGTAAGATAAATAGCAGCAACAGTTTCTAAAAAAGAGCCAACAAGAAGTAATATAAAGTTTATAGTGAGCAGGAAATATATTTTAGAAGTATTTATCCAGGATAGGGATAAGAGGTTAAGCAGATTTTGATCTATTGTTAAGAGATAGGAAAAGGCAGATGCTGTTGCAATAATGAAGAGAATCTGGGTGGTATTTATAGCGCTTTTAATCAGAATGTCTGTTATTTTTTTCTTTTTTTTATCTTTTTTGAAAAAGTATAGACCAAGTAGAGAAAAAAGAAAAGAACCTTCGGTTACAGTTACAATTCCATATAAGAGAATAAAAATTATGGCAAAAGGAATGAGTAAGTAGGTTATAGTTTCTTGAATGGCTGCTAAGAAAGGCTTTTGAAGAGAAGAAAAGGAAGCCAGATTGTTCTTTTTTTCGTAAAAATGTACATACATTAAAAGACAAAAGGCTGTTAGCACACCTGGTAGCAAAGAGAGTTTAAACAGTTCGGTTATAGATACCTGGGCCACTACACCGTAAATAATTAAAGGAATGCTTGGTGGAATGATAGGTCCTAAAGTAGAGGCAGCAGCGATTAAAGAGGCAGAGAAGTTACGCGAGTATCCCTTTTGGGTGAGGACAGGGAAAAATACACTGGCCAGAGCTCCAGCTTCAGCTGCAGCAGCTCCTGTGAGTCCAGAAAGAAAAAAGGCCATAAGGACAGTAATTCCTCCCAACCTCAATCCTATCTTACTTCCCAGGTAGCTGCTAATTTCTGCTAGTTTCTGGGGATAATTGCTATTTACCAAAAGTTCTCCCCCTAAAAGAAAAAGTAAAATTGCAGTTAGAGGATAGGAATAAAGGCTGGTAAACATTCTATACAAAATAAATTCTAGAGGTAAATTATAGACCCAAAGGGCACTGCCTAGGGTAGCAAACAAAAGGCTAATTCCAATGGGTATCTCTAACAGGAGTAGGATAAAAAGGATACTTAAGCTAAGAATCATGGTTGGTTAGTGCATAGAAAATAAAGCCTATAGCAGTCCAAAGAAAGGCCAGGTAGCCCAGACCTAAAGGGATTTTAAGTAAAGGGGTTTTTTGCCACCAGTTTTGTATACCCAGTTTGCAGGAGCTAAATAAAAGCAATATCCCGGCTAGAAAAGTTAAAACTTTTAATAATAAGTTAGTATTTAAGTTAAAAATTTGTATTTTTAACAACTCTTGAGAAAAAAGAACTAAAGGTAAAGTAAAAGCAACTAATAAGAGGAGGCAAAGTTGAATTATCTCTAAAGTAAAACTAAATTGAGTAAAATTAAATAATCTAACTATTATTTGTAAAAATATACTAAAACAAATAGCCACCAGAAAAAATAGAACTAATTTTCTGGTGGCTATAAGGTAGTATTTTATTAATCTGGACATTAACTTAGTTTTATTCTAGCTGTTCCTTGAGTATAAAAGGGAAGAGTTGTTTTTTGAGCAGTTAATTTCTTTTTCCCATCAGTAATAATAAACTCTTGTTCTTCACTATATTCTACTTTTACGTAAGCCAAAGCTATAGCATGACCTAGAGAGGGAGCAAAGGAGCCACTGGTTACTATTCCTGCTTTTTGGTTATTGTAATAAACCTCATCATTATGTCTGGGACTTCTTTTACTATCTACCTTTAGAGGAATAAGTTTTTCTTTGACCTGTCCTAAATTTTCCTTGCCAATGAAGTTTTTTTCAGAGGTAATAAGAAAGCCATAACCTGCTTCTACTGGAGTGTGCTCTTCATCCAGGTCCTGGCCATAGAGTGGAAGACCAACTTCTAAGCGCAAGGTATCTCTGGCTCCCAATCCTCCTGGTTTGACCAGGGGGTGTGTTAGAAGTTCTTCCCAGACTTCCTCTGCCTTTTCCCAGGGCAAATACAACTCACAGCCCAGTTCTCCGGTATAGCCAGTCCTGCTTACTAATATATTGATATCTTTAAAGACTATTTTTTTAAAAGAGAAGTATTTCAAATCATTAAATTCTTGAGCAAAAACATCTTTTAAAACCTCAAAGGATTTAGGACCTTGTAAGTCTAGCTTGGCAGTTTGAAAAGAAATATCTTCTATGGTGCTAGAAGTTAGATGTTTTTTAAGCCAGTTAAAATCAGTTTCTATTCTGGCAGCATTGACCACAAGCATAAACTTATTTTCTTCTAAGCAGTAAACAATAAGGTCATCTATAACTCCACCTTTTTCATTTAACATAAAACCATATTTACATCTATTGGGAGGAAGCTTGGCAAAATCATGCGTCAAAATAGAGGCGAGTTCTTCTCTGGATTTATCTCCTGTTACTATAAATTCTCCCATGTGACATATATCAAAAAGAGAAGCTTCTTTTCTACAATGTAAGTGCTCTTTAATAATTCCTTCATATTGCACAGGCATTTCCCAGCCGCCAAATTCAACCATCTTGGCTCTATTTTTTTTATGCCAAGAATTTAAAGGTGTCTTAAATAGTTCCATATCCTAACTCCCTTGTTTTAGTTTTTTGAATGGCCTTTAGTTCATCTAAGAGACTTACCAGACGGCCATAAATTTTTTTTATTTCTTGTCCATAAGGTGTTAAGTTGTCTTCTTTTTGTTTTATGTATTGTTTTACTAGATAAGAATCACTTAACATCTTATCTAAAATAGCAATAGCCTTAGATATAATATCTTCAAAATAAGTTACTGCTTCAAAACGAAGATCATTTATTATTTTGTAAGTTAATTTAAGCATGGTGAGATAGTCAATTTTTTGATTGTTGTAAATTCTTTCTTTCAAGTCTTCTAGGATTTTTATTTTTCTAGCTTGCTGTATATAGCTATACTTTTCCCATACTTCTCTATATAGATTGTTATGTTCATTAAATATGTCAAATAGTTCAGAGTTAAGTAAGTAGTTGTCTAAAACTTTGTTTACATTGGCATAAAATTCATCAGAATATCCAATTATTCTTCTTTGATGCTTGGTTAGCCAGGCGTATAAAAACTTTAGTCTTTTTTCGTGAGTATCAGTTCCTTCTACTATTTCTCTTTTATATTTTACTCTTCCTGTAAACTCGCCTTTGACAATATCGTTTAATTTTAAAACCAAGGTGTAAGTATCTTTTATTACGTTGATATGATCCATTTTTTGATAAGTTAAAGGATGGATTATTTCTTGTTTGGATATAGATAGAGCTCTATCTTCTCTTATGTTGTTGGGGTCATATTTGTGTTGTTTATAGGTTATTTTTAAAATTACCACTTTTCTTTTTTCATCTAAGTAAAATCCCTTTTGGCTTAAGAAGTTGTGTATTTCTGGTTTGGGGTTATCCACACTAACTAGGGCTATTTTTTCCACACGAGGATAAAATTTATTTTCTGGGTGAGAATAAAGAGTAGTAATGGTTCTATCGCTTTGGCCTAAAACTCTTATCAAAAAGTTTTCTCCCAGCTTAAAGAGCCTTCTGGAAAAGAGGGCTGCAGAAGTCCTTCTTTCTGAGACAATAGGAAATCCATACAGTTCCATTAAGAATTGATAAACAAAGCTTCTATTTAATTCATAGAGGCAATTGTCATTGGGTTTAAATTTTTTTATACGCAAGCCAAATCTTTTTAATTCTGTGTCCAGGTCAGAAGGAAAAGAGGCATATACTCCTGCCAGGTAAAAGTTGTCTTCTCCGTCCAGGGCTAAAACATGGGCTCTATCCATTTCCAAAATATAGGGAAGAAGGTCTGGATAGGTTGCCAGAGAAGTTAAGTCCTGGTCTTTAAACTTTTGTTTAAAGTTATCCTGATAGGCTTTGGGTAATCTGGATAAGAAAGTATTCAGGTTATTTTCAAAAATTATTTCAGGAAGAGGACAGATGGTATTTTCTTGATAAAATTTTTCTTTGCTGGTGTGTAAGATATCAAACTGAAAAATTTCATGAAAATAATCAATAGGTCTAGCTAAAGCTACCAGGCTAAAGCCAGGGAGGTTTTCATATTCATATAAATCTGCCTCAAAGGAAGGAAGCAGTTCTCTCGCTTCTACCAGGGGGTAATTCTTGTTTTCAAAATAGGGTTTTACCAGACAGAGTTTTATCTGGACTAAATTGAGGAAAAATTTTAGAGTGAATAGGTCGTTTATTTTTTTGGATAAAGAAGGAGTATTTTGATTTAGCCAGGTGACTTCAGGTGTTTCTGTGAAAAGTGCTGTCCAAGAGGTTAAGCTCATTTTTTACTCCTTCTCAAAACTCAATTTTCATAACTCAATTGGAAAAAATATTCAACAAGTTAAATAGAGTTGACCTCTTAGGTTTGCTTTCTTAAGTAAAAACTTTCAAAGCTGCAGGAGAATTTGATATGACTAAAAAAGATAAGTGTCCTCGGGCTCAAGTGAATGCAAAGTTTTGTACCTGTACTTATCCTGGATGTTCCAAACATGGCCTTTGTTGTGAATGCTTACACTATCACCGTCAAAGAGGTGAATTGCCAGCCTGTTATTTTACTGAGGAAGAGGAAAAGACCTACAATCGTTCCCTAGAGTTTTATTGTCAGAGACATTTGAAGTAGTCTATGGCTAAATCTCTTTGCTTGGACAATATCTTGAGTTTAATTTGCTCTGTATTTGATGCCTATTCAGCAGTGCTCTTTTTACGGCAGCAAGAAAATGAATATGTCTTAAGGTCATTTTTTAGTCTGGGAGATAATATTCTTCCCCAATGTACTCTTAGTCCAGGCAAAGGATTGGTGGGTTGGATTTTAAAAAATGGGCAACCTTTGCGTTTAAGTAGCTTTAATAGGGAAAGTGCTTGTTTGGGCTATTATCAAGGCAATGAAGAGAATAAAATTAAGGCCTTTATGGGCTGGCCCTTATCTCACAATTTAGGCGCCCTATGTGTGGATAGTAAAAGGGCTCATTCCTTTAGTGAAAAAGACCTTAGAATCTTGAGTCAATTTGCCCAGTTAATAGAGCTTTTGGAACAGAATTTTTGTCAAATTGGTCTTGAAAATAAAAAATTAATTTTTTACAATTATCTAAAGCTTATTTGGTCTTTACCCAGGAGTTCCTTGAAGTGGAAGGTTTTTTTAGCCAAGCTCCTGAAATTGATGGAAGAAGCTTCTGGCTTTTCCTATGTTTTGTTCGTAGCCAGAGATGAAGTGGGAAAAGGCTTTTTTATTGAAGGGTGCAATAAAGAGTTATCTGCAGAACAAGAAAAGGTTAAATACCCCATTGATTATGGTTTGTTAGGCTGGATTTTTCGAGAAGGGCAACCTGTATTTAAGGATAAAAGCAAAGGAGAAAAAGAGTTAGATATTTTGGGAGAGGAAGGCTTGTCTTTTAAAAGCTTAGTCTGCTTGCCTTTAGTTATCAATAAAAAGACTCGCTCTATTTTGGTTTTTGCTGATGAAAAAGAATTGGAAATTGAAGAAGAACTAAAGGAATTTTTTTACTTACTAAGAGATTATCTTACTTTGTTTCTAGAAAATTTATATTTTAAGAATAGGGCAAAAATATAAGAGGATTTTATGTTTAAAAAATTATTTGGCTTTTTGGGTAAAAGTTTGGCTATGGATCTGGGTACAGCCAATACCCTGTTGTACACTCCCAAAGATGGTATAGTACTCAATCAACCCTCAGTGGTTGCTCTGGATGCTAGAAGTGATCGAGTCCTGGCTGTAGGTAGTGAGGCCAAAGAGTTTCTGGGACGTACTCCTGAGAAAATTAGGGCTATTCGTCCTTTAAAGGATGGAGTTATTGCTGATTTTGAAGTTACCCGTGCCATGATTACCTATTTTCTAAAGGAAGTCATTGGCGGATATAAACTTTTTAAGCCCAAACTGGTTATTGGAGTGCCTTCAGGCATTACTGGAGTAGAAAAACGGGCAGTTATTGAATCTGGGCTTCAATCTGGAGCCAGAGAAGTCCTGTTAATAGAAGAGCCAATGGCTGCAGCTATTGGTGCAGGCCTGCCCATTACTGAGCCCAGAGGTAATATGGTGGTAGATATTGGAGGTGGCACTACAGAGGTGGCAGTTATTTCTTTATCTGCTGTGGCCTATGCTGAATCTGTTCGGGTGGCTGGAGATGAAATGAACGAGGCCATTCAAAGGTATATGCAGGAAGAGTTTCAGCTTTTGATTGGAGAAAACATGGCTGAAGAAGTCAAAATAAAAGTAGGTGCTGCCTATCCTTTGGCTGAAAAGCTGGTTTGCAGGGTTTCTGGGAAAAATTTGCTAGATGGCACTCCCAAGTTTGTGGAAGTAAGTGATGGGCATATTCGAGAAGCTATTGCTGAACCAGTAAGCATTATTGTCAAATCTGTAAAAAGGGCTTTGGAAAAAACTCCTCCTGAACTGGTTGGAGACATTGTGGACAATGGTTTACTTTTGGCTGGGGGAGGAGCTCTTTTGCGCGGCCTGAATCAACTCATTAGTAAAGAAGTTGGAGTAAAGGTAAATATAGATGATGAACCTCTTACTACAGTAGTAAGGGGAGCTGGTAGGACCTTGATTGAAGAAAAGGTCTTTAGTCAGGTTTTTATCAACTAAAGGGAAAGGTAAGCCAGCTTTTTTTTAAAAAACTTACCACTAAAGGAGTTAAACAACTTAAGTTAGCTGGAGACTTTAAATCCAGAGGAGAAAAACTCCAGAGATGCTTCCAGGAAGAAAGTTCTTTTTTATCCATATTTAAAAAACTTTGATAGACATAAATAAATTCCAGATTGGTATCTAAAGAAGCAGGAAAAGTAGTAAGATAATCAATTCGATTAGGTAATCTTAACCCAGAAGCAAGAATACAGTCCTTTATTTGGCCTAAGCGGCTTCTTTGAGGATATAAATGATTGTAAAAAAAATCAAAATGTCCTGCAAAAGGTTTATCTTTAGTCCTTTTTATTAAGACAATTTCTTTTTCCCTAGTAAATAAGAACAGCACAAAGGAGCGATGAAATAGTCCTTGTAAGTGGACTTCCTTTTCTGGAAGTAAAGCCAGAACTTCATTGTTTTCATCTACTACTTCTAAAAAACTATCTTGAGAAGAGGAAAATTTATTCATGAAATATGAATTTAGAAAACTTTCTCCTGAAAATCTAGAAGAAATTTTATTTCTAGAGCGAACATGCTTTCCCCACCCCTGGAATAAAAAACAACTGCAATTGGCCTTGCAAAATCCTTCTATTTTTATGTTTGGGGTGTTTAAAAATAGTTTAGTAGCTTATGTTTCTTGTTTCTTACTGTTAGAAGAAGCTGAAATTTTAAACCTGGCTGTGCTCCCCTCTTTTAGAAAGCAAGGGTTGGGCAGTTTTTTACTAGAAAACTTACTCCTGTTTTGTAAAGAACAAAAAGTAGAGAAAGTTTTTTTAGAAGTGAGAGAAAGTAATATCATTGCTCAAAAGCTATATTTTAAGTTTGGATTTAAACAGGTTGGTCTTAGAAAAAATTATTATCCTGACAATAAAGAACATGCTTTGCTTATGGTTTTGAATCTAAAAGAGTAACTTAAATATTTTTTGGTTACCCTCATCTATATATTTAAAACCCATTTTTTTAGCTAAGGTATAATATTTTTCCCATTCCTGGTAGGTAATGGTTTGATTTAATTCCTCGTAACTTGATGCCAAATAACAAGGCCTATACTGGTCCATGATATTTAGATACACATCATACATTTTATTTTCAGCCATAAATTGAAGCCACTTTTCCACTTCACCCAGGTTATTAGGCATAAGTAAATGCCTGAGCATAAGGCCTTGATAGGCTATGTTGTCTTTAAATTTTATGCCTCCTACCTGAGCATACATTTCCAGGAGATTTTCTTTAGCTCTTTGAGGGTAGTCCCTGGCTTGGCAGTATTTATGGGCAGAGGAAGAGGAAAAAAATTTTATATCAGCCAGATAAATGTCCACAATTCCCTTTAGCTTTTTTAAGCTGTCCAGACTATCATAACTACTGGTATTATACACTATGGGAATTTGTAATCCCTTATTTAAAGCTATTTCCAGGGAACTTACAATAGGGTATAGTACATGAGAAGGAGTAACCAGGTTGATATTTTCTGCGCCCTGTTTTTGTAACTCTAGCATAATATGGGCAATCTGGTTGGGATAGAGTTCAGGAAAGGGCTTTTCACTATGGCTAAGAGTGTAATTCTGGCAAAAGACACAGCCCAGATTGCACTGGGCAAAAAAAATGGTGCCTGAACCTCCTTTACCTACCAAAGGAGATTCTTCTCCAAAGTGCAGGTCATAGCCTGCTATTTGAGCCAGTAAGCCAGTTTTACACTTTCCTAGCTGGCTTTTTTCCCGGTTTACCTTACAGTTTCTAGGACAAAGGGTACAAGACTTTAGTTGCTCTTTGAACCAGGGAAGGACTTCTTGAACTTTAATTAGTTTGGCTTTTTGCATAAGGAAAAGCGCTCACTTACTTGCCAAGTTGTAAACTTTTTTTTAGTGGGATAGGGAGTTTTTGGCAATAAGCTTTTTAAGAGGAGTTTAATGGAAAAGATTACTCTTTTAGATATAGTAGGAGCTAAGGCAAAAAAGAAAATAAGCATGGTTACGGCCTATGATTATCCTTCAGCTGCTTTAGTGGACAAAGCTGGTATAGATTTAATTTTAGTGGGCGATTCCCTGGCCATGGTGGTTTTGGGATATAAGGACACTTTGGCTGTGAGCATGGAAGAGATGCTCTATCATACCAGGGCTGTAAGTAGAGGAGTAAAACGGGCTTTTATTATTGGCGATATGCCCTTTTTATCCTATCAAACAGGGGTCAGGGAGGCTGTTTTTAATGCTGGCAGGTTTTTAAAAGAGGGTGGAGCCCAGGCAGTAAAACTAGAGGGAGGGATGGAAATTTTACCCCAAGTTAAAGCCATAGTAGAGGCAGGTATTCCTGTTCAGGGGCATATTGGGCTTACTCCTCAAAAGTATAATCTTTTGGGTGGCTTTAAAGTGCAGGGGAAAACTTCTGAGGCTGCTTTTAAGTTGTTAGAAACGGCTTTAGCCCTAGAAGAAGCTGGTTGTTTTAGTTTGGTTTTAGAAGCTATACCCGAAGAAGTAGCCAGGATGATTAGTGAGCAAGTTTCTATCCCCACCATTGGCATTGGTGCAGGCAGATATTGTGATGGCCAGGTTTTGGTTTTCCACGACTTGCTTGGGTTGTATTCTCAGTTTACCCCTAAGTTTGTGAAAAGGTATATTAATTTGAGTGAATCTATAGAAAAGGCTTTAAAAAATTTTAAAGAAGAAGTAGAGCAGGGGGTATTCCCTGCAGAAGAGCATGTTTATCATTTAGAACCAGAGGAAAGAGCAAAATTAAAAATAGAGTAAAGGAGTAGTTATGCTTTACTTAAAGGATGTTGAGGTTGCAGGTAAAAGAGTATTGGTAAGAGTTGATTATAATGTTCCTTTAGATGGGGATAGAGTTGTAGATGATACCAGAATAAGAGCTAGCTTGCCCACCCTTAAGTATTTGCGGGAAAAGGGAGCAAAAATTATTTTGTGCTCTCACTTGGGTAAACCTAAAGGAACAGTAAAACCTGAATTTTCTTTAAAACCAGTAGCAAAAAGACTTAGTGAGCTTATAGAACAAGAGGTACAATTTGTAGAGGACTGCATTGGAGATAAGGTCCTTGCCAGAGCCAATGAATTAAAGAAAGGGGAAATTTTACTTCTGGAAAACCTGCGTTTTTATGCAGGAGAGCAGGATAATGATGCTGATTTTGCTAGCAAACTGGCCCAAGTGGCTGAGGTATATGTAAATGATGCCTTTGGAGTAGCTCATCGTAAACATGCTTCTGTAGCTGCTATTTGTCAGTATGTGGCAGTGTGCTGTGCAGGTTTTTTGCTGGAAAAGGAACTTCAATACCTGGGAGAAAATTTAAAACAGCCTGAACGCCCCTTTGTGGCAGTTTTGGGAGGAGCCAAGGTATCCACCAAGCTGGGGATTCTTAAGGCATTTATCAAGAAAGTTGATAAAATCATAGTGGGTGGAGCTATGGCCAATACTTTTTGGGCTGCGCAGGGGTTTAATATGGGCAATTCTTTAGTGGAGCCAGAGCTTTTTGAGGAAGCAAGAGAGATTTTGAACTTAGCCAGGGAAAAGGGAGTAAAACTTTATTTACCTGTGGATTTTATCACAGGGATTAGCCCTAAAGAAAAGATAGGTAAAGGAGTATGTCCTTATCAGGAAGTCCCAGAGGAAGAGATGGCTCTGGATATAGGTCCTGCTACTTCTACTCTTTACGCTGAAGTATTAAAGGACGCCAAAACAGTTATTTGGAACGGCCCTATGGGAGCTTTTGAAAATCCAGTTTTTGCGCAAGGGTCTTTAAATTTAACTGAAGATATTGCCAGAGTAGACGGATTAACCATTGTGGGCGGTGGCGATACCGATTCCCTTATTCATAAAGCTGGAGGCGTGGATAGGTTTAGTTTTATTTCCACAGGTGGAGGTTCTTTTCTAAAATTTTTAGAGGGTAAACCTCTACCTGCTTTGGTAGCTTTGGAAGAATGTACTGAAAACAAAAAGGGGAGTTAGGCTATGAAGACCTTGATTGCTGCAAATTGGAAGATGTTTAAAACCTGGGAAGAGGGGGTAATTACAGCTAGAGAAATTTTAGTGGGAACTCATAAAGATTTGCCTGAAGATAGAGAAGTCTTGATTATTCCTTCCTTTACCCTGCTAAAAGGAGTAGGAGAGATTTTACTCAGTCAGAAGAATTATTCTTTAGGTGGACAAAATTTTTATCCTGCCAAGGAAGGCGCTTTTACAGGAGAGATTAGTCCTGTACAACTCCTGGATTTAGGGTGTAGCTATGCCCTGGTGGGACATTCAGAGCGTAGGCATATTTTAGGTGAGAAAAGTGATTTTCTGGCCAGTAAAGTAAAGGCGGGATTGGAAGCAGGCTTAAAGATTATTTTTTGTATAGGAGAGACCTTAGAAGAGCGTAAGGCTGGGAAAATCAAGGAAGTTTTAACTAGTCAGCTGGAAGAGGGTTTAAAAGAAGTGGAGAAAAATTTAGCCCCAGAACTGCTTACCATAGCCTATGAACCAGTGTGGGCCATTGGTACTGGAGAAGTGGCCGGAGAAGAAGATATTTTAGAAGCCCATGCATTGGTCCGTGATTGGTTAAAAAATAGATTCGCCAGTGGAGATAAAATGCGTATTCTTTATGGTGGTAGTGTAAAGCCTGATAATGCGGCTAAAATTCTAAGCCTTGACAATGTCAATGGAGTACTGGTAGGTGGTGCAAGTTTAAAGGCAGAAAGTTTTAATCAAATTATTTTGGCCTAAGGCCCATAAAGGAGGAAGGGGATTGGAAAGTTTAATTATCACCATTCACATAATTGCTTGTATTGCTTTGGTTATTTTAGTGCTCTTGCAGTCTGGAAAAGAAGGAATGGGTGTTATTTTTGGAGGTGGCAGCAGTAGTGTTTTTGGAAGTTCTGGCGCTGGAGGATTACTGGCTAAATTAACTGCTGGAGCTGCTATTATCTTTTTTATAACCTCACTTACTTTTACTTATATGTCTGCTAGAAAACATGTGCAGACCACTTCTTCCATTGTTCTGGACAATCCTGTGGAAGCACCTGTGGCTCCTGCCCAGGAAAAAGCTAAAGAAAATGCTGGACAAAAATAAAAGGAAGGTTTATAGACCTTTTCCTCTTGCTTGATGGTTCTTTGTAAGTTTTTAAATGGGGTAAAAGCCGAAGTGGTGGAACTGGTAGACACGCCATCTTGAGGGGGTGGTGGGCCACGCCCGTGGGGGTTCGAGTCCCCCCTTCGGCACCACAAAGTAAGTAAAGGTCCTTAAGCTTGGCTTAAGGACCTTTTTTTGTTTGAAATTGTCTGCGCTGATTTTAAAATTAGTCTTAAGACCCACCAAGAGAAGATGTCGACTAAAGCCTTTTTTTGTTGATAAAGTGTATTAGGTAAACTTAATATTTTTGACTATCTCTATGTTGTTCCTCATTTTTTCTTATTTCCTAATATTTCCACCTTCTGTTGAGGTATAAATCTCCTTAACTTCCTTTCTTTCTTTTGCTTTAGTTGAACTATCCAACATATCTCCACTTGATTCCTCTTATCATGTTTTCTTTAACGCCTTCAACTAACACCTCTTAATTTAAATCTTGTTTAGAATTAACTAAAAGGTATAAGAGGATATAATATTAAATTAATTTAATTGGAATTGGTTGTTGTTAATTTATGTTTTGATAATTCTAGATATCCAGGACTGTTTGGCAGTAAAATAAACAATTGAAAAATAAGTTGACAAGACTGTTAAAATTTATAAATTTTTTACAGAGGTAAATTTTTTAATAATAAGTTAAAATTAGTAAAGATACATATTAGCTATGGACCTGCAAAAAGCAAGGCACACTCTCAAAAAGTGTGCACTTAGTGATACTCCGTATAGAATAGTCCAAGACTGGAATTTGGGCAATCATAGAACTCCGCCTATCGTATTTGCATGGCTAGATTTATATCTCTTAATAAAAAATAGAGAAAAAATAAAGGGGAACTTATGATTAACACTACTAATGTTGCAATTGCTATTTTCTCCAGCTTGCTTCATTTTTGGTGGGTTTTCGCAATTATGATTATTTTTGGTCTCTTAAAACGATATTTAAATTCTGCAAAAGTTAAGGGTGTACTTGGAGAAACGGGAGCTTATTTAGGAATGCTAGCTAATCTTGATTCTAAGAAATATAAAATTTTTAATAATATTAAAATTGTTGACCAGAGGGGAAAAACTCAAATTGATCATGTCGTTATTTCAAAATACGGAATTTTTGTTATTGAAGTTAAAAATTACCAGGGCTGGATTTTTGGAAATGAAAAAGAAAAATACTGGACCCAAAACATATATGGCAAAAAAACTCGATTCTATAACCCCTTATGGCAAAATTTTAGACACATAAAAGCCCTTAGTGAATACCTTGGACTTGAATCAAAATACTTTTATAATATTGTTTTTTTTATCGGGGAAGCCACACTTAAAACTAAATTACCACCCAATGTAATGACTTACGGACTAACAGGATATATAAAAAAATTTGATAAAGAAGTATTAAGCGAACAGCAGTTAGACATAATAAAAGAAAAATTACACTTAGCCAAAAAGGTAAATTAAAAAACAATGACCAGAGGAAAATATTTTTCTTATAGTTATCCCTTGGATCCCTTTTTTAACCGATCAAAGGATAGTAGGATACGGATCGTAAACTTTTATCTACAAAGGAAACTTGGTAAGCTATTCGGGGTTTTAGAAAAGACAAAGATCACTGTATAACTCTAGAAGAGTTTAAGCAGGAGCAAAAACTGTTATAAAAAACTTTAAAAAACCGAATAACTAAAAAGAAAATAACCAGTAAGGATAAATTTTTATCCTTCCACTTTTCTTTTAATTGTTTCTAAATCCCTTACAATCTCCTTAAATACAACAAAGCCTTACTTAATAATATCTTCATCTGTTTTCTTATCTCCTTTAACTCCATTTTCCTTTTTCTCCTAAACTTTCACTATCAACCCTTATTGTTCGGTTGTAACACTTTTAAACTCACTTGGATTTCTATAAATTTCCTATTATGTAGAAACTATTTTTCTCAAAATGCGTGCAAGTTTTTCTCATTTTTTGAGCCTGAGTACACGTGAAGCTGGTCTCTGTGATAGAAAAGAAGGGGGACACAGTCAGGACACAGAGAACAAAAAAGGCGGCCACAGATTGCCTCAAGCAATCTATAACCGCCTTAAATATAATCTCTTTTAATGGTGCGCCCGGCAGGATTCGAACCTGCGACCTACGGATTCGTAGTCCGGCACTCTATCCAGCTGAGCTACGGGCGCAAACGAAATGAGAAGACGACTACTAGCGGTAAACTTTACCTTAGTCAAGTTTTTATTTTTTTTCTTCCAACTCTAAATCTAGGTCCAAATCTTCTAAGTCTTCTAAATCTTCAGTTAAAGGCTCTTCCAGATCTTCTTCCAGGGAAGCAGGTTCAAAAGAAAGGTCTAGTTCGGTATCATCTAAATCCAGGAGAGAATCCAGTTCTTCATCCAGGCTTTCTTCTTTTGTTTCAGGAGCAAGAGATATATCTTCTGAAGATGGTGTCTCTTCACCAAGCAGACTATCACTTTCCTGGACTTGTTCTAGAACAGGTTCATCCAAGTTGGCTTCCAGCACTGGTTCTATTTCTGGTTCTGGAGTAGAGGCTGCTTCTATTTCAGGAGTAATTTCTTCTAAATTTTCTGTTGCAGTGGATTCCAAGTTTTCAGAGTCAAAGCTAATTTCAGCTTCTATATCGCCTGAAGGCTCTTCTGTTTCCAGTAAGGAAGCAGAGGGAGATTTAAAGGTAAATTCTTCAGAAGATGGCTCTGTTTGATTATTTTCAAAGGCAAAACCTTCCTCTGACGCAAGTACACTTTCTGATTTTTCTTCGGATATACCTCCTAAAGGAGTATAAGCAAAGTTTAACCAGCCCAACCCCAGGCCGCTTTTTTCTTCCTGCCAATTGCGACCACACTTGGGACAATTGTCAAAGTGATCAAAGGTGGTGTACTTGCACTTGGAGCAATACATACTTTTAACTCCTTTTGGTCTTTTTTTGTTGTTGTTTTTTTATTTCTTCTTCTCTTAAGGCCCTGCGCAAAACCTTACCTACCATGGTTTTGGGGAGCTCTTTTCTAAATTCCACTTGCTTGGGAACTTTGTAATTGGCCAGCTTTTGTTTACAAAAAGCGATAATCTCAGCCTTGGTCAAAGTTTCCCCGTCCTTGGGAACAATAAAGGCCTTTACTATTTCACCTCTGGTTTTGCTGGGTATCCCTACAGTAACAGCTTCTTTTACCTTGGGATGCTCGTATAATACTTCGTCTATTTCCCTGGGATATATGTTGTATCCTCCTGAAATGATTAAATCTTTTTTTCTGTCCACAATAAAAAAGTAACCTTCTTCATCCATATAGGCAATATCACCTGTATAAAGCCAGTTGTTCCGTAGGGTGCTAGCTGTTTCATCTGGACGATTCCAGTAACCTTTCATCACCTGAGGGCCTTTTATAACCAGTTCTCCCAGTTTTCCAGGAGGAAGGGGTATAGTCCCCACTTCCATGTCCACCACGCAGGCATCTGTATCTGGAAAAGGTACGCCTATAGAACCATATTTTTTCTTTCCTCGCAAGGGGTTTAGATGAGTGATAGGAGAAGCTTCTGTGAGTCCATAGCCTTCAATAATTTCTGCTCCAGTAAATTCTTTGAACCTTTCAATAATTTCTACTGGAATGGGAGCTGAACCAGAGATGCAGTATTTTATAGAAGAGAGGTCAAACTTAGAAATATCTTTTTGCTGGAGTAAAGCCATGAAAATAGAAGGAGCAGAGGGGAAAATAGTAGGTTTTGTCTTTTCAATGGTCTTTAATACATCCCTGGGAGAAAATCTGGGCATGGGCACCAGAGTAGCTCCAATGGCTGTGGGAAAGTTAACACAAACAGTAAGTCCATAGATGTGAAAATAGGGAAGAATACCCAGTAAAACTTGCTTTTTTTCCTTTAACTCGTAGAGCATGGCAATACACTGCTGGACATTGGCCCCCAGGTTATAATGGGTAAGCATAACGCCCTTGGAAATGCCAGTAGTGCCACCTGTATATTGCAAAGCTGCTAAGTCGTGTTTGGGGTTTATGGGCAGTTTGGGGCGATTTTGATTTTTTTTAAGCAGGCTCTTCCAGGGCAAGATTTTTTGTTGCTCAAAGGGTATGCTGGGTGCATTGCCTTCTTTTAATCTTTTTAGGTTATAAAGGAGATTTAAAGGAAATTTTAAACAGTCTGATATCTTGGTGATAAATATTTTTTGTAGAGGTAGCTTGGGCAAAAGAGAAGAAATCTTGGGCCAGAGTAAGTCCAAGGTGATTAAAAATTTGGCCCTGGAGTCGTTGAAATGATGGATGATTTCTTTTTCCATATAAAGGGGGTTGGTCATAACCACTATGCCACCAGCTTTTAATACTCCCCAGTAAGTAAGGATAGTTTGTGGAAGGTTGGGGAGCATAATAGCCACTCTATCACCAGGTTTTATGCCCAGTTGCTTTAGATTGCCTGCTATATAATCAGTGAGTTTTTTCAAGTTTTGATAGTTTATTTTCCAGTTGTTAAAAACAATGGCTGTGCGCCTGGGATACTTTTGGGCTGTGTTATCCAAAAAATCATAGAGAGGAATGCTTTTATAATTTAAAGTAGGGCTTACCACAGGGTCGTAGTTTTTTAGCCAGGGTCTCTGGATTTCATCTGCAAGCATGCTAAACTCCTCTGAAAATAGTGGAATCATTTAGCGCTTAGCTAAAAAGCCTTGTTCTCGCAAGCTTTCTTTGTTTCTTTTAGAAATTACTCAAAACTAGATTGACCCTATAAGATAAAGTGATTAGTTTTTTTATTCATGGTCTTAGAAGAAATTTAGGAGGTAGAGCAGGCAATGAAACAAAAAAGGTTTTTCTTAGGTCTGGTGCTCGTTTTTTCCTGGGTAACTTTGGCCTGGGCTAGTTTACCCGATTTTACCGAGTTGGCAGAAGAAGCAGGTAAGGCTGTAGTGAACATAGGTACAGTAAAAGTAGTTAAGGGACCCAATTTGCGGGGGCTTTTTAAGAATTTTCCCCATAGAGGTACTCCTTTTGAAGACTTTTTTGATCAGTTTGAAAAGTTTTTTGGGCAGGAGCTAAATAAACCTCGTAAACAAAAATCCCTGGGATCTGGATTTATTATCTCTCCAGATGGTTATATTGTCACCAACAATCACGTCATAGAAGGAGCTGATGAAATAACTGTAACTTTTCAGGGAAAGGATGGAGAAAAAAATTATCCTGCCAAGGTGGTGGGAACAGACCCGGAAACTGATTTGGCTTTGCTAAAAATAGATGCTTCTAACCTGCCAGTGCTCAGGTTTGGAAATTCTGATAAATTAAAAGTGGGACAATGGGTTATTGCCATAGGCAATCCCTTTGGCCTGGACCATACTGTGACTGCTGGTATTGTCAGTGCCAAGGGTAGAGTTATTGGTTCTGGTCCTTATGACAACTTTATTCAAACAGATGCCTCCATTAATCCAGGTAATAGTGGGGGACCGCTTTTAAATATGGATGGAGAGGTAATAGGTATTAATACGGCCATTATTGCTTCTGGACAGGGGATAGGTTTTGCCATTCCCAGTAATTTGGCCAGGAAAGTCATTGCCCAGCTAAAGGAACATAAAAAGGTACAACGTGGCTGGCTGGGAGTGACCATTCAAGATATAGACGAAAACATGGCCAAGGCTCTGGGCTTGCCCAAGAGCAAAGGTGCTTTGGTCGCTTCTGTAACTCCTGGTGATCCTGCGGATAAGGCTGGTATCAAAGCTGGAGATGTGATTATTGCTGTGGAAGGAGAAGAAGTTAAGGATGCCAATGACCTTACTCGCAAGATAGGTAGTCTTTTGCCCGGCACAAAGGTGAAGATCTCTGTCTGGAGGAAGGGAAAAATAAGAGAGTTTAGAGTGGTTTTGGGAGAAAGGAACTTAAGTAAGTTAGCCAGAAAAACTCCTCAAGGCGAAGAATATGCCCTGGCTGATTTGGGTTTTTCTTTGCGACCACTTACTGCAAGAGAGGCCAAAGCCCTTGGTTTAGACAGTACCACTGGACTTATTATTACTGCAGTGGAAGACGGCTCCTTGGCTGCCAGAAGCGATCTTAGACCTGGAGATGTGATTTTAGAAGCCAATGGTCAAGAGGTGAAAAGTGTAAAAGAATTTGAAAAGATATTCCAGGAAGATGCCAAACCCAAAAAAGTACTTATGTTGTTACTCAAAAGAGATGGGGTAAATATCTTTAGAACGATTAGTCTGGAAGAATAGCCAAATGACCTTTACTTTGTATTCTGGTTGCAAGGTTAACTTATTTTTAGAAATTAAAGAGAGGTTAGAAAATGGTTATCATCTTCTAGCCTCTCTTTTTTATCCTTTACCCTATCCCAGAGATACCTTATACATAGAAGAACAAGAACCCCTGGAATTTCAGCTTGAATCCAATAAAAAAGAACTGGAACAAAATAATATTCTGGAAAAAATTTTTAACTGGTTTAAAGAACAAGGTCTTCTGGAAAGAGGATATAAGGTTTTTCTAGAAAAGCAGGTTCCTGTAGGTGCTGGACTGGGGGGTGGAAGTGCCAATGGAGCAGTATTTTTAAACTTTTTAAATTCCAGGATAAGCAGAAAGTTTTCTTTTCAAGAATTACGAGAAAAAATTGCCCCTTTATTTGGAGCAGATCTTCCTTTTTTCTTATGGAATCAGGCTGCCTGGGTAGAAGGCATAGGAGAGAAAATTTACCCTTTAAATTTTCAGTTAAGAGATTTGAGGGGAATATTAATTTGTCCTGAGTGTTTTGTTTCCACTGCCTGGGCTTATAAAACTTTTGATAAATTTCAAAATAATGGAAAATCTTGCTTGACATTACTTCCTTACCCAAATAAAAAATCTGTCTCTCAGGGACGCCTTGTTCTTTTTAATAGTTTCGAACCCGTAGTATTTTCCACTTATCCTGAATTGAGAAATTTAAAGGAAGAAATGCTGGCTGTGGGAGCTAGTGGAGGAATAATGAGTGGTTCGGGTTCAGCCATGTTTTTTTTATTTCGGGAAAAACAAAAATGGGAGAAAGCTCTAAGTAGGTTAGAGCAAAAAAATATTCTCCATTATTCCTATATTTTTTAAATAATAATGCTGGGGCGTCGCCAAGTGGTAAGGCAACGGGTTTTGGTCCCGTCATTCGAGGGTTCGAGTCCTTCCGCCCCAGCCATTTTTTTGGATGGTAAAATGCCCAGACAAGGTGAATTGAAAATCATAACCGGCACTGCCAATCCTAAATTGGCCGAGGCTATTTGTGAGCACTTGGGGATGGAGCTTACTCCTACCCTGGTCACTACTTTTAGTGATGGGGAAATCAGGGTTGAGATTGGTGATAATGTTCGAGGAGATGATGTTTTTGTAGTACAATCCACCTGTGCTCCTGTAAATCACAACTTGATGGAACTCTGTTTGATGCTGGATGCCTTAAAAAGGGCAAGTGTGGGTAGAGTTACTGCTGTTGTTCCCTATTATGGTTATGCCAGGCAGGATAGAAAGGTGGTTCCCAGGGTGCCCATCAGTGCTAAGTTGGTAGCAGATTTTATTACTGTTGCAGGGGTAAACAGAGTTTTAACCGTAGACTTGCATGCCGGTCAGATTCAGGGCTTTTTTAATATTCCTGTAGATAATTTATACGCTGCTGAAGTTTTGCTGGATTATATGCGCACTATTTCTGGAGAGTTGGTGGTTGTTTCTCCTGATGCTGGAGGTACAGAGCGGGCCAGGGCCTATGCCAAACGTTTAGGAGCTGAATTGGCTATTGTAGATAAGCGTAGAGATACGCCAAATAAAGCTCAAGCTATGCGGGTGATCGGGGATGTAAAAGAAAAAGTAGCTATTGTGCTTGACGATATGATAGATACTGCAGGTACCATGGTTGAAGCTGGTAGGGTGTTAAAAGAGAATGGAGCTAAAGAAGTATATGCCTGTGCTACCCATCCTGTCCTTTCTGGGCCTGCAATAGAAAGATTAACTAAATCTTGTTTTAAAGAAATTATTGTTACTGACACTATTCCATTAAAGCCAGAAGCTCAAAAGTGTGGCAAATTTAAGGTTATTTCAGTAGCTAGTTTAATAGCCAAGGCAATCCACAACATACATACAGAGTCTTCTGTAAGTGTGTTGTTTTCACGTATAAAGTAAATTTTGAAGGAGTCAAAGATGGCTGAGATGATTACTCTTGAGGTAGAAAAAAGAGATGTAAAAGGAAAGGAAAAGAGTCGTAAACTTAGAAGCAAAGGATATATCCCTGCAGTCTATTATGATTTTAAAGGTGAGAATATTTTATTACAAGTACGCAAAAGTGCCTTTTTGAAAAGCTGGCAGGAGGCTGGTAGCACCAAGGTAGTAGAGTTAACTATTACCAATGGAGAAGGTGAAGAAAAAAAACCATCTCTGATCTGGATGGTGGAAAAACATCCGGTAAAAAATATGGTTTTACATGTGGATTTTTATGGGGTTAATTTAGAAAAAGAAGTGGATTTAATGGTACCCATTAAAGTTGTAGGTAAAGCTAAGGGAATAGAGAAAGGTGGCGTTTTAGAAATTTTTAGAGAAGAACTGGAAGTAAAATGTTTGCCTTTACACATCCCCGAAGTAATAGAAATAGATGTTACAGATTTAGATTTAAATCAGAATCTACATATTGATGAAATTAAGATGCCAGAAGGTGTTAAAGCTGTTTTTGAAGAAAATTTTGCAGTAGTAGGTGTGGTTGAGCCTGAAACTGAGGAAAGTGAAGCAGAAGAAACAGAAGAAAGTGAATAAGGTTAATCTTTTTTAATTGGAATTATTTTGTATTAACATAAGAATAAAAGCCCCTTTCTCTAGAGAAAGGGGCTTTTGTTTTGAGGTTTAAATGATAAAACTTATAGTTGGTTTGGGTAATCCAGGAAATAAATATACATTTACGCGTCATAATATTGGGTTTAAGATAATTGATAGCTTTTTAGAAGCAGAAGAAGTGCAAGTTATAAAGCAACAAAATATCTTAGGAGACTTGTTTCAGGTAAATTTTTTGGAGAATAAATATTTTATTTTAAAGCCTTCTACTTATATGAATAGAAGTGGAATAGCAGTGCAAAGAGTGGCTAATTTTTTCTCCTTTTCCAGTGAAAATATTTTAGTTGTACATGATGAACTGGATCTGCCTTTAGGTAAAATTAAGTTTAAACAAGGTGGGGGGACAGCCGGTCATAATGGCCTTAAGTCTGTATGTGCTTGTTTGGGGAGTAATGCCTTTTTGCGCTTAAGAATTGGGATTGGCAGACCTCAAAAGGGTGAAGATATCGCAGATTATGTGCTTTCCCCTTTTTATGTTGAAGAACAAGAAATGTTGGCCAGGATAATTAAAACAAGTGTAGAGGCTATAAAATGTTGTTTAATCCAGGGTTTTGCCAGAGCTCAGGAAAAATTTAATTCTTTGAATCTTGAGAATATTTTTGTCTAATAACTCTTGTAAAAAGCATAGACTTGTTTTGGATTTTAGGCTATAGTATTTCTAACTAATGGTTAAGAATTGAGAGTTTTTTAACAGGAGGCTTGAAAAGGTGTTTGCTGTTGGTGAATTGGTTGTTTACCCTGCTCAAGGAGTGGGAATGGTTGAAAAAATAGAAGAGCAGGAGATTGGTGGAGTTAAGACCAAGTTGTATATTGTTAGAATTTTGAGTAACAATGTTACTTTAATGGTACCTGTAAGTAATGCAGAAAATGTGGGTTTGCGTTCTGTTTATTCCAAAGAGCAGGGTGAAGCTATCTTAGAGTTTTTGCAAGATCGTTCTGATTTTACTGGTTATACTGGTCAAAATTGGAATAGACGCTATCGAGAATATTCTGAAAAGTTGAAAAGTAATGATCTGAAAGATGTAGCGTATGTGTTAAAAGAACTTTATTTGATTAGCAAAGATAAAGAACTTTCTTTTGGAGAAAGAAGATTGTTGGAACAGGCTATGTCCTTGATTTCTATGGAACTTTCTTATGCCTTGAATATAACTCAAAGTGAAGCCAAAAAAAAGATAGAGAGCTTTTTCGTTGACATTTTAAAGAAAAAAAATACATCTCAAACTTCTGAAGAAGAAAAAGTAAAAGAAAAATAAGTTGATTTTTTTTGGTAAAATTTCTAAGTAATTATCAAAGTCTTTAAGTTAAAGACCCCTTCAAAAAAAACCAGCCTGTTTAGATAATCCAAAGATATAAAGATAGATCGTTCTCTTGCCAATAATCTTGAGATAAGAAAGTAAATTAAAAATATGTTAAATAAGAGGAGTTTTTGTGTATGAATTTATCGGAATTGAAGCAAAAGTCTATGAGTGAATTGATGAATTTGGCTTCTGAATTTAAAGTAGAAAATCCCAGTGGACTCACCAAACAAGAACTTATTTTCTCCATTTTAAAGGCTTATGCTTCGCAAAATGGTTCTATTTATGGAGAAGGTGTTTTAGAAATTTTGCCTGATGGATTTGGTTTTTTACGCTCTCCCATGTATAGTTATATGCCTGGTCCTGATGATATTTATGTTTCTCCTTCTCAGATCAGGCGCTTTGGATTGCGCACAGGAGATGTGATTACTGGGCAGATACGTCCCCCCAAAGAAGGGGAGAGATATTTTGCCTTATTGCGAATAAATGAAATTTGCTTTGCTCCACCTTCAGAATTAAGGAACATTATTTTATTTGACAATCTTACTCCCATTTATCCTGATGAACGATTCATAATTGAAAATGGAGCTGAAAATTATTCTTCCAGGATTATTGACTTGCTTACACCAATTGGCAAGGGCCAAAGGGGACTTATTGTGGCTCCGCCCAGAACAGGTAAAACCATGCTTTTGCAGACCATTGCCAACTCCATCAATGCCAATCATCCTGAGGTATATTTGATTGTTTTACTTATTGATGAACGACCAGAAGAAGTTACTGATATGGCCAGGACAGTAAAGGCTGAAGTTATTAGTTCCACCTTTGATGAACCACCCCAGAGACATGTGCAAGTAGCTGAAATGGTTATTGAAAAGGCCAAGCGTTTAGTAGAAAGAAAAATGGATGTGGTTATTTTACTGGACAGCATTACCAGATTGGCTAGGGCTTATAATGCTGTTACTCCTTCTTCTGGTAGAGTACTTTCTGGTGGCCTGGATGCCAATGCCTTACAGCGTCCAAAACGTTTTTTTGGTGCAGCTAGAAATGTAGAAGAGGGTGGAAGTTTAACCATTATTGCCACAGCTTTGATTGATACTGGGTCCAGAATGGATGAAGTTATTTTTGAAGAATTTAAGGGTACTGGCAATATGGACCTTTATCTGGATAGACATTTAGCTGATAAGAGAGTGTTTCCTGCAATTGATATTAATCGTTCTGGCACCAGAAAAGAAGAATTGCTTTTACCGCCTGATGTGCTCAATAGGGTTTGGATTTTACGCAAGGTATTGGCTCCTATGAATCCCCTGGAAAGCATGGAATTTTTGCTGGATAAAATGCGAGGAACTAAGTCCAATAAAGAGTTTTTAGATATGATGAACAAATAAAAAACTAATGCGTCCCCTTAAGCTATTTATTTTTTTTCTGGTTTTTTTGCTGGGGATTAATTTATCCCGGCCTTCAGCAGCTATTTTAGGAGAATTTAGTTTAAAAAAAGAAGCTGAATTAGGCCAAAAATTTAAAAAACTCCTTCGTTCTCGTTTGCCTTTGATTGAAGACCCAGAAATTACTTCCTATGTGCGAGGTATGGTAGCCAAACTGGCTAAGGAAGCTCCCTATTATCCTTTTAAAATAGAAGTAGATGTAGTGGAAAATAACTCTCTCAATGCCTTTGCTACCTTAGCTGGGTATATGGTGGTCTATTCTGGGCTGATTATGAATGTTCAGAGTGACAGTGAACTGGCTGGAGTCTTGGCCCATGAGTTAGCCCACCTCACGCAAAGACACGTGGCTAAAAACATAGAACAATCTCAACTGGTTAGCCTGGGAAGCCTGGCCACCTTACTGGCTGGGGTATTTTTGGGCAAAGGGGAAATGGGAGAGGCTATGGTCATTGGTTCTGTGGCTGGAGCCCAGTCCCTTATGCTTAAATATACGAGGGAAAATGAGCGCGAAGCAGACCAGGTGGGTTTTAATTATTTAGTTAAGAGCGGTTATAACCCCTGGGGGATGGTTCAGGTATTTGAATTAATTAGAAAAAAAAGGTGGTTGAGTGGTAGTAGTATCCCCTCTTATCTTTCTACGCATCCAGAGGTGAATGAGCGTATTGGTTATTTAGAAGATAGGCTAAAAAGGGCTAATATTCCTTTAAACCTGCAAAAAAGTGAACAATTAAAATTGGTACAAACCTTACTTTGGGCCAAATATACAGATCCTAACCTGGCCTTGTCCTTTTTTAAAGGAGAAGATTGTTATTCCTTGTTGGGTAAAGCTATTGCTTTAAGAAGGCTAAATAGGTTTAAAGAAGCTTTGACTTATTTTGAAAAATTAAAAAAATGCCCTAATAATAGTGTGTTTAAAAGAGAAATAGGTTTATTTTACTATCGTTTGGGGAAAATTGACCTGGCTTTGAACAATTTGCAGCAGGCAGTGTTGTTGAACCCCAAAGATACCCTGGCTCTTTTTTATTATGCCAGGGCTCTGGCTGAAAAGGGAGAGAAAACAGCTTTAAAATATTTTCAGGAAGCCCTGGAAAAAATGCCCTATAGTCCAGAGATTAGAGAAGAACTAGGCATTTTTTACGGCAAACAGGGAAATTTTTTTCAGGCCCACTTAAACCTGGCCTATGCCTATCTTTTAAAAAAAGAAGAAGGAAAGTTTAAATTCCACTATCAAAAGGCCAGAGAGCTAGCCCTTAGTGAGCAAGAAAAAAAGCTCTGGGAACAGTTAAAAAAAGAATATCAGGAGAGAAAACAACTCTAACCTCTTAATTTGCGAGCAAGTTCAATGGCTTTGGCATGCCTTGGGTTTTGCTGAAAACAGAGGGACAGCATCTTTTGGGCCTCGATTACCTTATGGCTTCTATAAAAAATATAGGCTAGATTATAGGCAATATTTTCACCCTTTAAAGGTAGTTCTGGATCAAGATCTAAGGCTTTTTGAGCAAAGTCTAAGGCCTTGTATGGCTTGTTTCCTTCTAAGTAGGCCAGGGCAATGTTGTAGTGTAAATGGCTATCTGCAGGCGCAATTTTTAGAGCTTTTTGATAATACCTGGCTGCTTCTTCCCACTTACCCTGTTTTCTAAGTAAGATTCCCAATTCATTAAACATCCAGAGATCATTGATATTTAATAAATCTGCCTTAAAATTGATGGCTTCTTCTATATACTTAGAGCTTAGATGGGGAACTTTATCTTTGATTTTAAGAGCAATGTCCATAAGGGTACTGGCTAAAATTTCTTGAGAATATTTTTTTATTTGCTTGACCGCTTCATCTAAATATTCTTTACCCTCATCAACCTTATCTAAATCTATGTAAGTTTTTCCAATTTCTATTTTCCTGTTATAATTAAGGGGAGAAAGTTTATCCAGACGTTTTAAATAAGCTAATTTCTTCTCCAGGTCTCCTATTGCTTCATGCAGTTCTACCAGTTTTTTTAGTGGTTCAAGATATAACTTGCTCCTTTTAGATGCTTCTAAATAACATTCTTCTGCTTCTTTTATTTTATTTCTCTTCTTAAATATATCTCCTTTTAAAATATAAGCTATAGAACTATCTGGCTTTATCTTTAAAATTTTATTTACTATGCTTTCTGCTTCTTCAAGGTTATTATTTTCTATAAGTTCTTTACATTTATCAACAAGTTTACTTAGGCCACTTGATTTTACAGTAAAGGCTATTTTTTGGATGAGAGAATTTATGGATACGGGTTTTACAATAACATTATCAGCTCCATATTCAAGTATATGAGCTATCTTATCTCGATCTATCTCATTTGTCAGGCAAATAATTTTGATATTTTTAAAAATATTTTTTAATTCTTTTATTTTTTCTATATTATAATTTCCTTTTAAAAATAATTCTAAAATAACTAGGGGAAAGTTTCCATATTCTATATTTTCTTTTACTTTTAATATAAGCGTGTCTAAAGTGGCTAAAGTGAGACTATCCTCAGTTAAAGCCAGAGTCTTGAGCATGGCTAAAAAGGTCTTTTCAAAAAGGGCATCATCACTTACCAGGATAAAGTGCCCTTTTTTCTTCTGGACAAAGTTAACCACAATGGAGTCATAATTAGTCTGCATAAAAGATTCCCTTTATCGATTCTATCAGTTGTTCAAAATCATAGGGTTTACTTAAGAAAAGCTCTGCTCCAAATTGTTTGGGGTTCTTGGCAATGGGATGATGATGGTATCCAGAACAAACTATAACTCTGGTTTTGGGATGCAAGGTTTTTATCTTTTTTAGTACTTCTTCTCCACTTATTCCTGGTAGTCCTAAGTCAAGAATAACCAGGGAAATTTCCTGGCTGTATTTTTGAAAAACTTCTAAAGCTTCCTGGCCGTTTAAGGCCTTTAGAATGTTTACTTTAAAAGCAGAGGTTAAAAATTCTTCCAGGCCCTCTACAATCATTTCTTCATCATCTACTAAAAGTATGGTGTTTAGTTGGGGAAGTGAGCTTACTTGTTTTTGCTGCTCTGATCCTTTTTCTTCCCTTTCTTCTGTTATAGGCAACAGGACTTTGAAAGCGGTACCTTTAGTAGTTTCTTCCAGGGATATTTCTCCCTTATGCATTTTTACTATTTGATATACCAGGTAAAGCCCCAGGCCTGTACCTTCGCCTATGCCTTTGGTGGTAAAAAAGGGTTCAAACAACTTATCTCTTATTTCTGGAGCTATGCCAGGTCCGTTATCTGAGATGGTGATTTCTAACCAGTTTTGACCTGTTTCTTCTTGAACACTCTCTACTTTGAGAGTTATTTTTCCTGCAGGTTCATTTTTCAAGGCATCTTTAGCATTATTGGTGATATTTAAAATTGCTTGTTCCAGCAACCCTGGATTGCCTTTAATTTTGATTTCTGAAGGAGGAAGAATGGCTTCTATCTTGATATTCTTGGGATAAGAGTTTTTTATAACCTCTACTATATTGCCTATGAAATTTTTAAATTCAAAAACTTCCATTTCTTCTGGAGTTTTGTGACTTATATTAAGTAAGCTTTGCACAAATCCTTTGCCCTTTTTTACCTGTGTTTCTATTTTTTGAATAATTTCTTTGTTTTCTTCTTTGTTTTTGACTTTTTGAATGTAGAAAAGAATGGATTGCAAAAGATTGTTGAAATGATGAGCAATCCCACTAGCCAGGGTGCCAATTGTCTCCAGTTTTTGTACCTTTAAAAGCCTTTTTTCCAGTTCTTTTCTTTTTTGAGACTCTAAAAACACCTCTGTTTGATCCATTCCCACACAAATAACACTTTCTACTTTATTGGTATTTTCTTTAAAAATAGGGATTTTGGTAATGGCTATAAGTCGTTTTTCTCCTGTTTTGTTTTCATACCAACTTTGTTTTTGCCCTATAATTCCCTGGGCAAAAATTTTCTTATTTTCTTCTATATTTTCCTGAACCACTTCTTTTGAGGTTAATAATTTAGATTCAATATCTTGATAAGACAGGTCTTCTGGTTCGTAACCGAAAAAATGGGCCATATTTTTATTGACCAGACCAAAGGTGGTGGGAGATTTTAAATACCATAACCAGAGGGGTAGATTGTTAATCAGAAAACTTAGCTCTGTATTTTTTTGACTTAAAAATTTATTTTTTTTGTCTATTTCTTTTAAGTAATAAATAAGTTTGTTAATTACAACATTTAATTCTTGAAAATAATTTTTATTTTTTATGATCGATAGGTTGCTAATAATAATTTGTTCATCTTCAGGTCTAGAAAGGATGTTACTTAATTCTTTTAAGCGAGAAGCTATATTCTTTTTTACAAAAGTGTTGATAGAAAATATTAAATAAGTATTTAATATGCTTAAAACAATTATGACAAATATTATAAATCCAATAGCAGGAATTATAATTTTTTTAATTTTAGTTAATTGGGCAATAACAAAGTTATTTTCCTTTTTAGCAAAAATTACATAATAGGAACCAAGTATTTTTTCTATTCCAATAAAGGAATTTTTAGTCTTTAGTTGACTGAAAAAATTAAAATGATTTATATTTTCCTGGGTACGTATAAATTCCTCTTGATTGGAAGCAAATACATTTCCAAATCTATCAGTAACTAGAATAGAATCATCGACAGAAAAGTCTACTAATTTTTTTAAGGTATTGTCTAAAATTGCTAAATCCAATTCTACAAGATAGGAAAAATTAGCCGGAGATGTATCCAAAAGAGATATGCTTAGTTGGTTTAAATTTATTGAATAGTAAGGTACAGAATAGTTAATATCCTGTTTTATCCTATCGAATATATGTTCTAGACGAGGCAGTTTGTGATTTTTGGGATAGGATAAGACAAGTTCCTTTTCTTTATTTAAGACAAATATATTTCTGGCAAAAAAAGGTAGAGAAAGTTCGTTTAGAGTATAGCTATATAAGTTGTAATCTAAATAAGTTTCTATTTTTTTTAACTGTTTTTCATTTATATCCAGAAATATTTTAATGTGTTGAGAGATAAATTTACTATGTTCTTTACTTGTTTTTAGCCAGATAAAAAATTGAAAGTATATGGCTGAAAAAATAAGTACTATGACTATTAAAATAGAAGGGACAGTAATCTTTTTTACTGTAAATTTATTGCCTATTTCCAGAATACTTTTAGCGTCCATATTCTACTCGGCTAAAGTCTTCATTTTTTAGGGTATAGATGTGAACAGGTAAATTTAAGTCTCCAAAGCGATTAAAGGTAATTTTATATTGAAGGCCTGGAAAATTTTTTATTTTTAACAGTTCCTTTTTTAAGTCATCTCCTAAGCTTAAGGCCTTAGCCAGGACTTTAAGGCTGTCATAGCCCCGATAGGCAGCAAAATTGGGTAATCTGCCATAGTTATTTAGATATATTTGGTCAAACTGTTTTTCCTTTACTGTTTTTTTTAGATAACTGGTGGAAGCAAAAAAGATTTTTTTTCTAAAAAGAATAGGGTAATTGATTTTGATAGTTTGGGTCATGGCCCAACCTGCAGAAAGAATAATCTGGGCAGGAGAAATAAGAAATTCTGCGCCTTTTAGTAAATCCTGGTCATTGGAAATAAAAAGCAGGCCGTCTTTAGGGGTTAGACTGGAAAAGTGGGAAAGAGAGGTACTACTTATATGTTGATAGTTGTCTTTATAACTTAAGTTAAAGGCGATTTTTCCACCCAATTGGGTAAACTCTTGAACAAAGGTTTTTTGATAGGGATAAGTATAGGCCTGGTTTTGGGCGTCCCAGAGGATACCCACTTTATTTAGCTTAAGGAAGTTTCTGGCAAATTGAGCCAGTTGTCTCGCTTCTTCAGTGGAAGGACTTTCCAGGCGAAAAAAATAGTCATCTTTTTCTGCTAAAAGAGGAGTGGAAACAGTGGGGCTTAAAAGGATTACTTGATGTTTATTGGCCAGGGGTACAATCTTTAGAGCAATATTGCTGGTAATGGGGCCAATAATGGCTTTTACTTTTTGTTGGATTAACTTGAGCATTAGCTTTTGGGCTAAAGCAGGATCCTGTTTATTGTCTTCTACCAGGAGTACTATTTTTTTCCCCTTAATCCCTCCTTGCTGGTTTATTTCTTTTATGGCTATTCTCACTCCATTTCTTACATTTACTCCCAATTCTGAGCCTGGGCCAGATAGCTGGACCAAAAGACCTATTTTTATAACCTCTGGTTCTGCTAAAAAGAATTTATAGCCTAAAAAGGTTAGAAGCAAAAGAAGAGTTGCCAGGGATAGGATAAGATATTTTTTCATTTTTTAATTAGAGAAAATTTTTCTCAGGTTAAATTCCTTGAAACCCAGTCTAAACTAGCTTAAAGGTAATGGTCAAATTAAATTTTAGGAGGAAATATGTCTGCTTTGTTTACTCCAGAAGAAGCCCTGACTTATCATCAACAGGGGAGGAAGGGTAAACTGGAAGTGGTACCTACCAAGCCCTGTCTTACTCAAAAACACCTGTCCATGGCTTACACTCCAGGTGTTGCCCTGGCCTGTAAAGAAATAGAAAAAGATAAGCACAAAGTTTATGAATATACCAATAAGGGAAATCTAGTGGCAGTGGTTTCCAATGGTACAGCTGTCCTGGGGCTGGGTAATATTGGCCCGGAGGCAGGCAAGCCTGTAATGGAGGGTAAAGGAGTCTTATTTAAAATTTTTGCGGATATTGATGTTTATGACCTTAATTTGCGAGTTTCTGATCCTGATCAGTTAATTGAGATTGTCAAAGCTATGGAGCCCACTTTTGGAGGGATAAATTTAGAAGATATTAAAGCTCCTGAATGTTTTTATATAGAAAAAAGACTGATTGAGGAAATGGATATTCCTGTTTTTCATGATGACCAGCACGGTACAGCCATTATTTCTGGCGCAGGTCTGTTAAATGCCCTGGAGATCGTGGGAAAAGATATAGACAAGGTCAAAATGGTTGTTTCTGGGGCTGGAGCTGCTGCTATTGCCTGTTGTCGTTTTTATGTGAGTTTGGGAGTGAAAAAGGAAAATATCTTTATGTTTGACTCCAGAGGCCTTATTCACAAGGGGCGAGAAAACTTAAACGAGCAAAAACTGGAATTTGCCCAGGACAAAGACTATGGCTCTTTAGCTCAGGTAATGAAGGGAGCAGATGTCTTTGTAGGCCTTTCGGTAAAAGGTATTTTAACCCCAGAAATGGTTAAGTCCATGGCCAATAGCCCCATTATTTTTGCCATGGCCAACCCGGACCCAGAGATAGAATTTGAAGTGGCTAAAGAGGTAAGGCCTGATTGTATTATGGCCACAGGACGCTCTGATTATCCCAATCAAGTCAATAATGTTTCTGGTTTTCCTTTTATCTTTAGGGGAGCTCTGGATGTATATGCTCGAAAAATAAATGAAGAGATGAAGCTGGCAGCAGCAAAATCTTTAGCTGCCCTGGCCAAAGAACCAGTACCAGCAGAAGTTCTAAAGGCCTATGGGCTTGAGCACTTGGAATTTGGTCCAGATTATATTATCCCCAAGCCCTTGGATTTGCGTATTTTAGAGTGGGAAGCTCCAGCAGTAGCAGAAGCAGCTATGCAAACCAAAGTAGCCAGAAAAGAGATTGACCTGGAGAAGTATAAGCAAGAGTTAAAATTAAAATTAGAAAAGTCCAGAGAAAGATTAAGTCAATTTGTTGCTACCTATAATTTAAGCTTTTAATTGAAGGGAAATAAAATGCATGAACTTTCTATTGCCCAGTCTCTTCTGGAAATTATTAAAGAAGAAATGGCCAAACATAATGTAAGCAAGTTATTAAAAGTAAAAATTAAATACGGAAGGATTACCAATATTGTTCCTGAAGCTTTGGATACTGCTTTTAAGGTGCTTACTGTGGATACTCCTCTGGCTGATGCTAAAATTATCACTGAAGAAGTGCCCTTAAGAGCTAGATGCAGGAAATGCAAAAAGGAGTTTTCTCCTGATCCAGATGAAGTGCTTGTTGTCTATTGTCCCTATTGTGAGGCAGAGTTTGGCCATGAAATAATTTCTGGAAAAGAGTTAATTATTGAAGAAATAGAGGCAGAATAACTTTAAGGAGAGAAAAATGCAGATTCAAGTTGTAAGAAATATTTTAGAAGCCAATGAAAGAATAGCTCAAGAATTAAAAAAGATGTTTTTGCAGCAAAAAATTTTGGTTTTAAACCTAATGAGTTCTCCTGGAGCAGGCAAGACAACTTTACTGGAGAGAACTCTAAGAGAGCTAAAAGATGAATTTAAAATGGCTGTAATTGAAGGAGACTTACAGACCAACAATGATGCTAGAAGAGTGGCTGCCACTGGTGCTCAAGCCATTCAAATCAATACTGATGGTGGTTGTCATCTGGATAGTAGCATGGTTTTAGAAGCTGTAAATAAGCTGGATTTAAAGGATGTGGATATTTTGTTTGTGGAAAATGTGGGTAATTTGGTTTGTCCAGCTGAATTTTCTGTGGGTGAGGATTATAAGGTAACCATTTTGAGTGTGGCAGAAGGAGATGATAAGCCAGAAAAATATCCCCTTATTTTTGCTGAGTCCAAGGTAATGATTTTAAATAAGGTAGATTTGTTGCCTTATGTGGACTTCAGTTTGGAAAAGGCATCTAATTTTGCCAAGAGCTTAAATGCCGAAATAGAGATTTTTCCCCTTTCAGCTAAAACTGGTGAAGGGGTGGATAAATGGTATGAGTGGCTTAGAAGGGAAGTGAAAGCCAAAAAAAACAAATAGGAGAAGACAATGGAAGAAAACAAAAAAAATATTTTAGAGCAAATAGAAGAAGAAGCTGATGAAACCATACACCCTTTTTTAGAATTTATTGTCAATAACCTTAAAACCATAGGTATTGTTTTAGGAGGAGTTATAATTTTAGTAGGTGCTTATTCTGGTTATAAATATTATAAGTATTCTAGTCTAAATAAGGCTAAAAAAGAATTGGGCATGCTTATTGTTTCTTCTAAAGACAGGGAAAAAGATTTATTAAGTTTTTTAACTAAAGCTCCTTCAGAATTAAAACCCTCTATATATGTGGAACTGGTTTCTTTGTATTTTGAAAATAACAATTTAGACAAAGCTTATGATGTGCTTGAAAATTTAAAAAAACTAGATGATGATATTTTTGCTGTTTGTGTTTTAAGTCAGGTAAATATTTTAATGGATAAGGGAGATTATAAAGAAGCTTATAATCTTGTTTCAACTATTGATTTGGATGAATACAAAAATTATAAACGAGAAACTTTATTTAAAAAGGCTTTTTTAGCTGAGAAAATGAATGATTTTAAAAATGCTTATGCTTACTATGTGGAATTAAAAAAAGAGTTTAAGCAGGAAGATACTTCTTATTTAGATGCTAAAATAAGTAATCTAAAAGAAAAAATATAGGCTAAAAGAGGGGAGAAGATGAGTTTACTTTTAAAAGATGAGCCAGGGAAGAAGGTTTTACTGTTAGGCAATGAAGCTATTGTTAGAGGGGCGTTAGAAGCAGGAGTAAGTGTGGTTTCCTGTTATCCAGGCACTCCTTCTTCAGAAGTTCCAGATACTTTTTATCGTTTACAAAGAGAGCAAGAAGTTAATTATTATTTTGAATACTCTGTCAATGAAAAGGTAGCCATGGAAGTAGCTGGAGGAGCAGCCTTAGGTGGAGTGCCCAGTTTGGTGACCATGAAGCATGTGGGAGTAAATGTAGCTGCAGATCCACTTTTTACCCTGGCCTATATTGGTACTCCAGGAGGAATGGTTATTTTAAGCGCAGATGATCCCTTTTGTCATTCCAGCCAAAATGAGCAAGATAATCGCTATTATGCCAGGATGGCTGGGCTTCCCTGTTTTGAACCTTCTTCAGCCCAAGAGTGTAAAGACATGACCAGGGAAGCCTTTAGGCTTTCTAAAAAATATGAACAACCCTTTTTATTACGCACCACTACTAGAGTGAATCACTTGCGAGGAGAAGTGGTTTTTGATTCTTTAGCTGAAGTAAAGCAAAAGGGAAGTCTGGAAAAAAATCCTGGGCGTTTTGTACCCATTCCTGTTGTAGCTAGAGAAAGGCATAAAATCCTACTGGAAAAACTGGAAGCTATAAAAAAGGAAGTCCAAAAATCTCCCTTTAATAAAATATGGGGAGAAGGAAATATAGGAATAGTGGTCTCTGGTATTAGCAGAGCTTATCTTAAGGATGTGCTTACCGACCATCCTCACTTTCAATTTAAGGTTCTGGAATTGGGATTTACCTATCCTTTAAGCGAAGAACTGATTTTGGAATTTTTACAAGGTGTGGACAGGGTTTTGGTCTTGGAAGAATTGGAACCTCTTGTGGAAAAAGAGATTAGAAATATAGTGCAGCAACAGGGACTTAAAGTAGAAGTCTGGGGTAAAAATATAGGGCTTCCTTTGTTTGGAGAATATTCTACTGTGTTAGTGGCACAGGCCTTGTTTAAGCTGACCAATGAAGAATATAAGGCTACAGAGCTTTGTGTTGAAGAAGATCTGGCCAAAAGGCCTCCCAATCTTTGTGCTGGCTGTCCTCATCGTTCAGTATATTATAGAGTGCGCAAAATTTTTGGTGATGATGCCTATTATTCTTCTGATATTGGTTGTTATACCCTGGGAATTTTGCCCCCATTAAAGATGGCAGATTTTCTTTTGTGTATGGGTTCTTCTGTTTCTGCTGGTTCTGGACTGGCTATAAGAAGTGATAAGCCCGTAATTGCCTTTATTGGGGATTCTACCTTTTTTCATTCAGGTTTAACTGGTCTGGCCAATGCAGTATATAATCAACATGATATTTTACTTTTTATCTTAGACAATAAAACCACTGCTATGACCGGGCACCAGCCTCATCCTGGAGTAACAGCTAAACCCATGGCCACGCAGGTAACTCCAATAGAAATCGAGCCTGTGGTAAGAGCCCTGGGAGTAAATAAGGTAAAACGGGTTAAAGCCCTAAATCAAAAGGCCCTGGAAGAGGCTATCCTGGAATTTAAAGAGGAAAAAGGGGTCAGGGTTATTATTACTGAAGAGCCCTGTCCTCTTTTTGCTCGCAAGGTGCTGGGAGTAAAGAAAACCAAAAAGGCCTATATAAGTGCAGAATGTGATAATTGTCTTTCTTGTGTACAAGAATTAGCTTGTCCTGCCTTTTATATCCAGGATGGCCAGGTCAAAATAGATGAAGTGTTGTGTGCAGGTTGTATGGTTTGTTTACAGGTTTGTAAATCCATAAAGGCAAGGTAAGGGAGTTATTATGGCTTTAGCTAGGATATTTTTTGCAGGTGTGGGTGGTCAGGGCACTTTGACCGTGACCAATCTGTTGGCTCAACTGGCTTTAGATAAAGGTATAGAAGTAACTGCTGGAGAAATTCATGGTATGGCTCAAAGAGGTGGAGTGGTACATACCTTTGTACTTCTGGGCGGTTATAAAAGTCCTAAGATAGAAAAGGGAGAGGCTGATTTTTTACTGGGTTTTGAACCCCTGGAAACCTTAAGGGCCCTTCCTTACTTAAAGGCCAAAGAGGGAGTGGTTATTTCCAGTAAAAATCCCCTTTATCCCATTGGAGTGGCTTTAGGCAGGGAAAATTATCCTTCTTTGTCTGAGATAGAGGAAAAGTCCTTAGCTTGTGCTAAAAAGTCCTATTTTTTTGATGTATTAGAAGGAGCCAAAAAAATAGGAGTCCCTCAAACTGCCAATACCATTTTGCTGGCAGCTTTTCTGGCTTTGGGTTGCCTGGAGATAGGAATAGAGGACTTGATAGAGGGCATTAAGAAATATCTGAAACCTAAAATAGTAGATGTTAATTTAAAGGCTGTACAAATAGGAGTTGAGCTTAGCCAATGCACTACTTAAGGATTTTACGGGAGGCTATTTTTGACCTTTCGTTTTCCAAGCCGTTAAAAGAAGGTCTGACTCAGCTTTTAGCTGAAGTGCGTCGCAAAATGGGCTATAGGCATATGTCCTTAGCCATTTTTGACCCCATTTCCCAGGTGATAGAATTTGCTATCTATTCTGGTTATTCCAAGGTGCCGCAAAAAAGCTATTCTTTGGGAGAGGGAATTATTGGTAAAGCGGTTAAAGAAAAAAAGCCCATTATTGTCCCTATTATGGAAGAAGAGCCTCTGTTTTTAAATTTAGCCTTTAATAGAGACCAAAGAGAGCTCAGGCAACTGGCCTTTATTGCTGTGCCAGTACAGCTTATTAATAAAGATGGAATTGCGGAAGTCTTTGGAGTACTTACTTGTGATTTAGCCAGAAGAAGTCAGGTGGACCTAGAAGAGCAATGTGAATTTTTGCAACTTTTAGCGGTAGTTATTGCCAGACACACTTCTTACTTACAGGATGAATTGGCCAAGAAACATTTTTTACCAGATATGGGGCCCAATCCAGAAAAAAGGTTTTCCCCAGGAAAAATGGTTTTTTATTCCAAGTCCATGTCCCAAATTATGACCCAAATTTCTCAAGTTGCTCCCTCCAAAGCTACGGTTTTACTGAGAGGAGAATCTGGCACAGGTAAGGAATTACTCGCTGAAGCTATTCACAACTTAAGTGAAGTTCGAGATGGGCCTTTGGTTAAGTTGAATTGCGCAGCCTTACCCTCTGAACTCATTGAATCTGAACTCTTTGGACATGAAAAGGGAGCTTTTACTGGAGCCTATCAGAGTAAAAAAGGTAAGTTTGAACTGGCTAATAAGGGTACTTTATTTTTAGATGAAATTGGAGAATTAAGCCTGGAAGCTCAGGCCAAATTACTAAGGGTAATTCAGGAAGGAGAGATTCAAAGGGTTGGAGGGGAAAAAGATATTAAAGTGGATGTGCGCATTATTTGTGCTACCCATCAGCCTTTAGAAGAGTTAATTAAGGAAGGTAAATTTAGAGAGGACTTGTATTTTCGTATCAATGTATTTCCCATTTTTATTCCTCCTCTAAGAGAAAGAAGAGAAGATATTTTACCTTTAGCTGAGAATTTTTTAGAACACTATGCTCGAGAGTATAATAAAAAGATTAAAAGAATATCGACTCCAGCTATAGATTTGTTAGTACAATATCATTGGCCAGGTAATGTTAGGGAGCTGAAAAATTGCATAGAAAGAGCTGTTTTAGTATGTAATGAGGAAGTTATAAGGACATATCATTTACCTCCTACATTGCAGACTGCAGAAAGTTCAGCTACAGACAATCAACTCCCTTTTGCTGAAGCAGTTGCTGAGTTTGAACAGGAAATTATAATTGAAGCTTTAAAAAAAGCTAAAGGAAATATGTTGCAAGCTGCTAGAGATTTAAAAGCCAGTTATAGGGTTATTAATTATAAGGTAAAGAAATACAACATAAATCCTAAAAAGTTTGTCCGTTAATGAATTATAAATTTAAAAATGTTCTTATAGCTATTAAATATGCGGATGAGTTGTCCTTGCGGGTGGCTAAGGAAATTCAGAGCTATTTAGCTACCTTAAGCGTAAAGGCTGAAATTCTCTCAAATCAAGTAAAAGGAACCTCTTTACCCGATAAGATAAAAGACAAAGATCTGATTATAGTGGCTGGTGGAGATGGAACTATTTTGAGTGTAGCCAGAAAGCTGGGCTTTCCTAAGATACCTTTTGTGGGCATCAATCTGGGTAGAGTAGGGTTTATGACTGAAATTGAACTGGAAGAATGGCAGGAAGGTTTATTGGCTGTTTTAAGGGGAGAGTATGTTTTAAGTACTAGGTTGGGCTTTGAATATGAACTGGTGGAAAGAAGGGAAAAGGGATGGGCTTTAAATGATCTGGTTTTACATAGAAGTGGGCTTGCGAGATTATTGGAAATAGAAGTGAGTTTTGCCGGGAATTTTTTTCGAGTCCGCGCTGATGGGGTAATATTTTCCACACCTACTGGAGCTACTGCTTATAATATTTCTGCGGGTGGTCCTGTGCTTCATCCTGATATTCCTGCCTTTAGTCTTACCTGGATTTGTCCTTTTTTAAATAAAGCCTATCCTTTGGTTTTACCTGCGCAAAGTGAACTAGAAGTGAGGATAGTATCTTCAGAAGCCCTGGCCATGCTTACTGTTGATGGGCAAAGGGGGATTGAATTTAGCTCTGAGGATACTTTAAGGGTAAGGAGTAAAGAAGGGTTATTTGCTTTACTTCAGAAGAGTAAAGAGAGCTATCTTGGTAAACTTAAAGAAAAAGGGTTTTATTTATGAAAGAAATTCCAGCTATAAATTCTCTGAAAGATCTCTACTATGGCAAAGATCCTGTCCTGGATGCCTGGATTTTAAATTTTATGACTGAAAATGATATAGATCCTTTAGCTAATCCAGAAGAGAATGCCTCTTATGAGCAACTACGTTTTATGGTGGATTTAGATGAGGACCAGGTTTTTGCTCCCTGTACTGATTGGTTGTTGTTGAATTTGCTTAAAGGCGAGTTAAGTAAAGATTTAAAAAAAGAATATTTAACTACCTGGAAGAGACTGGTTTTGCTTTTAAACTCATTACCCTTAGAAGATTATCTACGGAAAAAATTGGTCAATCTCTGGCGTTATAAATTTAGACATGCCTATAAGAACTTGATTTTAATTCCCTCTAGATTGACCAAGCGCTTGATAACAATTTTACTTTCTCAATGTGTTGTCCACGATCCCTATGAAGTAAGGAAACAATGGTTTAACCAGCAGGTTTATAACTATATTCACTCGGCTGAATTTGAAAACCTGGTCAATGTTTGTCCTCAAAGTAGTTTTCCCTGTACCAGCCTAAAGGACTTACGCTGGCAGCTAGATATGTTTGAGCTTTCTCAACTCTTTTCCCTCTCTCTACAGGAGGAGTTGTGGAATGGAGAAAAGGAGAAAAAACAAAATTTGACTTTTTATCAGCAGGAGTTCTCTAATTTTGAACAGGCTTTACTTCAAAATATGGGGCCAAAGCGAGATCTAGGCCTAAAAATACTCTATTTGCCAGATAGTGCTGGAGCTTTTGTCTTTGACTTATTGGTTGTCAAATTATTACTTAGATTAGGTCATAAAGTTGTTTTGGCTTTAAAAGATGGATTTTATTTTGATTATCCTACTATCTGGGATATAGATTCTGATATGATTTTGCAAAAAATGTTGAAAAATGCTTATTTTATTACTAATAAAAGAATATCTAAAAAAGAACTTTTGCAAAAAATGAAAGAGCATGACTTGGTAGTTATATCTGATGGAACTAGAGAAAGATTAAATTTGTGTAGAACAAGCGTGACCTTCTCTAGAGCCTGGAAGGAAAGTGATTTAATCATTGCTAAAGGATATGGTAATTATAGAAGACTATGTCTTACTTCTCATGTTTTTACTAGGGATATAGTTGTCTTTTATAGAGATAAAGTAGGAAATCATCGCTGTATATTTAAAGCCAAAAGTCCAAAAGTGCGTAAAATAACTGAAAGTGAAATTATAGCCAAAGCTGAACAAATTAAAAGTGAGATGAAGAAAGCCAAGGCTCAGGGTAAAAAGGTGATGTTTTACAGTGCTATTGTGGGTAGTATACCTGGCCAGACCAAGACAGCGATTAAAATTTTAAATACATTCGTTAATTATTTGCGTAATAAATTGGATAGTATTTATATCATCAATCCTGCAGAACATTTTATTCCAGGAATGGATGGTGATGATTTGATGTATATGTGGGAGATGGTGCAGCGAAGTGGGCTTATAGATATCTGGCGTTTTCAGACTGTGGAAGACATAGAAAAGAGTTTTGAGCTTTTGGGAGAAAAGGTGCCTCCAGTTTGGGCTGGCAAAGATGCTACCTTTTCCACAGGTTGCACCAAGGAAATGCAGATAGCTTTGGATGTACAGAAGAAAAATCCAGAAATGCAAATAATAGGGCCTGCTCCTGACAAGTTCTTTAGAAGAAAAGAATATGGAGTGGGTAAATATTTTGATGCCAGTTTGGTAAAATTGGTCAATTCCTAATTATGCGTGCTATTTATTATTTGTTGGGAATATTTTTTTTTCTTTTTTCCTGTGCTCCTAAGGTAGAACTGGGTTGGCAAAAACTTTCTCCTTCAGAAATAGAAAAATTAGCTACTAAATTACAAAGTGAAAGTTTATCTTTTACTCCAGCTATAAAAGTGGCCTTAGAGCGTCAGGAAGCTTTTTTAAAAAATAAAGAGCCAGAAGCAGTAGCTTTAAATTTAGAACAACTAAAAGTTACCTATCAAGACTTACTCAATACTGTTGTTACCTTAAAGGAAAACCTGGAGCTTATTGAAGACAACCCTGAATATTTAGCAAAACTCTTTGATATTTATCTGCTTTCCAGCAATACCTTGCTTACTGGCTATTATGAACCATGGCTTGAAGCGAGTTATGAAAAAAAAGGAGAGTATTTCTATCCCATTTATGGACTTCCTGCTGATTTAAAGGTTTTGAATTTAGAGCTGTTTCATCCTCGTTTTAAAGGAGAAACAATCTATTATCGAATTGAAGGAAATGAGGTATTACCTTATTATTCCAGGAAAGAAATAGATAAGGGGGCCTTGGCAGGAAAAGGATTAGAAATAGCCTGGGTTAAGGATAAGATAAAGTTATTCTTTTTACACATTCAAGGGTCAGGGCGGCTTATTTTTCCAGATGGAAAGGTAAAGCATGTGCTTTATGCAGGTAAAAATGGATTACAATATGTTTCTATTGGCAGGTTGTTAGTGGAAAAAGGTCTGTTAAAAAAAGATGAAGTGAGCATGCAAAGTATTTATAGAGTATTAAAGGATAATCCCTTGCTCGTAGATGAAGTATTGCAGGCCAATCCCAGCTATGTCTTTTTTAAACTGGCTGAGGAAGGCCCTTTTGGTTGTATAAACCAGCCGTTGACTCCCTGGGTGAGTGTAGCTAGTGATAATAGCTTCGTACCCTGGGGTGGCGTCCTTCTGGTAGAAGGAGTTTTGCCTGGATTAGTGGGCGATAAGTTTTTTACGTCTCTTTTGGCTGTGCAGGATACAGGGGGAGCAATTAAAGGAGAGCACTTGGATCTTTTTTGTGGTTCAGGCTGGGAAGCTGAGTTTGTTGCTGGACGATTACAACATAGAGCCAGGGTGTACTTGTTGTTGAGGAAAGGAGAAAATGACTAGAGAAGAATTTAAGGAAATTTTAACTCAAGCCATATCCAGACAAGAAGAATATACTTCTAAATGGCATGAAAAGGATATTGAACTTGATTTAAGCAGAAATGAAGAAGGTTTAGATTTTTTAGAAATAGTTTTAACTGAGCATGCCTGTAATTTTAAATTATGGCATGTGGAAGATAGGGCTAGAAGAAAGGATGTAGATGATAGTGTTATAGCTAATTGTAAACGAGAAATAGATAAATTAAATCAGCTTAGAAATGATTGGATGGAAAAGATTGATTTATGGATTGTCAACAATATTGTTCCCTATTTACCTGAAGTTAAAGAGAAAAAATATAACACAGAGACTATTGGGTCTATAATGGATAGACTTTCTATCTTGAGTTTAAAAATATATCATATGCAAGAACAAACCTTAAGAGATGATGTTGGATTGGAACATATAGAAACTTGTAAGCATAAACTTTCTGTATTAAAAGAACAGCATTTTGACCTTAAAAAATCTTTAATAGAGCTTGTAGAAGATTATTTTTCAGGTTTAAAAGTGCCTAAGGTGTATTTTCAATTTAAAATGTATAATGATCCAAATTTAAATCCAGAGCTTTATAGTGCTAAATAGGGGGAATAAATGGAATTTGAGAGTGTTATTGGCTTAGAAGTACATGCTCAGCTAAAGACCAGGAGCAAAATTTTTTGTTCCTGCTCCACTTCTTTTGGCCAGGAACCCAATAAGAATACCTGTCCTGTATGTACCGGGATGCCTGGGGTATTGCCAGTTTTAAATAAAAAAGTGGTAGAATATGCAGTAAAAATGGGTTTGGCTGTCAACTGTAAGATAAATAATTACTCTATTTTTGCCCGCAAAAATTACTTTTATCCTGATTTGCCCAAGGGATATCAGATTTCTCAATATGAACTACCCATTGCTGAAAAGGGCTATCTTGTGATTCAGACCCAAAAGGGAGAAAAAAAGATAGGTATTACTAGGATTCATATGGAAGAGGATGCGGGAAAGTCTATCCATGGAAGTGGGGATGGTCTTAGTTTTGTGGATTTAAATAGAACTGGAGTTCCCTTGCTGGAAATAGTTTCTGAGCCTGATTTGCGCTCTCCAGAAGAGGCAGTCGCCTATTTAAAGGCTTTGCGTTCCATTTTGCTTTATTTGGAAATCTGTGATGGCAATATGGAAGAAGGTAGTTTTAGATGCGATGCCAATATTTCCATCAGACCCAGGGGAGAGTCCAGGTTTGGCACCAGAACAGAAATAAAAAATATGAATTCCTTTAGGCACGTGCAAAAGGCCTTGGAATACGAAATTGAAAGGCAAATAGATTTAGTCTTAGATGGTAAAGAGGTAGTTCAGGAAACCAGGCTCTATGACCCGCAAAAGAACATTACCAAATCCATGCGCAGCAAGGAAGAAGCCCATGACTATCGCTACTTTCCTGACCCAGATTTGGTTCCTCTGGACCTGGAGGACAGCTGGATAGAAGAAATAAGAGCTTCTCTGCCTGAACTTCCTCATGTGCGTTATAAACGCTTTTTAGCTGAATACGGTTTAAGTGAAGATGAGGCTTTGACCTTGACCAGTGAGAAAGAACTGGCTGATTTTTTTGAACAAAGTATTGCTTTGGGGGTGGAGCCTAAAAAGGCCTGTAATTGGATTTTATCAGAGGTTTTAAGGCTTTTAAATGAGAAAAAGATTGGCCTTTCTCAATCCAGGTTTACTCCAGAGTTATTTTCTAAGTTGCTGGGATTAATTGAGAAAGGCGTTATTAGTGGTAAGATTGCCAAAAACATCTTTGAACCAGTGTTTATGGAAGGTCTTGACCCTGAAAAATATGTAAAAGAAAAAGGCCTGATACAAATTTCTGATACTGGTGAACTGGAAGGTATTGTAGAGGATATCCTGGCTAAATTCCCTCAAGAAGTGGAGCGTTTTCAACAGGGAGAAAAAAAGCTTCTGGGCTTTTTTGTAGGCCAGGTAATGCGTGCTACTCAAGGAAAGGCCAATCCACAACTGGTGAATTCTCTTTTATTGAAAAAAATGGGGTAAAAAGATGGAGCATATTTTTTTTAAGCCAGAAGAACCTGTTTTGCGTTTATTAGATCAGCGCTATTTACCCGAGCGAGAAGAGTGGTTTGAAGCCAGGAACCTGGAAGATATCATTTATAGTTTACAGGAAATGGTGGTTAGGGGTGCTCCAGCTATAGGGATTACTGCGGCCTATGGCTGCTGCCTTTTGTTAAAGGAAGTAGAGGCTTATGCAGATTGGCAGGAAAAACTACTTAAGGGATTAAATCTATTAAAAGCTGCTAGACCCACAGCTGTAAATTTGGCCTGGGCTGTGGATTTTATGTCTAAGAAATGGGAAGAGAAAAAAGAACTTTCTGCTTCAGAGCTTTATGGCCTTTGGGTCCAAGAAGCCCTGGCCCTTCACCGCTTGGATATAGAGATTAACCGAAAAATGGGTTCCTGGGGCGCCAAATTATTGGAAGATGGAGATGTGGTAATGACCCATTGTAATGCTGGAAGCCTGGCTACCGGAGGTTTTGGTACAGCCCTGGGCGTGATTCGGGCTGCCATTGAAGCAGGAAAAAAAATAACCGTAATTGCCAATGAAACCAGACCCTTTTTACAGGGAGCAAGACTTACTGCCTATGAGCTACAAAAGGACAATATTGAGGTCATTGTGGCCTGTGATAATGCCTGTGGTTTTTTGATGCAGCAGGGAAAGGTAAGTAAAGTCATTGTAGGTGCAGATAGAATTACCAGTAAGGGAGATGTGGCCAATAAAATTGGCACCTATAGCGTGGCTGTTTTGGCTCAAAAACACAACATCCCCTTTTATGTTGCAGCACCTTTGTACACCATAGATCCTTATACGGTAAAAGGAGAAGACATTCCCATAGAGGAACGAAAGCAAGAAGAAGTAACCCATATCCAAGGTAAGAGAATAATTCCTGCAGGAGTAAAGGTCTTTAACTACGCCTTTGACGTTACTCCTGCTGAACTGGTCTCAGGTATAATTACTGAAGAAGGTGTGTTTTCCTATCCTTATGATTTTAGTTTTTTGAAAAATAGATAAAAAGGAGAAGAGGATGAGTTTAGACGAAAAGATTATTTCTGAAGCTATCATTAGTAAATATTTTGAAGATTTTAAGCGTTGCCTTAATCTGGATGTGGCCATTGTGGGTGGTGGTCCTTCTGGGCTTACTGCAGCTTATCATCTGGCCAAAGAGGGCTTTAATGTCGCTCTTTTTGAACGCAAACTCTCCATTGGCGGTGGCATGTGGGGAGGTGGAATGACCTTTAATTATATTGTGGTACAAGAGCAAGGAAAGCAGATTTTAGAAGAAATGGATATTATCTGTGAAGAATATAAGCCTGGTTATTATGTGGTGGATGCTGTACTGGCTACTACTACTTTAGCTTCCAAGGCCTGTAAGGCTGGAGCTAAAATATTTAATTGTATGAGTGTGGAAGATGTGGTGATTAGAGAAGAGGGTAAGGTAAAAAGGGTGGCTGGCCTGGTGGTAAATTACAGCCCAGTGGAAATAGCCGGTCTACATGTAGATCCCTTGGTTTTGGAAACCAAATTCGTTATAGAAGCCACTGGCCATGATACAGAGGTTTTGAAGACTTTGGTGCGTAAAAATGATATTAAACTTTTTACTCCTTCTGGTGGTATTGAAGGAGAAAAGTCCATGTGGGCTGAAGTGGCTGAAGAAAATACCTTAAAAAATACCAGAGAGGCTTTTCCTGGTATTTATGTCTGTGGAATGGCAGCTAATGCCTGCTTTGGTTCCTATAGAATGGGTCCTATTTTTGGCGGAATGTTGCTTTCAGGAGTTAAGGTAGCTGAGGAAATTAGTACACGTTTAAAAGAGGGAAAATAGGAAAAGTATGCTACCTTTAGTTGTAATTTTAGGGCGTCCCAATGTGGGCAAGTCCACTTTGTTTAATCGGCTTATCAGGGAAAACAAGGCCCTAACTCACGACCGGCCAGGAGTGACCAGAGATAATATCTACGGAGAAGTGAAACATGAGCAGGGTGTGTTTTCCCTGGTAGATACAGGTGGTCTTATTCTGGAAGGGGAAGAAGAACTGGAAAAAGAGGTTCTGGCTCAAGCTGAAGATGCCCTGGAAGAAGCAGACCTGGTGCTTTTTGTGGTGGATGGAAAAGATGGTCTGACCCCAGCAGATAAGGAAGTTGCTAACTTGTTAAGGCAAAGTGGCAAAAATACTCTGCTAGTAGTAAATAAGGTGGATGGATTAGAGCAGGAAGGTGTATTATTGGCTGACTTTTATGGCCTTGGCTTTCCTTTGATAGCTGTTTCTGCTGCGCATAGGTATAATGTTTCTAATTTATTAGAAGAGATTATCCAAAGGTTACCTTTTTTAGGTGAGAGTGAAGAGAAAAAAGAAGAAGAAGGCTTGAAGTTATGCGTGTTGGGTCGTCCTAATGTGGGAAAATCCTCTTTGATTAATTATTTTGTGGGAAGAAAAAAACAAATCGTTAGTTCTATTCCCGGTACTACTAGAGATTGTGTTGACATAAAAATAGAAAAAGATGAGCAGATATATATCTTTGTAGATACTCCAGGAATAAGAAGGCGAACTAGTATCGAGGATAAGCTTGAGCGCTTTAGTGTCTTAAAAGCTCTAAAAACAATTAAAAAAGCAAATGTTGTTTTGCTATTAATAGATGCTTTAGAAGGTGTTTGTCATCAGGACAAAAAGCTTATTTCCTTTTTAGAAAGGGAAAGCATACCCTTTATAGTAGTAGTAAATAAAATAGATTTATTAGAGGAGTATGAGCTTAAGCAAAGAAAAGAAGAGATAGCTTATGAGCTCCGTTTTTGTAACTATGTGCCAGTAATATATACTTCTAATGTTACTAAAGCTGGCTTGGGTGGGCTTTTACCTTTAGTGCATAAACTCTGGTCTAAATGTGGAACCCGTATTCCCACTTCTCACTTAAACAAGTTGTTAAGGGAAGTGCACAGGCATCAGCCGCCTCTGGGAAAAGGAAGAAGGCTTAAATTTTATTATGTAACCCAGACTGGGACTAATCCTCCAGAGTTTGTCTTTTTTGTGAATGAACCTAAGGAAATAAAACCCAGTTATAAAAGGTTTCTGGAAAATAGATTGAGAAAATTATTTAATTTGGAAATGGTGCCTTTAAAGATTTATTTTAGGGCTAGGAGTTAATTTAAATAAATGGAGGCTTTATGATAAGCGCAGAAAAGATCTGGTTTGATGGGAAGTTAATTCCCTTTGCTGATGCCAAGGTGCATGTTTTAACCCATACCTTGCACTATGGAGTTGGGGTATTTGAAGGGATCAGGTGTTATAAGTGCGTGGATGGAAGTTCAGCTGTATTTAGGTTGGAAGAACATGTGGAAAGACTGTTTAATTCTGCTAAAGCTGTGGAGATGAAAATACCCTTTTCTCCTAAGGAGGTAGAAGAGGCTATTATTGAAACCCTAAAAGCCAATAAACTGGAAGAAGGTTATATTCGTCCTTTGGCCTTTATTGGTCAGGGTGGTATGGGAGTGTTTCCTGGGAAAAATCCTGTCCATTTAATCATTGCTGTGTGGCCCTGGGGAGCTTACCTGGGAGAAGAGGCCTTACAAAAGGGAATTAGAGTTAAAACCTCTTCTTTTACCAGGCATCATGTAAATATTATGATGACCAAGGCCAAAGTGTGTGGTAATTATGTCAATTCTGTGTTGGCCAAACAAGAAGCCATAGCTGATGGTTATGATGAGGCTTTAATGCTGGATCCTGAAGGGTATGTGGCTGAAGCTACCGGGGAAAATATTTTTATCGTAAAACACAGCAAAATAAAAACTCCTCCTTTGGATTCTATTTTACCTGGTATTACCAGAGATTCTTTAATTACTCTGGCCAAAGACATGGGGTATGAAGTGATAGAGCAGCGTTTTACCAGAGATGAGCTGTATGCTGCTGATGAAGCCTTTTTCTGTGGAACTGCGGCAGAAGTTACTCCTATTCGGGAAGTGGATAGGAGGCAGATTGGACAGGGGCAAGCTGGACCTATCTCTTTGTTATTGCAAGCTGAATATTTTAAGATTGTTAAGGGAGACAATTTAAAATACGCTGGTTGGCTGACCAAATTTGAAATCTAATGGCTGAACAACTAACTGCTAAATATCGTCCCCAGTGCTTTGCTGAGGTTGTTGGACAAGACCCTATAAAAAAAGCGCTTTCAAGGGCTGCTCAAGAAGATAGAGTAGCCCCAGTTTATCTTTTTAGTGGCACCAGGGGAGTGGGTAAAACCACCTTGGCCAGAATTTTAGCCAAGGTGGTTAATTGCACCAAGGCACCTACACCTGAACCCTGTAATAAGTGTCCGAGTTGTATGGCCATTACCAAAGGTACTTCTCCTGATGTTTTGGAGATAGATGGAGCTTCTCATACTGGAGTAGACCATGTGCGCAAGTTAAGGGAAGATGTTTTTTTACCGCCCTTAAACTCTCGCTATAAAGTAATTATCATTGATGAAGCTCATATGCTTTCTAATTCTGCCTTTAATGCCTTATTAAAGACCCTGGAAGAGCCACCTAAACACTGTATTTTTATTTTTGCTACTACAGAAGTGGAAAAATTTCCCATCACTATTGTTAGCAGATGCCAGCATTATACCTTTAAGTCTCTTACCCAAAGAGAAATTGAAGAGCATTTAAAAAAAGTTTTAAAAAAAGAACAAATAGAGTTTGAACCAGAAGCTGTAGAACTTATTGCTAAAAAGGGAAATGGTTCTATTCGTGATGCCATGTCTCTTTTGGGGCAGGTGTTGGTTTTTTCTGAAAAGATTCTTCAAGCCAAGGAGGTAAGACTTCTCTTAGGCCTGGCTGGAGAAGAATTTTTTGAGCAGATATTTAAAAGTATTTTTAACAGTGATTTAGAAAGGTTGCATAATATAAGTGAAGAAATTAGAGAAAGTGGCCTGGACCTTTCCTTTTTTTTAAAAGAGTTTATTAATTACTGGCGTAATTTATTTCTTCTTTCTCAGTTAGGTAAAAAAGCTAGTTCTCTTGTTCCATGGAAGGGAGACTCTCTGGAGTTCTGGTTAAAAGTAGCCCAGGCTTTTGGAGAAAGCAGGATACATTTAAGCTGGCAGATGGTTTTAGAGGAGGCAAAAAGTATTTTAAAAGGGACAGATCCCATTCTTGCTTTAGAGCTGGTACTTTTTAATTTGGCTTATTTGCCCAAACTTGTACCTGTTAGGGAAGAAAACTTATCCTTAGAGGTTGAAGCAGAAAAAAAAAATGAAATAAATAATAGAACTATAGATAGACAAATAGAGAATAGAGAAAATAATACAGAAAAAAATTTTCGAGAAAAGGTAAAGTCTCATCCCTTGGTCCACAAAATTTTAGAAGAATTTGATGCTAGAATAGTGGAAATAAGAAAATTAAATGGAGGAAGTAAATGAACGATTTAATACGTCAAGCTCAGATGTTACAGAAAAAAATGCTTCAAATGCAGGAAGAACTAAAGAATAAGGTGGTAGAGGCTTCAGCTGGCGGAGGTATGGTCCAGGTAAAGGTAAGTGGAGGGCAGGAAGTTTTAGAAATTAAAATTGATCCTACAGTAGTAGATCCCAATGATGTGCAGATGCTGGAAGATTTAGTCCTGGCAGCGGTTAATGATGGTTTGAAAAAGGCCAAGGAAATGGTTCAGAGTGAAATGTCCCAGCTTACTGGGGGACTGAATATCCCGGGATTGTTTTAGCAATGCTTAAACATTTACCTGCTCCTTTACAAGAGCTTTGGAAGGTCTTTACTGGTTTTCCCGGGATTGGCCCTAAGAGCGCCTTACGGATGGTTATGGAAATCTTAACCTGGCCAGAAGAAAAGGTGCAAAATATTGGCAAAATTATTCTTACTTTTAGAGAAAAATTAAAACCTTGTGTTCATTGTGGATTGTTAAGCGAAGAAGAGGAGTGCTCTATTTGTAGAGATCCCAGTAGGGATGCTAGTTTACTTTGTGTGGTAGCAGATTTAGATTCCTATTTAGTTTTAGAAGAGGCTGGTTTTTATAGGGGAAAGTATTTTATTTTGGGTGGTCTTTATAATCCTTTAGAAGATAAGGAGTTAAAGGGCATAAATCTAGAAGGCTTACGCAAACGACTGGCTGATCCTGAGTTAAAAGAATTGATTCTGGCTTTGGGAGCCACCGTTGAAGCTGAAAATACAGCCTCTTACATAAAAAATATGGTCAGCAGAGACTTTTCTCATTTAATTTTAAGCAGGTTAGCCCAGGGTATTCCCCTGGGAGCGGAAGTCAAGTATATGGATCAAGAAACCTTGAAACAATCTTTAAATTTTAGGCAGAAAATTTAGGAGTAGAAATGATGTTGGAGATTAGAATTCATGGACGAGGTGGGCAAGGAGGAGTAACTTCAGCTGAGCTTTTGGCCAAGGCTGCCATTGATAAAGGCAAATATGCTCAAGCATTTCCCAGTTTTGGCCCAGAAAGAAGAGGTGCTCCTGTAGAAGCCTTTGTCAGGGTTTCAGATGAGCCCATAAAGATTAGAGAGAAGATTTACGAACCAGATGTGGTTTTGGTGCTGGATCCTACTTTATTGGATGTGGTTAAAGTAGATGCTGGACTTAAGGAAAAGGGGTTGGTGGTAGTTAATACTCCAGAACAAGCTGAAAGCGTGAAGAAAAAATATAGCTATCCCCGTTTAGCCCAAGTGGATGCTCTTAAAATTGCCTTAGAGACTTTGGGGGTACCCATTACTAATACTACCATGTTGGGAGCTTTGCTTAAGGCTACCAACTTACTTTCTCCTGCAGATATGGAAGGAGTTTTAATGGAAAGGTTTGGGGCTAAGTTGGGACCTAAAAATTTTGCTGCTCTGCAAAAAGCTTTTGAGAATACAGTTGTCCTTTAAGCCAGGAAGATCTTCTTCCTGGCTTTCTTTTCTATGTCTGAAGTTTCTCTTTTTTTCTGGTCCAATAATTTAAATCGTTATAGTATAAATGCTCTTTTAGGAGCACTGGAAACTTTTAAGCTACTTTCCTGGTGTAAGGTTCATTTTTTTAAAAATATAGAAGAGATAGAGTTATCTTTAGAAAAAGAAAAAATAATTTTTTGTTTCTCTTTTTCCTCTTTTAATCTTTTGACCGTAAAAAGTACAATAGATTATTTAAAGAAAAAGTTTCCCACTGCACTTTTTCTTGCTGGTGGACCTCATCCCACAGGAGATTATAAAGGTACTTTAGATTTAGGGTTTGATTATGTTTTTTTGGGTGAGGGAGAAAAAAGTTTTCCTCTTTTTATTAAAAATTTTATAGAAGATAAAGAGCTAAAAGATATTCCTGGTATAGCCTTTAAACAAAAGGGAAGATTGGTAAAAAACAAAAAGGAACTGATAGATTTTAATTCTTATTTACCCTTTAGTAAACAATTAAAACGCTTTGGTCCTCTGGAAATTACCAGGGGTTGTCCTTTTGCCTGTAAGTACTGTCAAACTTCTTATATTTTTGGTCCAAAGGTAAGACACAGGTCTTTAGAAGTCCTTTTAGAGTGGGTAAGATTTTTTAAGCAAAAAAAATTATTGGATTTTAGATTTATTACTCCCAATGCTTTAGCTTATGGCTCTAAGGACGGAAAGGAAGTTAATCTGGAAGCAATTGAAGAATTACTGGCTAAAGTAAAAGAAATAGCTCCTCAGGGTAGAATTTTTTTTGGTTCCTTTCCTTCTGAAGTCAGGCCTGAGCAGGTTAGTGTCAAGAGTTTAAAGGTGCTTTCCAGATGGGTGGACAATCAAAATCTGGTGATTGGGGCTCAATCTGGAAGTGATAAAATCCTGGAATTAAGTGGTAGAAAGCACACGGCTGGAGATGTGTTAGAGGCAGTTAAGCTGGCTAGAAAATTTAACTTTTTACCAGTGGTGGATTTTATTTTTGGCCTACCTCAAGAGTCCTGGGAAGATGAACAAAAAAGCATTTTGTTGATGCGTCAAATTGTGGAACTGGGAGGTAAGGTGCATGCCCATACCTTTATTCCTTTGCCAGGCACACCCTGGGCCCGCAAACCCGCAGGCAAAGTAAGTGCTCAGATGAGAAGGGAGATGACCAGTCTTATTGCCAAAGGTTTGGGCTTTGGTAATTGGGAAGCCCAGGAAAAGGAAGCCAGTAGGTTGGCTAAATATTTTCAAACCAGGAAGTTAGAATAAAATAAGGTTAAAAGGTAAATTTGGTCCAGAGGAGAAACTTGCTCTTCTAATGGTTTTAAGCTAACTTCTCTTCTCCATGCTAGACCTAATTTTAGCTTTCTTTTTGGCTGTCTTTGTTTCTGCTCTCTGCTCTGTGGCTGAAGCTGCCCTTTATTCCATTTCTTGGGGAGCTGTGGAGAAATTAAAGGATAGAAGCAAGAGAGCAGGCAGGATTTTAGAAGACCTTCGAGCTAATATAGAAGAGCCTATTAGTGCCATTTTGACTCTAAATACCATTGCCCATACTGCGGGTGCTGCTATTGCAGGTGCTGCTGCTGTAGAAGTATTTGGAGAAGGGAGTATTTTTTTATTTTCCCTGGTTTTTACCTTTGTAATTTTAGTCTTCTCTGAAATTATTCCCAAAACAGTAGGTGTAGTATATAATGATAAGATTATTCCTTATATAGTATATCCTCTTTATGGTCTTATTGTTGTGTTTAAACCTATCATTAAATTGTTCAATATTTTTGTATATTTTATTGAAAAGAATAAAGATAAATGTAAAGCTACAGAGGATGATTTAATCGCAATTTTAAACTTAGGTAGAAGGTCTGGAATTATAAAACCTTATGAAGAAACTTCTATTCAAAATATTTTAAACTTAGATAAAAAAAGAGTGAGTGATATTATGACTCCGCGTACAGTTATGTTTACTTTACCCGTAAATATAACTGTGCAGGAAGCTTTTGAAAAGAAAAAAATTATTCCACATAGTAGAATACCTGTGTATGATAAGGATCCTGAAGATATTGTTGGTATTGTTTTAAGAAGGGATCTTCTTTCTTCTTTGGCTAGTGATAAACATAATTTGACCCTGGATAAAATTATGAAACCTGTGCAGTTCATACCTGAAAGTGTAACTTTGGATAGGCTGCTGGTGAAACTTTTGGAAACCAGGACTCATCTTTTTATTGTTTTGGATGAGTATGGCGGAGTGGCCGGCTTAGTTACCCTGGAAGATGTGCTGGAAGAGATTTTGGGTAAAGAAATCATTGACGAAACAGATGAAGTGATAGATATGCGAGAGCTAGCTAGAGAGAGAAGAAAAAAAATTATTGGAACAAGGGAATAAGAATGAAAAAGAATTATATTTTGGCTTTTTTGCTGATTTTAGGTGCAATTATTTATCTGGGAGTAAGTGCTTTAAAAGAAGATAAGGTCTATTTTTTAAAAGTGTCTGAAGCCGTGGCCATGGGATTGGATAAGATTGACCAGGCCAGGCTCTTTGGCCTGGTAGAGGCAAAGGATTTTAAGCAGTCTAAGAGTAAGTTGGAAGTAAACTTTTTACTGGCAGATAAGGAAAATAAGGAAAAAGTTATTCCTGTTTATTATCAAGGGGCCTTACCTGATACCTTTAAGCCAGGAGTGGAAGTGATAGTAGAAGGAAAAATGAATCATCAAAGTAATATTTTTGATGCCACTTTGATTATGACCAAGTGTCCTTCTAAATATAAAAAGAAGAATAATTAAGCTTATAAGTCTGTTTTTGACTATTTCACTTGTTTAATTAAGTAAGGAGATATTTTATGCATTATGTAGCTTTTTTTTCTTTACTTCTATCTTTATTGATAGGAATACTTGGAGGAGGTATAAGTATATATTTTTTGCTTGTTAATCAAGGTGAAGAAATAAAGTTAAGTTATCTAGAATTATGTCAAAAACTAATTACAGCTACTGTATTATTATCCTCATTTATTTTATTTTATGCCTTGGCAGTAAAAGACTTTTCTTTTTCTTATGTCCATGATTATACGGATAGCTTTTTACCGCTTTTTTATAGACTCAGTGCTTTTTGGGCTGGGCAAGATGGCTCTTTTTTGTTTTGGTTATTGTGTATTGCTTTACTGGGAGTTTTCTTTATTTTTACTCCCACCTATAGAGAAAATTTAAGGGATCGAGAAAAGATTTTATTCTGGGTATTTTACTTTTTGATTGAAGCTTTTTTTCTTTTGATGTTAACTGGTCCTAGTAATCCTTTTTTAAAATTGGATCCTGCTCCTGTAGAAGGAAGAGGTCTAAATCCACTCTTGCAAAATGTGGGAATGATTTTTCATCCTCCTTTGCTTTTTTTAGGTTATGCAGGGTTTACTTTACCTGCCTGTCTGGCCTTGGTCTTTTGGTTGGAGGGGAGGTATAAAGACTGGTTCAGGCCTATTCGTAATTTAACTGTTTTAGCCTGGGTCTTTTTGACCATTGGTATTTTGCTGGGTGGTTGGTGGTCTTATATGGAGTTGGGCTGGGGAGGGTATTGGGCCTGGGACCCTGTTGAGAATGCTTCTCTTATTCCCTGGCTTTTTGCCACTGCCTATCTACACTTATCTCTTATTAGTAGAAGGAAGAAGACCTTATATAAAACCAGTTATGCCCTGATACATTTAAGTTTTCTTAGCTGTATTTTTGCCACTTTTTTGGTTAGAAGTAATGTAGTGGAATCTTTGCATGCCTTTGGCAGTACAGGAGTGGGCACTCCTTTAGTGGTTTTTATGATGGTTTACTTAGGAATAGTTATTTTAAATCTGTTTGTTAAAGTTTCTTCTAAATCTCTAGATGAAGTGTGGTCCAAGTCTGGACTTTTATTTATTACTTCCTGGATACTTATATTTATAGGAATAATTATTATTATGGGAACTATGTGGCCTGTTATTTCTAAACTTTGGTCCAGTAGCCCCATTGGATTGGATGCAAAATTTTATAATAAGGTTTGTTTGCCTTTATTTGTCTTAATTAGTATCGTCCTTTTCTTTTGCTTTTTAATTAACTGGCAAGGAAGTTTAAAAAGTAAAACTTTATCTTTTGTTGCTATGCTTTTAGCCTTGGGCTCTATTGGTTTATTTTACTTTTTAGGTTATGCTAATCTTCTTTCTTTATTGGCTATAGGAGTTTCTATTGGCTTAATAGGTACAGTTTTGTTTAGCTTATTTAAAGAAAAGCTTTATAAAAATATTTCTTTTTTGGGAGTTTATGGTTTGCATTTAGGACTGGCTATTTTAGTAATAGGTGTAGCTTTATCTGGACCTTTTAAACAGGAGAAAGAATTAATTTTATCTCCCCAAAAAAAGGTGGCATTTAGTAATTATGAACTGCATTATGAGGATTTAGTGCAAAAAGAAGAGCCAGGGATAAAGATTTTTGAGGCCAAATTTAAACTTTATAAACAGAAGAAATATTTAGGAGAATTGCTGCCTCAAAAAAGACTATATGCTCATTTTGAACAGCCTTTTGTAGAAGTGGATACTTATCCTTCTTTAGGTCAGGAAGTGTATATTAGTTTACTGGGTTTTGATGAAGATAAAAATGTAAGTATTAAGGTAAGTCTAAATCCAGCTATTAACTGGGTATGGATTGGAGGAAGTATTTTATCTTTATTTGGGCTTTTGGCTGTATTTAGGAAGCAAAAAATATAAATTATGTTGCTAGAGCTTAACAATATTACGCATTTTTTTGGAGAGCGTTTAATTTTCAAGAATGTTTCTCTAGAGTTGTTTCCAGGTAAGATTTATATGCTAAGAGGTGCTAATGGCAGTGGAAAGTCTACTTTGCTTAAAATTATAGCAGGTATTTTAAAGCCTACAGAAGGGAAGGTAATATCTTCTACTCCCAAATATAAAGTAGGTTATTTGGCCCATCAGCCTTTTTTATATTCCTATTTGACAGCAGAAGAAAATCTGGATTTTTTCGCTACAATTTATGGTCTAAAACTTAGTAAACAAGCTTTATTGACTTATCTGGAGGAAGTTGGACTTAAGTTTTTTGCGCGAGAAAAGGTAAAGAATTTTTCCCGGGGTATGAAGCAACGTTTAAATTTAGCCAGATTGTTTCTATGTAAACCAGAGGTTATTTTGTTGGATGAACCAGAAACAGGTCTAGATAAAGAATTTCAAGCAAAATTGAGAGAAAAAATTACCTTTTTTAAAAAAGAGGGAAAATTGGTGATTTGGATTTCTCATTTAGAGAACTTTTCTGCTTATGATTTTGAGCTCTCTATTGAAAACAAAGAACTCAAAATAAAGGAGCATTGATTTGTCTTTTTGGGCTCTGGTTAAAAAAGATTGCCAGCTTATCTTTGGAAGGAGCAGTGTTTTTGTCCAGGCTATTTTATTGGGATTATTATTGATATTTATTTTTAGCCTAGCCAAACCAATAGGTGAGAGAATAACTCCTAATCAAGCAGCTTCCATCTTCTGGATATCTACTGTTTTTGCTTTGATTTTGATTTTTAATTTTATTTATTTTTTAGAAGAAGAAAGTAAAATGCAAGATGCCTTATTGCTTTCACCTTTAGCTAGCCAAAATATCTGGTTGGCCAAATCCTTAAGTGGTTTAACGGTTACTCTGGTTATTCAACTTATTTTTTCAATAGCCATTTTTGTGTTTTTAGAGCAAAGTGTTGTTCAGTTTTCTTTTTTAGCCCTGGCTATTTTTTTATCTATTGATTTAGGTTTAGTGCTGGTAGGTTCTTTACTGGGAGCTTTGTCTCAAGGACATGAATTAAGAGAGTCCTTTTTATCCATAATTATTTTTCCTTTATTGGTTCCCTTAGTGCTTGCTGGTGTAAAGACAGGTAGCTGGTTTCTGGGAGAAGTAAATATTAGTTTGTCCTCCTGGATGAAAATAGTGTTTTCTTTTGATTTAATTTACCTGGGAAGTGGATATATTTTATTTCCCTTTGTGTTTAGTGGAGAATAAATATGTGGTTATTAGTTGTTATATTCCTATTTTCTTTAATAATAAATCAGTGGATGATTTGGTTTTATGCTCCAGTGGAAGCAACTCTAGGTATAGTACAAAAAATATTTTACTTGCACTTACCCTTTGCCTGGTGGGGAATGTTTAGTTTTTTTCTAGTTTTTTGCTTTTCTTTACTGTTTTTGTTTAAAGCAAAAGAAAAATATAGTTTGCTTAGTGTGGCCAGTGCAGAAATTGGAGTGCTTTTTTCCGGACTGGCTCTGGTAAGTGGCTCTATTTGGGCCAAGGCTAGTTGGGGTGTTTGGTGGACCTGGGACCCCAGGCTTACCACTACTTTAGTAATGTGGTTTCTCTATTCAGCTTATTTGTTACTCCAAACTTTAGATTTACCTCTGGTTAGAAAAAGAAAACTATCTGCTGTGTTAGGTGTAGTTGCTTTTTTAGATGTACCTCTGGTCTTTTTTTCTGCTAGAATCTTTAGAAGTATTCACCCTGCTGTGTTTGCTTCTAGGGAAGGTGGTCTTCCTGAGGAAATGTTTTTTACTTTGCTCTTTAGTCTGTTTACTTTTTTCTTTCTTTGGATTTTTTTGTTTTCTTTTCGTTATAAGCAGTTAAAGTTAAAAAATAAACTAGATGGTCTCTTTTTAGAACTTATAAAGGAGTAAAAGATGAAATATATTTTTTTAGCTAATATTGTGGTTTGGATAGGTATAAGTGGGTATTTACTATTTCTTTTTAGAAAACATAAGAATATAGAAAATAGACTGTTTGAATTAAAAATGATTAAAGAGGAAGAATAATGTTTATAAAAAAGCAAACTTTAATAATTATTTTAGCAAGTTTTATTGTTATTTTTGGAGCTTCTTTAGCTTATAGAATAGCTAATCCTAGCTTGACCGTAAAGACTGTAGATGAAAGTATGCAAAACAGTCCTATGGGTATGGTTGTTGCTCTGATGCAAAAGGTCAGTAAAAATCCTAAGGATATAGAATCCTTAAGAAAACTAGCCCTTGTATTTATGGAACTTAAAAGCTGGGATAGAGCTATAACTTTTTGGACTAAGGTTTTAGAGATAGTTCCAGAGGATAAGATGGCTTTGAGCCAAATTGGTTTTTGTTATTTTCAAAAGAAAGAATATTCTAAAGCGGCTAATTATTATGAGCAAGTAATCAGCTTGGAGCCAACTAATTATATAGTAAACTATAATCTGGGGGTTATTTATAGGAATTTTCTTAATGAACCTGCTAAGGCCAAAGTGTACTTGGAAAATGTTCTTCAGAGTAAAGAGGCAGAAGAGGAGGTTAAGAAGGAAGCAACCAAGCTTTTGGAGGGTATTTCTAATTGACAGGGAAAAAGCTTTAAGGTTAAGAATGTTAGCTATCGTTTTAAAACTCTAATCGGGTAAAACAAGTAGGAGGGGGTATTATGGGTAAACTTTGGAAAGTGTTGTCTTTGGTAAGTGTGACTATTTTTTTAAGCGCATCTATGCTTTGGGCTGCTGAAACCCTTAAATTTGGGGTGGCTGGCGCTCACTCTGGAGACCTGGCTTCCTATGGTCTTCCATCTGTGAATGCAGCTGAATTGGTAGCGCAAAAGTATAATGCCAAAGGTGGTCTTTTGGGTAAAAAGATTGAGATTATTAAGGGCGATGATCAGTGTAAACCTGAGCTGGCTACTAATGTTGCCACCAAGATGGTTTCTGATGGAGCTGTAATTGTTCTGGGACACATTTGTAGTGGAGCTACAAAAGCTGCTTTACCTATTTATAAGGAAGCTAAAATTGTTGTTATGTCTCCTTCTGCCACCAATCCTCCTTTGACTCAAAGTGGCGATTATCCCAATTTTTTCAGGACTATTGCCTCTGATGATGCTCAGGGGAAATTAGCTGCAGAGTTTATTATTAAAAAACTCAAACTAAAAAAAGTAGCTATTATCCATGATAAGGGTGACTATGGAAAGGGTTATGCTACTTATGTAAAACAATTTATTGAACAAATGGGTGGAGCTAAAGTGGTTCTCTTTGAAGGAGTTACTCCTGGTGCTGTGGACTACTCTGCAGTAGTGCAAAAGGTTAGAAGGTCTGGAGCTGATGTGGTTGTTTTTGGTGGTTATCATCCTGAAGCTTCTAAGATTGTAACTACCATGCGTAAGAAAAGAATGAAAATTCCTTTTGTCTCTGATGATGGAGTAAAGGATGATACCTTTATTAAAGTAGCTGGTAAGTATGCTGAAGGTGTATATGCCACTGGTCCTAAGGATGTTTCTGCTAATCCTTTGTACAAACAGGCTGAAGAAGAGCATAGAAAGGCTTATGGCACTGCTCCTGGAGCCTTTTTCTTTAATGCTTATGCTGCAGCTCAATGTATGTTAAACGCCATTGAAAAAGCTGGCTCCACCAAATATGAAGATATTGTAAAGGTTTTGAGAACTGAATATGTAGAAACTCCTTTGGGTAAAATTAGATTTGATGAAAAAGGTGATGCTGAAGGCGTAGGTTTTTCTGTTTATCAAGTTCAAAATGGCAAGTTTGTAGAATTATCCAAATAAGTTAAAGTGTTATTTAATTCTTTAATCTAAAGGGTAGGTGTGAATTAACGCCTACTTTGGATTTTCAGAAAATCCTTTTGTAAAGAGGCAGATTACCATGGATTATTTTTTGGAGTTATTTTTTGGCGGCTTAACTCGAGGAAGTATTTATGCTTTGATTGCGCTTGGTTATACCATGGTCTATGGAATTATCGAACTCATTAACTTTGCCCATGGTGAAATTTATATGATAGGAGCTTTTACAGCTCTTATTGTAGCTGGAGTATGTTCTTTATTGGGGCTTAATCTAATTTCTATTTTAATTCTGGCTATTATCATCTCCATGTTTTATTCTGCAGCGTATGGTTATACAGTGGAAAAGATTGCCTATAAGCCATTACGTAATGCCCCAAGGCTTTCTCCTTTGATTAGTGCTATAGGTATGTCCATATTTTTACAAAATTATGTTTTGCTAGCCCAAACTTCTGACTTTGTTCCTTTCCCCAGTTTGATTCCAGAATTTGAATTTATGGAGCCTGTGGCCCATATTATGGGGTCCTCAGAATTGGTAATCATTGTAGTAACGGCTATTGCTATGGTTATTCTAAGCCTTTTTATTAAGTTTACTAAGATTGGAAAAGCCATGCGAGCTACTGCTCAAGATAGAAAAATGGCTCTATTGTGTGGCGTTAATGTGGATAGAGTCATTTCAGTTACCTTTATTATTGGTTCAGCTTTAGCTGCCTTAGGTGGTGTACTTATCGCTTCCCATATAGGACAAATAAATTTTTATATAGGATTTATTGCCGGTATTAAAGCTTTTACTGCTGCTGTTTTGGGTGGAATTGGTTCTATTCCGGGAGCTGTGTTGGGTGGTTTGGTTTTGGGCTGGACAGAAAGTTTTGCTACTGGTTATGTTTCCAGTGATTATGAAGATGTATTTGCCTTTTGTCTGTTGGTTATAATTCTTATTTTTAGGCCTGCAGGTATTTTAGGCAGAACCAATACTCAGAAAGTTTAAGGATAGATAAGCGATGAGAGAGATAATTAAGTCTTTACAGGTTTCCCTTTGGTTTATGTTTTTAACCTTTCCCATTATGGTGATTCGAGTTGATACCGTAGAAAAAACTGTCCAGTGGAGATGGGCAAATCTTTTATATGTAGGGTTAGCTTCTTTTTTTCTTTCTTTTATCTGGAGATTTTTAATTAAAAGAAAAGAAGAAGGAAGTAAAAAAGAAGAAAGCAAAGAAGAAGGCTTGACCTTTGTACAAAAAATTATTGCTACTCCTAAGTATAGTAGACCAATTTATGCTTTAGTATTTTTATTTTTATTAATTTTTCCCTGGATAGTTTCCACTTATCAAACTAATATTATGATCTCAGCTCTTATTTACGTAGTGTTGGGGTTAGGGTTAAATATTGTAGTGGGTATAGCTGGTCTTTTGGATTTAGGATATGTAGCCTTTTATGCCGTGGGTGCTTATGCCTATGCCCTTTTAAATTATCACTATCACTTAGGCTTTTGGACCGTATTGCCTTTAGGTGGGCTTTTAGCTGCTATCTTTGGTATTCTTCTGGGTATTCCAGTTTTAAGGCTTAGAGGAGATTATTTGGCTATTGTTACTCTGGGATTTGGTGAGATTATCAGGTTGATTTTGGAAAACTGGAATGAATTTTCCTTTGGACCCAGTGGTATTGCCAATATTCCCCGCCCTGGGTTTTTTGGTATGAAGTTGGGAGTGGAAGAAGCCACCATTTATATTTATTATTTGATGATCTTAATGGCCATTATAACCATTTTTGTGGTAAACAGGTTGCAGAATTCTCGTCTGGGTAGAGCCTGGCTGGCCTTAAGGGAAGATGAAGTGGCCTGTGAAGCCATGGGCATAGATAGAATGAAAACCAAGCTGGCTGCCTTTGCTCTGGGAGCTACCTGGGCTGGTTTTGCAGGAGTAATTTTTGCGGCTAAAACCACTTTTATTAACCCTGCCAGTTTTACTTTTTTAGAGTCTGCCATTATTCTTTCCATAGTGGTTTTAGGAGGTATGGGCTCCATTGTAGGAGTTATTTTGGCTGCCTTTTTAATGATTTTGTTGCCTGAGTATTTACGAGCCTTTTCTGAATATAGAATGCTTCTTTTTGGAGCGGCAATGGTTTTGGTGATGGTGTTTAGACCTCAAGGACTTATTCCCAGTGTTAGGCGTAAGTATGTTTATGATTTAAAGGAGAGGTAGAAAGGAAGTTATGGCTGAAGCAATCTTAGAAGTAAGAGAACTATGTAAGGATTTTGGTGGGTTAAGAGCTTTGGACCATATTGATTTGGAAGTTTATCCAGAGCAAATTGTAGCTTTAATTGGTCCTAATGGTGCGGGTAAAACCACCTTTTTTAATTGCGTTACTGGTATTTATGAACCTACAGAGGGAGATGTTTTTATTTTAGACCGTAAAGGTAGAAAAAAAAGAGTTAATGGTTATAAACCCAATAAAGTTACAGAGCTGGGATTGGCCAGGACTTTTCAAAATATAAGACTTTTCCCCAATATGACCGTTTTAGAAAATGTTATGATTGGAAGACACACCAGGACAAAATCCTGGATTTTTGGAGCACTTTTTCGGGACAGGCGAACTAAAGAAGAAGAAAAAGAAACTATAGAAGTTAGTTATGAGATTTTGAAAAAGATGCGTTTGGAAAAGTTTGTTAATGAGTTGGCTTCCAACTTGCCCTATGGTGCACAGCGAAGATTGGAAATTGCCAGAGCTCTGGCCTCAGAACCCAGTTTGTTACTCTTAGACGAACCTGCAGCAGGGATGAATCCTCAGGAGACAAAAGAACTAGAAGGATTGATTGAGCAGATTCGTGACCAAGAAAAGATAGCTATTTTGCTGATTGAACATGATATGAAACTGGTAATGAATATCTCAGATGTGGTTTATGTGATGGAGTACGGTAGGCTTTTGGCAAAGGGAACTCCTCAAGAGATTAAAGAAGATGAAAGAGTGATAAAAGCTTATTTAGGTGAGGATCATGATGCTTGAGCTTAAAGGTGTTTGCACTTTTTACGGAAAAATTCAGGCCTTACACGAGGTGTCTTTATCTGTACAAGAGGGAGAAATTGTAACTTTAATTGGAGCTAATGGAGCAGGTAAAACCACTACTCTTATGTCTATTTGTGGTATTGTTCCTGCTAAAAAGGGAGAAATCTGGTTTCAAGGAGAGCCTATTCACAAGCTGTCTCCAGATCAGATTGTGGCCAAAGGTATTATTCAAGTTCCAGAGGGAAGGCTTATTTTCCCACGCATGACAGTAATGGAAAACTTGGATATGGGAGCTTATTTGCGTAAGGATAAAGCAGAGATAAAAAGAGATTTGGATTATATTTTTGACCTTTTTCCCATTTTGGCAGAGAGAAAAAATCAACTGGGTGGGACTTTAAGTGGTGGAGAGCAGCAAATGCTGGCCATTTCCAGAGCGCTTATGGCAAGACCAAAAGTGCTTCTTTTGGATGAGCCTTCTTTGGGTTTGGCTCCTCTGGTGATTAAGCAAATATTTAAAATTATTGAAAAGATTAACAAGCAGGGAACGACCATTTTCCTGGTAGAGCAAAATGCCCACCAGGCTTTAAAGATTGCTCATAAAGGGTATGTGATGGAAAATGGACGGATTGTAATGGAAGATAGTGCAGCCAATTTATTAACCAATGAAGATGTAAAGAAAGCTTATCTGGGCTTATAATTTTTAGGAGGTAATATGGAAAAAATAGTGGGCACTGGTTTAACTTTTGATGATGTATTGCTTCTGCCTGCTTATTCTGAGGTCTTGCCAGACCAGGTTGATTTGAAGACTAGGCTTACTCCTGAGATAGAGCTTAATATTCCTCTTTTAAGCGCAGCTATGGATACAGTAACTGAGGCCAGGATGGCTATTTCCATGGCTAGAGCTGGAGGAGTGGGAGTTATTCATAAAAATATGACCATTGAGCGTCAGAGACTGGAAGTTGAAAAGGTAAAGAAATCAGAAAGTGGGATGATTTTGGACCCTGTGACTGTTAGTCCTGAAGATAGTGTGGCCTATGTTCTGGAATTAATGTCTGAATACAGAATTTCTGGACTTCCTGTTGTAGAAGGAGATACCTTAAAAGGGATTGTTACCAATAGGGATGTTCGTTTTGTAGAAGACTTGCGCACCAAAGTAAAAGAGGTAATGACTAAAGAAAATTTAATTACTGTTCCAGTGGGAACCACTTTGGAAGATGCTAAAAAGATATTGCAGAAGAAAAAAGTAGAAAAATTATTGGTAGTGGATAAAGAAAATAAGTTAAAAGGTCTTATTACTATAAAAGATATTGAAAAGGTAAGAAAGTATCCCAATGCCTGTAAAGATGTGTTTGGTAGGCTTAGAGTGGGCGCAGCTGTAGGAGTGGGTAAAGATAGAGAAGAAAGGGTAGAGGCTTTACTTAGAGCAGGAGTTGACTTTATTGTGGTGGATTCAGCTCATGGGCATTCCAAAAATGTACTGGATACAGTAAGAAGCATTAGGAGTGCTTTTCCCCATTGCCAGATTGTAGCTGGTAATATTGCCACCTATGAAGGTGCTAAAGCCTTAATTGAAGCTGGAGCTGATGCAGTAAAAGTGGGAATTGGGCCTGGTTCTATTTGTACTACCAGAGTAGTTACAGGGGTGGGGGTACCCCAAATTACAGCTATTATGGAAGCAGTAAAAGCTTGTAGAGAAAAGGATAAATGTCTTATTGCTGACGGTGGAATTAAGTTTTCTGGAGATATTGTTAAAGCCATTGCTGTTGGTGCTGATTCAGTAATGATGGGTAGTATGCTTGCTGGTACAGAAGAAAGCCCTGGAGAAACTGTACTATATCAGGGAAGGACATATAAAATTTATAGAGGTATGGGCTCTATAGATGCTATGAAAGCTGGTAGTTCAGACCGTTATTTTCAGGATAGTTCACATAAACTTGTCCCGGAAGGAATTGTAGGTCGCGTTCCTTTTAAAGGTCCTGTTAGTGAAACTATTTATCAATTGATTGGTGGTCTTCGTTCTGGTATGGGATATCTGGGATGTAAAAATATTAAAGAGTTGCAGACTAAGAGTAGAATGGTACAAATAACAAATTCTGGTTTAAAAGAAAGTCATGTGCACGATGTAATTATTACCAAAGAAGCTCCCAATTATAGAATAGAAAATTATTAGAGGTTTTTTATGTTTACAGGAGATAAAGTCCTTATTTTAGATTTTGGTTCTCAATATACCCAGTTAATTGCCAGAAGGGTACGAGAAGAAGGGGTGTATTCAGAAATACATCCATGTAATATTAGTTTGGAGGAGATAAAAGCCATAAATCCCCAGGCTATTATTTTGTCTGGAGGGCCTGCCAGTGTTGTTCAGGAAAATAGTCCCAAAATAGACCCTGCCATATTTGACTTGGGGTTGCCTATTCTGGGAATTTGCTATGGAATGCAGTTAATAAGCTATCTTTTAGGTGGTAAGGTAGAGCCTGCAAAGGTAAGAGAATATGGTAGGAGTTCTTTAGAACTTTTGACTTCTTCTCCTTTATGGGAGGGTATTTGGCCTGATCATAAAGAATTTACAGTTTGGATGTCCCATGGCGATACTGTTTTAGAAATTCCTCAAGGCTTTGAAGTACTGGCCAAAACCGAGAGCATAGAGTTTGCTGCTATTGGGGCTCGAGAAAAAAATATTTATGCCTTACAGTTTCATCCAGAAGTGGTGCATACGGATTTTGGTAAACAAATTATTGCCAATTTTCTGTTTCAAATTGCCAGGCTTGAACCTTCCTGGTCAATGAGTTCTTTTATTGATAATGTTTTGGAAGAAGTAAAAGTCCAGGTGGGAGAAGATAAAGTAGTTTGTGCTTTAAGTGGAGGAGTTGATTCTACTGTAGTAGCTGTTTTGCTCAACAAAGCTTTGGGTCATAAATTACATTGTATTTTTGTAGATAATGGACTTTTACGTTTGAATGAAGGTGAAGAAGTTGTATCTTATCTTAGAAAGCACTTTGATTTAAATTTACATTATGTTCAAGCACAGGATTTGTTTTTAAATCGTTTAAAAGGTGTTACTGATCCAGAGGAAAAAAGAAAAATTATTGGCCATACTTTTATAGAAGTTTTTGAGCAAGAAGCTAAAAAAATAGAAGGTGTAAAGTGGTTAGCTCAGGGCACCCTTTATCCAGATGTTATAGAAAGTATCTCCTATAAAGGTCCTTCTGCTGTAATTAAAAGCCATCACAATGTGGGTGGACTGCCAGAGAAAATGGACTTAAAGCTCATAGAGCCTTTAAGGGAATTATTTAAAGATGAAGTGAGAAAAGTGGGTATAGAGCTGGGATTACCTGATTTTATCATCTGGCGTCATCCTTTTCCTGGTCCTGGTTTGGCTATAAGGATTGTGGGAGAGATTACTCCAGAACGTTTAGAGATTTTAAGGCAGGCAGATAAAATCGTACAAAATGAACTTTTAGAAGCTGATTGGTACAGAAAGGTATGGCAGGGTTTTGCTGTTTTACTGCCTTTAAAAACCGTGGGTGTCATGGGTGATGAAAGAACTTATGAGCATGTAGTGGCTTTACGGGTTGTAGATAGTATAGATGCCATGACTGCAGATTGGTCTAGACTTCCTTCAGAATTATTGGCACGTATTTCCAATAGGATTATTAATGAAGTTAAGGGCGTAAATAGGGTAGTCTTTGATATTTCTTCTAAACCTCCTAGCACCATTGAATGGGAGTAATAAGGTGGCCTAAATGTTTGGAATAGGTTCAACTGAGCTTTTAGTCATTCTAGTAGTTGCTTTGATTGTTATTGGTCCTTCTAAATTGCCTGAAATTGCCAGGACCTTGGGTAAGGCTATGGCTGAGTTCAAAAAGGTTTCTACAGATGTAAAAAGAACAATTGAACAGGAAATAGAAAAAGAAGAAGAAAAAAAGGCAGCTGAAGAAGCAAAAAAGGAACTGGAAAGTAAAACAATACAGGAAGAAAATCCAGAGAAAGAAGAGATTTCCAGTTCTAAGAGCACAAACGAGGAGTCAAAAGCCTAAATGAGTGAAGAATTAAAAAACGAGGGACAAGACGCCCAGGCAGAACAAGAGGTTCCTTCTTCTGAAGGGACAGAAATGACCTTTACTGAACATTTAGAAGAACTAAGGCAAAGGTTAGTTCGTTGTATTATTGCCATTGTGGTGGGATTTTTAGGTAGTTATGCCTTTTCTAAAGAGGTCTTTAATCTTTTAATGCAACCCTTGGTAAGAGTTCTTCCGCCCAATAGTACTTTGATTTTTACTTCTCTCCCAGAAGCCTTTTTTACTTATCTGAAAGTTTCTCTGGTTACAGGAATTTTTGCTGTTTCTCCTTATATTTTTTATCAACTATGGCAATTTATAGCTCCTGGTCTTTATGAAAATGAGCGCAAGTATCTTTTACCTATAGCCTTTTTTTCTGGTATCTTTTTTATCATAGGGGCTCTTTTTGGGTATTTTATAGTATTTCCTTTTGGATTTCAGTTTTTTATGGGCTTTGCCACTGAACTCATCCGTCCCATGCCTACCTTGCGGGAGTATTTTAGTTTTTGTGTAAAATTGCTTTTTGCCTTTGGTCTTATCTTTGAACTACCTCTTTTTATTTTCTTTTTGGCCAGATTGGGAATGGTCACCAGTAGTGGGCTTAGAAAGAAGAGGAAATATGCCATTTTAATTGCTTTTGTAGTTTCTGCTATCTTGACTCCTCCAGATGTGGTGACCCAAACATTAATGGCAGGACCTTTGATTATTTTATATGAACTGGGAGTATGGATTGCTTATTTTTTTGGTAAAAAAGAAAAGCGAGCCAAAGAAGACTTACCTAGCAAAGCAGGAGAAAACTAATGCGTCAGGCAAGTTTTGAGCGTAATACCAAGGAAACCAGGGTAAAGGTTTTTTTAAACCTTGATGGACAAAGAGAGATAAGAGTTAGTACCGGACTTGGCTATTTGGACCACATGCTGGAACTTCTGGCTTTTTGGGCTTCGTGGGATTTAAAGGTAGAAGCCCAGGGTGATTTAGAAGTGGATGCACATCACACCATAGAAGATATTGGCTTATCTCTGGGAAGTTGTTTGGATAAGGCCTGGCAAGATAGAAAAGGGATACTTAGGGTAGGTCAGGCCAAGGTTCCTATGGACGAAGCTTTGGTAGAGAGTATCGTGGATATTTCTGGAAGACCTTTTTTGGTCTGTAAGGGGTTTTCCCAAGTTCCTGCTCTGGTTTTTGGGGAAGAAAAAGATGTGTTTAGAGAGTTTTTTAAAAGTCTTAGTTTTAGCGCCAGGTTTAATTTACACCTTATTTTTCACTATGGTTCCAATGGACATCATCTTTTAGAGGCTGCTTTTAAATCTTTAGGACTTGCTATGAGAGAAGCCTTAACTTTAGTGTCAAATCAAATTAGCAGTACTAAAGGGAGCTTAGATTGAGAATAAAAAAAATATTTATAATCTTTTTTCTTTTTTTATTAGGATGTACTTCTTCTAAACCTATTTATAAATTTGAAGAAAAAAATTTTTCTTTAGCTATTGCTCCTTTTCATCTGCCCAGTGGGTCCTGGGAAATGCTTGCTGGTTACTACCCAGTGGATAAAGATATTGATTCTAAGGTGTTAAATACTCTTAATAGCAATTTAGAATCCTTATTGGTTCAAAAAAAAGTTAACTTTATTTCTTTTAAACTGGTCTCACCTTGTTTAGAACTTATTAAAAGCAAAAAGACTTTGTCCATGTTTGAGTTCTGGGTGCAGGTGGGTAAATGCGTTCCCTGTGATTATTTGCTCATTCCTTATATTTATAAATATAAAGAGAGAGTGGGGGGAGAATATGGAGTAGAGGAGCCTGCTTCTGTAGAATTTGACCTCTTTTTACTTAATATCAAAGAAAAAAAGATTGTTTATCGCTATCATTTTGATGAGCGCCAGCTCTCTTTGAGTGAAAATTTACTTAATTTAAAAAAGTTTATTACCCGCAAAGGTAAATGGATTAAGGCTGAGGAGTTGGCAAGAGAAGGAATGGAATTGGGATTGGAGGAAATGGGATTATGATTATTTTTCCAGCTATTGATATTAAAGATGGACGCTGTGTTCGCTTGCGTCAGGGCAGGGCCAAGGAAGAAACAGTTTATTTTGATAATCCTGTAGAAGTTGCTTCTTTTTGGGAAAGTCAAGGCGCTCAATATTTACATCTGGTAGATCTGGATGGAGCTTTTGCTGGAGAGCCTAAAAACCTTTCTTTGATTCAAGAGATTGCTAAAAAGGTAAAGATACCTCTTCAATTGGGAGGGGGAATACGCAATATAGAGATTGCCTCTTATTATTTTGAGGCTGGAGTTACAAGGCTTATAATTGGCACCTTAGCTTTAGAAAATCCCGAAGAGTTTGCCCGACTGACCGCTAAATTCCCTGGTAAAATTGGAGTTTCTTTGGATGCAGAAAAGGGAACTCTTAAGAGTAGAGGATGGGTTAAAGATACAGGGCTTAAAGTGGAACAAGTAATCCCTGAACTCATAGAGCAAGGAGCCTCTTTTTTAGTTTATACTGACATTTTAAGGGATGGGATGCAATCAGGAGCCAATATTTCGGCTTTAAAGAAAGTTTTGCAAATTTCTTCTATACCTGTGCTGGTGGCAGGAGGCATTCACAATTTAGAGGATATAAAGAAACTTTATCCTTTAAGCAAAGAAGGACTGGAAGGAGTAATTACTGGCCGGGCAATCTATGAAAAAACTCTTGACTTAAAAGAAGCTTTGTCTTGGCTGGAGCAACAAAAAATATCTTAGTGTTCTAGAATACAATTTTCTAAGGCCTTATCAATATAAATAGGATATTGTTTCATTTGTCCGTTTTTTATTTCGATACGCAACATTTTCCATTCTTCATAATCAATATAATCAATCTGACCTTTAGCCTGAGGACTTAAGTGTTGGCTGAGAGACTTAAGTAAATCTTCTAAATCAAAATAAAAATTATCCCAAGAGAAAAAGTCTAATCTGTTTTTGTTTATTTCTATTTCTTCAATGGAAAAATTTTCCAGGATTTCTTTTATTTTTTTTAAGTTAGCAGAATTATCTTCTATATAACCGTATTTTTTGTAAATTTTGTCTATAGCCATAGGTAGACCTTATAGCTATTTAAGAGTAAAAAAGTGCTGATAAAGGGATTATTTTCTTCTATAATGCACACATTATTTGAAGATTTCCAGACATTAGCATATAGTTTTATATATGAATTTTTTTGTTGAAAAATATTTAGACTTATTTTTTCTTTAGTTAGTATGTTATTATTTTTTAAATCGTCAAGAGAAATAGAAGTAGATAATTTTTTTTCTTTAATCCCTAAAATAGAAAATATATTTTCAGAGTTAACTGAAGGTGTATATAAATAGTTAGAGTTAAAATTGTTGGTGTTTATCTTGGTTATTTTTTTATTTTCTTTTTTTAGAAAAATAGCTTTTAAATTAAATTTTTTTAAAAAAGATTGCACCAGGTTAATATTGCTTGGTATTTTATCTTCTAAAATAAATATTGCATACAAATTGTCATTTATTTTAACTAACTTATTGGCTTTTATTTCCAAAGAATAATCCGTGTTATTTATAATAAAATTATCCTGGCTTTTCCAGATTTTTATTTGCTTTGGATTTTTCAGGGCAAGTATATCCAGGGCTTGAGAAATTTTAAAAGAAGGAAGCCTGATAATAGTATAGGGAAAATTATTGTTTTGGGATTTGTTTTTTTTGAGGGTTAGAAGGACTTTATCTCCCCAGGGGGTGTTAAGCAAAATGTTTTCTTTTAAATCAATATAAACCCATTCTCCATTTGTTCTGGGAAAATAGGCCTTTAAACCAGGAGTTATAATGAATCCCAGTTCTTTTAATATTAACTCTAGATTCTTTTTATCAGACTTTACAACACTAACTTTTTTTATTTTTGTTTTGGGAGGTTGAAGAGAGACCGGAATTGCACTTTTTGTTTTTAATGTTTTAGCTAAGTTTAGAGGTATGGGTAGATTTATTTTATCTCCTACTTCCAATTTGTCTGGGTCTATATTGGGGTTGATAGTCTTAAATATTGTTAGGTATTCGTTAAATATCAAATTATTAGGAATACCAACTTTGTCTCGTAAAATATTTACAACATTATCTCCTTTTTTTACAATATAAAAAGACTTTTTATACTTATACTTTTTTAAATATGAATAATTTTTAGATTTTACATATATTTTAGGTATTAGCAAAATGTCATTTTCTTTTAGGTTTGAAAGGTCTTTTATGTGAGGATTTATTTTTTTAATAATTTTTACTACATGTGGTATTTTTCTTTCTGGTATACCTTGTTCTCTTAAAATTTTATATAACCACTCTCCCTTTTTAACCTTATATTTAATTAAGTGTTTTTGAGAAATGACCATTTTTTTGGTAAAGAAAAGTCTGGGCAGTTTTTTACTCTCCACAGGGAAAGAGCAAAAATTTAAGAAGAGTAAGAAGAGAATAAGGGAGAAAAATACCTTTTTTGCTTGCATGCCTCTTTCCTTAATAATTTTTTTCTTTATTTCAAGTAATTGTTTTCATATAATTTCAATTTATTTTAGTAGTAAAGAGTTAAACTCAATTTTGTCTAAAGCTAAAAATTGACAAAAACTAAAACAAACCTTAGTTAATAAGACTTCAATTTTTTCGGAGGTTTTTTATATGTTTAATTTGACTGAAAAGGCAAAGGTTCAGTTGGAGCGTTATTTTGCAGAGCAAGAAAAGGCTCCTATCAGAGTTTATATGGCTGCTGGCTGAGGTGGGCCAAGATTGGCACTTGCTCTGGATGAGCAAAGAGAAAATGATAGGGTGTTTGAGGTAGAAGGTTTTACCTTTTTAGTGGAAGAGAGTTTATTTAATAGCGCAGCTCCAATTACTGTTGATATGAATGAAATGGGTTTTGTGGTTAAATCCGCTTTACCTATGAATTCTTCTGGAGGTTGCAGTTCTTGCACTTCCTGTTAATAATTTTTGAGGAGGTGGAATTTATATGAAATGCACTACTGTTAGACCAGGTTTTGAATGTGCTTTTATGACAGATAAAGGGTGTTCCTATAAAGGTGGACAATGTTATCCTGTTGTAGAGCAATGCGAAGGTTGTGAAAGAATCAAGGAATTTGACGGAAATAAGTATTGTCTGAGTTATCCTGAACCTGCTGTTAAATGGGCCCATAAGGCTTGTAATTTTGCTACTCATGTAAAGGCTGTAGTAGATAATAGCGGGCAAGTAAAAGTTAACCCCTTAAAGGCTTCGAAGCGAGCTGCTAGGGGAAGATAAAAAAATAAAAAGGCCCTCTAGAGGGCCTTTTGTTTTTTACAGGAAAGCTATATGGATAAAGGTATCTTAGAATACAGAAATGAAGTAATTTATCTTCAACAGGAATTGGTGCAAAGAACTGCTTTGGGTCCAGAAAATGGTGGTCAGGGAGAAGAAGAAAAGGCTTATTTTTTAGTTGATTATTTAAAAAAGCTAGGTCTTAATCCCCAAATTTATTGGGCTACTGATACAAGGGTGGCAAGTGGAAAGCGTCCCAATGTTGTAGCCAGGTATGCTGGAAAAAGTTCTAAAACCCTCTGGATTCTTTCTCACCTGGATGTGGTTCCTCCAGGAGATTTATCTTTGTGGAAGAGTAATCCCTATGAGATTGTTGTAGATGGGGACTATATTTATGGAAGAGGAGTAGAAGACAATCATCAGGGGATTGTTTCTTCTCTTTTGGTTTTAAAACGATTGAGAGAACTAGATATAACTCCTGATTATTCTCTCGGCCTTTTATTTGTTGCTGATGAAGAAACAGGTAGTAAATATGGTTTACAATACCTGTTAAATCAGGATATTTTTCAGCCGGATGATTTATTCTTAGTTCCTGATCACGGTACTCCAGAAGGAGATAGTATTGAAATTGCTGAAAAGAGCATGTTTTGGTTGAAAATTATTGTGGAAGGTAAACAGTGCCATGCTTCTGTTCCAGATAAGGGTATCAACTCCTTGGTAGCCAGTGCAGATTTTATTTTGCGCTTAGAAGAGCTAAAAAGTATTTTTCCTCTAAAGAATCCTTTGTTTGATCCTGATTGCTCTACTTTTAGCCCCACCAAAAAAGAAGCTAACGTGGAAAATATAAATACGATTCCTGGTAAGGATATTTTTTATTTAGATTCCAGGGTATTACCTGAATATAAGCTAGACGATGTGTTAGAAGAAATAAGAAAAATTGGTCAAGAGGTGGAAAAAAAGAGAAAGGTCAATATTAAGTATGAAATAGTGATGCAAGAGCAAGCTGCTCCCATTACTCCTGAAGAGAGTGAAGTTGTAACTTGTTTAAAAAAGGCTATTTTTTCTGTGTTAAAGAAAAAAGCTAAGTGTATTGGAGTTGGGGGAGGGACTGTAGCTGCCTTTTTGCGAAGAAAGGGCTTTGAGGCAGCTGTTTGGTCTACTTTGCTTGGTTTTGCCCATCAACCCAATGAGCGTTCTTCCATAACTAATACCCTAAATGATGCTAGAGTAATGTTTAAGATGCTTTTTAAGTAATAAAATATGTCTCCTTACAAAGAACCCTTTCCAGAAGTTTTTGACCTTATAGTAGTAGGTGGAGGTCATGCTGGATGTGAAGCAGCTATGGCTGCCAGTAAACTTGGGCTTAAGACCCTTTTGTTGACTTTAAATATTGACCGTATAGGTCATCTTTCCTGTAATCCTGCCATTGGTGGTTTGGCCAAGGGGCATATGGTAAGAGAAATTGATGCCCTGGGCGGCATGATGGGAATATGGGCAGATAAGGCTGCCATTCAGTTTCGTACTTTAAATACCAGGAAAGGACCTGCTGTTCGCTCCACTAGAACCCAAATTGATCGTAAAGTATATTTAAATGTGGTACAAAGGGATATCTTTTCCCAAAAAAATCTCTGGGTAAGAGAAGGGGTAGTGGAAGAGATTTTGGTTGAAGGAGATGAAGTAAGAGGAGTTCGCACTTTACTGGAAGAAACTATTTTGGCTAGAAATGTCCTTCTTACCACAGGAACCTTTTTACAGGGTCTTATTCATGTTGGACTTAAAAATTATTCAGGTGGGCGTTTTGGCGATCCTGCCAGTAAAGGTCTTTCCTTATCTCTGAAAAGGTTGGGAATTGAACTGGGACGATTAAAAACAGGAACTGTTCCCAGATTATTAAAAGATAGTATTGATTTTGAACAAATGGAGGTTCAGGAGGGGGATAAGGATATCAGGCCTTTTAGCTGTTTTTCTAAGGGGCCTTATTTACCCCAGCTTCCTTGCTACATTACCTATACCAACTTAAACACTCATGCAGTTATAAAAAAAGGGTTTGAGCGCTCTCCCCTTTTTCAGGGAATAATTAAAGGTGTAGGGGCTCGTTATTGTCCCTCTATAGAGGATAAGGTTGCCAGGTTTCCAGATAAAGAAAGGCATCAAATCTTTGTAGAGCCTGAAGGTTTGGATAGTCCTGAAGTTTATCCCAATGGTATTTCCACTAGCCTGCCTTTGGATATCCAAAAGGAGATGTTAAAGACCATTCCTGGACTGGAACGGGCTGTAATTGTGAGACCTGGTTATGGGATAGAATATGATTTTGTCTATCCCACTCAGTTAAAGCCCACTTTAGAAAGCAAAAAGGTTAGAGGACTTTTTTGTGCGGGTCAGATTAATGGAACTTCTGGCTATGAAGAAGCTGCCGCTCAAGGACTTTGGGCTGCCTTAAATGTCTTTTGTAAGTTAGAAAAATTAGAACCTTTTGTTTTAGAGCGCAGTCAGGCCTATATGGCTGTTTTAATAGATGATTTAGTTACCAAAGGTACTGAGGAGCCTTATCGAATGTTTACTTCCAGGGCTGAACATAGACTTCTTTTAAGAGAAGATAATGCAGACCAGCGCTTAACTCCTGTTGGCCGTAAGCTGGGATTGGTGGGAGATGAACAGTGGCAACTATACACAGATAAAATAAGTAAGTTAGAAGAATTAAAGGATGGATTGTTTGCTATAGAAATAAGACCGGATAAGACCACTTGTTTACAGTTAGAAGAGATTGGTGCTTCTTTACCCAAAAAAAAGGTAAGCCTGGCACACATTTTAAGGCAACCTCAGATAGAGATAGAAGATTTAAAAATTTTCTGGCCAAAAATTATGGATTTTGCTAAAGATATTCGCAAGGAAGTGGAAATTTTAGTTAAATACGAAGGCTACCTGCAAAGACAAGAGGAATTGGTGCGTTCTTTTAAAAATTTAGAAAAGATAAAATTGCCAGAAGGTCTAGACTATACCCAGGTTCCAGGACTTTCTAGAGAAGTAATGGAAAAATTAGATAAAATTAGACCTATAAATTTAGGGCAAGCAAGTCGGATCTCGGGGGTGACTCCAGCAGCTTTACAATGTTTGGAAATTTATTTAAAAAAGATATCAAAATAAATGTTTAACAGATTTATTCTTTTTTTAGGTAGAGTATTCTTAAATAAATTTTTTACCTATTTTCACGCCTTAAACATTCTATTTTCTATATTTACTTCTATTTTTAATTTTAAAATTTTTAATAAAGCTATTTTTAGAGTTTTTATCAGACAAATTTACTTTACTGCTGTGCAGAGTATTTTCCCGATGTTTGTTTCTGCTCTTATTCTCGGGGGGATAGTTGTAAATTATATTTTAAAAATACTTATAAATTTAAATAGCTATGATAGGATAGGTGAATTTATAGTAATTTCTGTTTTTTATGAACTTGCTCCTATTGTTGTGTCCTTGATTATCTTAATAAGGTCTTCAACAGCTGTAATATCTGAGATTTCTTTAATGAAACTTAATGGAGAACTGGATTCTTTAGCTATTTTGGGTATACCTATAAAGGAGTATATTTATTTGCCACGAGTCTTAGCTTTTTTGATTAGCTTTCCTTTTTTGAATTTTTTTTTCATATTTGTCAGTTTAATTGGTGGATATTTAATGTTAGGCTTTTTATATGGTATAAATTATGAAAATTATATAAATTTAATAATAGATTATCTCAGCTTAAAAGACTTTGTTATTGTTTTTTCTAAATCGATTTTATTGAGTTTTTTATTGTCTTTAGTTTCTATACAAAAAGGTATTACTGTAAAGTCTTCAATTACTGAAGTACCAATAAATTTAATAGATGGTATGATGTCTATTTTATTAGGAATTATTATTATAGATATTTTATTTAATTTGCTATGATTAATGAATTATATAGATTATTAAAGAATAAAAAAAATACTTTAATAGTGTTACAGGATGAGAAAAAAGAGGATATAGTTAGTAACTTTTTTTCCTTAAGTGGTGGTAGTGTTGGGGTTGTTAGTGCTAAATTTCCTTTGCTTTCTAATCTGGAAATAGTTGAAAATATTTTTTTGCCTTTGATGTATAAGAGAAATCTTTCTTTAAGGCAGTGTTGTGAAAAATTTTATCCTTGGCTTAAAGAGCTTGATCTGGAAAAAATAATGTGGTTAAGGAAGGAAAAACTTGGTTCAGAAGAAATTTTTCGAGCCATGTTTTTAAGGGCTCTTTGTACGGAATCTGAGGTTGTTTTTTTTCAATATCCCCAAGTATCAGAGATAGAACTGGTGATAAAATTTTTAAAAAAACTTAACATAAGTAGATTTTTATGGATTTTGGTTACAGCAAAAGAGGCTCCAAAGTTTTATAAATTTAACTTTGAACAGGTAGAGTTGTAGATGTTTTTCGACAAAAAGATGAAGGAATACGAATATAAAGTTGGTTTCTTTTTATTTTTGTTTTTGATATTTTTGGTTGCTTTTCTGGTGTATTTTGGCATTAAAAAAGATATTTTTTCTAAAAGAGTTACTTATTATGTTATCAGTAAGTCAGGAGATAGTATAGAAAGAGGGATGCCTATTAAATTATCTGGATTTAAAATTGGAGAAGTAGATAAATTGTTTCTGGACAATATCGATTATGTTAAAATAAAAATTAAGGTTTTAGATCGCTACAAGAAGTGGTTTAGAGAGGATACAAAAATTATTTTAGATCAAGAAGGATTAATAGGTAATCCTTATTTAAAGATTATTCCTGGAAGTGAAAATAGTCCTATTGTTCCTCCCGGGTCGGTAGTAAAATTAACAAAAGTTGCTGGGCTTAAGGAACTTTTAATAGAAGCTCAACCTGTAGTAGAAGATTTAAAAGTGATTGTAGCTAATATTAGAAAAATAACAGATCAATTTTTAGATAAAAAAGGGAGCATGCAAAGAACTATTACTAATCTAGAACAACTTACAGATAAGATGTTACAAAATAGAGGTTTATTATACTATTTAACAGAAGATAAAAAACCTGTAGAAAAAATTGATAAATTACTTACTCATACCGATGAGCTCACTCTAAATTTAACCAGATTTATAACTAATGCTACTTCTCGTATTGAAGATTTAGAACCTATAGAAAAAGAATTTTTAAATATTACCAAGGATGTTAAGGGATTTGTCAATGATCTCAGGTCCATGAAGAAAGATATAGATCCAATTCTAAAAAATATTCAAGATGTAAGCAAGGAGTTAAAAAAAGCTACCCAGGATGTATATTTATTAAAGATGGAAGCGGAATATACTTTAAAGGTGGGTAATGATCTTTTAGAAAATCTTAAAGACAAATGGCCTTTTAAAGAACCTGAAAAATCTTCAAAAACTTTGGAAGTACCAAATCCATGAGAAAATTTATTATTTTTACTTTAAGTATTTTTTTACTTTCCTGTTCCTTGGGGAGCAAAAAAGACCCTTATCTGATTAAACCGGGAATTGATCTGGGTTATGACTACCAAGCTAAGTTTATTAAACATTTTTTAAAAGGAGAAAAGTGTAAAGCTAAATATTACTTTTATAAATCTAATAATATTTTTGCTAGATTTGATAAACTGGATGAGATTGGAAATAATTATTTTAATTTATACAAGTTAGAAAAATATTTGGGAAAAGAAATTAATTACTTGTATACTAAAGCCGTAGAGTTTAATCCTTTTATTCAAAATAAGTCTGAAAAGGATGCTTTATATTCTAAATTGTTGCATCAGAAAGATACTAGTTCTTTACTCAATTTACTAAAAAAAGAAAAAAATCCTCTTTATCGTTCTGTTTATGCGAGAAAGGCTATTACTGTTGCAGAGAATAAGAAGGTGAAGAAAAATTTTCTCAACCTGGCTTTTGCTGTGGATAAGCAATACGGTTGGGTATTGTTTTTGATCGAAGATTGGAAGTTAGCCAAGCACATACTTGATACTCCTGAAGCTGATTTACATATTAAAGTGCTTACCAGCGCGCTAGAGCATTGTGAGTTTGATGACAATTTATAGTTTATCCAATAATTTTATCTTAAGTCAGCTCAGAAAGTCTTTTGCAGCTACGGGTGTTAGTGAAGAACTAATCCAATATATTTACTACTTTTTTTTATTTTTTCTATTCATAATACCTATCTTAATTTTAGTTCATTTTACTGTTAATTATTTTCTAAAGAAGAGAGAAAATGACTATGGCTCTGTTTTTGATAAAGATATTTTAAAGGATGTATTTAATATGGCTCTTTTACAACGGAGCCGTTTTGATGTTCGAGTTGGAAAAACAAAGTCAACTTTTTATTGTACATTAATTGACTTTGATAATGATTATTTATACTTAGAGTTACCTAGTTATTTAAAAATAAGTAATATTTGGTTTAAAAGAAAAATAAAGTGTTTTTTTAAAATAGGAAAAGATAAGCTTTCTTCTATATATTATAACTTTTCAACTCAAGTAGAAGATTTTTATTTAGATAGAGGAGTGTATATTCTTAAAGTTAAGTTCCCCTTTAAATTAGATTTAGGACAGAAAAGAAAATTTTTACGAATATCTTTACCTTCTAAATATATCAAAGAAATCAAAATTTGGACAGCTAAGTTAGATAGGTACTCTGGATTTTCTAAAGATCCGCTTACCTGGTCTAAGCCTATTGGGATTTATAATGAAAAGGAGAAAGGGCTTTTATTGAAAGATATTTCTAGTGGTGGAGTTAAACTTGGTATTAGAAAGGATCTGATACATAATACTGTTGATTTTAAGCGAGAAAATGAATATCTCTTTTTTTATTTAAAAATAAATTATCCTAAGGAGTTAAAGAACGATTTTTTTTATTTTATTTGTAGACTGAAAAACTATTATCCAGAAGGAAAGGAAGAATACTATTATTGGGGGTTACAATTTGTGGCAGTGGGCAATTTAATTTGGGATAAAGAGCAGCAAAAGAATATTTTAAACTGGAAAGATTTGGATATTAATCGAGGCAGTGAAGATTTAGGTAATTGGCTTTTTAAAACTTATTTAGAGATTTATAGGGAAAAGGGATTAATTTAACTGGATAGGAGGATAAATTGGAAGACTCTGGTGAGATTAAATTTTGGGATTGGATAAAAAATTTTTTCTCATCTAAAGATAATTCTTCTCTGCAAGAACTTTTAAGTGAAGCAAGAGAAAATGGTATTTTAAAGAATGATGAATATCAGATGCTCTTGAATGTGTTAAAACTTGCAGAGATTCAAGTAGATGAAATTATGGTTCCTAGAACTGATATGGTTTGCGCAGATGTTGAAAGTGATATAGATGATGTTGTTAAATTAATAATAGAAAAAGGACATTCTAGGATTCCTGTCTTTAAAGATAATAAAGATCAAATTATAGGTATAATTCACGCTAAAGACTTATTAAAATGTTATTATTTAGATGATGAGGATAAAAAATTACAATCTATAATGCGTAAACCTTACTTTGTCCCTGAAACTAAGAAAGTAAGAGAATTATTATTGGAGCTTAAATCCAAAAAAATTCATATGGCAATTGTTTTGGATGAATATGGAGGTACTTCTGGTTTAGTTACTATGGAAGACATTTTAGAAGAAATTGTAGGTGAAATAGAAGATGAGTATGATCGTCCTCGTCCAAAAGAGATTGTCACCCTGGAGGATGGTGGTTATCTTCTCTCAGGAAGAGTGTATTTGGAAGAGATTGAGGAAGAGTTGGGGATAAAGTTAGTTTCTGAACAAGTAGATACATTAAGTGGGTATTTATGTGAAAAATTAGGTAGGGTTCCCCAAAAGGGAGAAGAGGTGGTGGAAGAAAATTTTAAAATGATTATTGAAGAAGCAGATTTAAAACATGTTCACTGGGTTAAACTTTATTTTTTACCCGAAAAATAAATTGGACTGGCTATTGCTTTTTAAATTGACAGTCCTTTTTTCTATCCTGTTTTACTTTGCCTATCCTAATAATTATTTTAACTTTCCTCCTTTTATAATTTTATTTTTTTTGTTTTTAAATTATTACGCCTTAAAAAAAAAAATATGTAATAAAGAAATATACTTATCTTTAGCTTTTGCTTATTCTACTTTATTATACTGGATATATTATCCTTGTTATGTTTATGGTAATATCCCTTTTTTAATTTCTTTAATTTTTCCTTTTTTTCTTGGTTTATACTTAGCCTTATATCCTTTCTTTTACTTTTTATTCTTAAAATTTTTTTTTAAAGAAATAAATATTTTGTTTTTAAGTCTAATAGCTCCCTTATTCTGGATGTCTTTAGAAATAATAAGGGAGTTTTTATTTTCTGGGTTTTCTTGGCCAGAATTAGCTTTATGCTTTTCTCCTTATCCTTTTTTTATTCAAATAATAAAATATACAGGAAGTAAAGGCATATCTTTTTTAATTATATTTTTATCTATTTTGTCTTTAAGTGATAAAATATATCATAAATTTATAGCTTGTTTATGTTTTTTAGCTTTTATTTTTGTAAATTTTTACTTGTTTAATTTGCCAAATAATTTTAAAAACACAAAATATATAAAAATGGTCCAAGGAAATATAGAACAAGATAAAAAATGGGATAAAAAATATCAATTAGAAACAATTGATAAATATGTTAAGCTGTCAAGAGATGATGATTTAAGAAAAATTGATTTAATTGTCTGGCCAGAAACAGCTTTACCCTTTTATTTGCAAGAAGTAAATGAGTTATCATCCAGGGTAAAGAGTTTTGTTAAACAAGAAAATGTGTTTTTAGTTGTAGGTGCTCCAGGGTATAGATTTGTAGATCTAAAAAAATACTATTTATATAACAGAGCTTATCTTTTATCCCCTAAGGGAACTATTTTGGATTATTATGAAAAACAAAAGCTTGTACCCTTTGGAGAGTACTTGCCCTTTACTTTTTTATCATCCTGGTTTAGTTTTTTTTATGACGGTGTGGGAGACTTTGCACCAGGAGAAAGAACAGCTCCTCTTGTTTTTCAAAATTCCCAAGTGGGTATTTTAATTTGTTATGAGATTATTTTTTCTTCTCTTGTAGAAGAAAGGATTGGAAAGGGAGCTGAAGTTATTGTTAATATTTCTAATGATGCCTGGTTTGGTAATACTTCTGGACCTTATCAACATCTTTATTTAAGTGTTTTAAGAGCTGTTGAACAAAACAGGGCTGTAGTTAGGTGTACTAATAGTGGCATAAGTGCTTTTATTTCTCCAAAAGGAAAAATAACTAAAAAGATTGGGCTTTTTACCAGTGGAGCTATTTCAGAAAAAGTCCCTTTTATAAAAGAAAAGACTTTTTTTAATAAATATTTTTACTACTTTTATAATTTACCTTTTGTTATTTTAATTGTTTTCTTTTGTTTATTTTTTGGGAGGAGAAGGTTTAATGCTTGATTTAAATGAAATAAAAACAAAATCTGCTGATATTATTGCTAGATTAAATAATTTATGGAGGCGTCTTTGAGTTAGAAAAAAAAGAGGAAGAACTTGCATCTATAGAAAAAAAACTAAGCTCTCCTTCTATTTGGGAGGAGCACGAAACGCTTACTCCTATTTTAAAGCAAAAGAGAAGTTTGGAGAATTTGGTTCATAAGTGCAGGGATATTCAGAATAAAAAAGAAGATGTTTTAGTCTGGATAGAGTTATTTGAAGAAGAAGGGGTTTCAGAAGAAAACTTTAAGGAAATTGAAGAGCAGTTAAATTCGCTAAAAGCAGAATTAGACCTATTAGAAATGGAATTGCTCTTGGCAGAAGAGGAAGATAAGTCTTCTGCCATTTTAGAAATTCATCCAGGAGCAGGAGGAATAGACGCCCAGGATTGGGCAGGTATGCTCCTTAGAATGTATCTTCGGTGGGCAGAAAGACATTCCTTTCAAGTGGAGTACTTAGATTATTTAGGCAGTGATGAAGCTGGAATCAAAAGTGTTACCTTACTAATTAAAGGTCTTTATAGTTATGGTTTTTTAAAGGGAGAAAAAGGTACGCATCGCTTAATCAGAATTTCTCCTTTTGACTCTTCTGGAAGGAGGCATACTTCTTTTGCTTCTGTAGATGTTTATCCGCAAGAAAGTGAGGAGATAGAGATAGACCTTAGAGAAGAGGATTTAGAAATAGAAGCTTTCAGGGCTGGTGGGCCTGGAGGACAACATGTGAATAAAACCAGTTCAGCAATTAGAGTTGTACACAAACCTACAGGTATTGTAGTTCAATGTCAGAATGAAAGGTCTCAATTTAAAAATAAAGAAATTGCTTTAAAAATATTAAAGGCAAAGCTTTTACAGTTGGAGCTGGATAAGAAAAGAGAAAAAAAACAAGTAGAGTATAATTCTAAGGGCCAAATATCTTTCGGGAATCAAATTAGAACCTATACTTTACATCCTTATAAACTGGTAAAAGACCATAGGACAGGATATGAACATACAAATGTTGAAGATGTTTTAGATGGTAACTTAGATAATTTTATAAAAGAATATTTAATTCATTTTAATATAAATGCATAAAGAATATTTAGATAAATTATATCAAGAAATTTATTCTCTGGAGAAGAGAATAATAAGAGAAGATAATTTAAACTCAGATAAGTATCTAGTTTATACTTTATTGGATAAAATAGAGGAAGTAGATAGCCTGTTAAAAAATTCCAATTTTAATAAATATAATTGGAAGTACTTGAAGTTAACAAAAAATAAATATAGTTTATCTCTAAGTATTTTTGAATTAATACAATCTTTATCTAAATCTAGAGATACTGATTATCTTACTACTCTTTATAATCGTTTGTTTTTTGAGAAAACTTTGAGTAGAGAATTGGATGATGCAATAAAATTTTCACTTCCTTTATCTTTACTTTTATTTGATATTGATAAATTTAAATTAATTAATGATAATTATGGGCATGATGTAGGAGATATAGCGTTAAAAGAAGTGGCTTTAGCTTTAAAGGAAAGTATAAGGTCAAATGATTATGCTTGTAGAATTGGTGGGGAAGAATTTGCTATTATTTTAAAAGGAAGTGGATATAAGCAAACAAGTATTATAGCTAAAAGAGTTTTAGATAATATTAGAGCTAAAAAAATATGTGTAAATGATAGATATATAAATATAACCTTGTCCTGTGGAGGAGCAGTTTATTTAGGAAGAGGTAAAGTCACTAAAGAAGAATTATTTAAAATTGCAGATAATAATTTATATAAGTCAAAAAGAGAAGGTAAAGATAGATTTTACATTTCTGTTTGGATTAAAAAACAAGAGTTGTCTTCTACTTTAGTTGGGGAAGAAGAAAAAAATTTTCTATATAAGAGCTAGTTATGAGTAAAAATATAGGGATTTCAATATTAAGTGGAAAAGGTGGCGTAGGTAAAACCAATATTGCCTTAAATTTAGGCTATGTTTTGCAAAGTTTGGAGCAAAAGGTAGTGATTTTGGATTGTGACCTGGGATTGGCTAACTTAAATATTCTTTTGGGATTAGAGCCAAGAAAAAATATTCAGGATGTACTGCTGGGAGATTCTAAACCAGAAGAAATTTTAATTCCTGTAGAAGAAAGGTTGGATATCATTGCTTCTACCTCTGGTGTTTTGGATATTTTGGATCTGGAAGAAGATATTCAGTTTATGGTAGAAGAAAAATTGCAACCCTTACTTAGTACCTATGATTTTATTCTCTTAGATTTGGGAGCAGGAATAGGTGCTAGTACTTTGGCTTTTGCTTCTTCTACTCCTTTACGTATAATAGTGATTACGCCTGAGCCCACTTCCCTTACGGATAGTTATGCTGTCATTAAAATCTTGAAAAATAATTATGGACTTAAAAATTTTTTCATCGTGGTAAATTCGGTCAATTCTGAGCAAGAGGCTAAACTATCTTTTCAGCGTTTAAATACTGCTTGTGAAAATTTTTTGGGTGTGTCTTTATTTTATCTTGGGTGTATTCATTATGATGAAAAGGTAAGTAAAGCTATTAGAGAGCAAAAACCTTTTCAAAAGCTTTACCCTGATAGCCAGGCTGCTTTAGATATTTTAAAGATAGGGAAAAAACTCCTGCGTCTAATAGAAAGTAGCAATTCCATAAAAAGAGGTTTAAGCCTGGTAGAAGGTCTAAATAAAAGAAAAGAGACTTGATTTTATTTTCACTTTTAGGTTAGAAAGGGTAATAATTTTCAAAAAGGAGAGAGTGGATGAATAAAAGTGATCTTATTCAAAAGCTGGCAGAGGAAAAAGATCTGTCTCCTGAAGAAGCCAGTGATATCGTTAATATTTTTTTTAACTCTATGAAAGAAGCCCTTAAAGAAGGACGGAGAGTAGAAATTAGGGGGTTTGGTAGTTTTAAAATTAAGGAGTACGAAGGTTATGTAGGAAGAAACCCCAAGACAGGAGAAAAAGTAGAAGTAAAACCTAAAAAACTTCCCTTTTTTAAAGTAGGAAAGGACTTAAAAGACTATTTAAATAGCTAAGATGCTTACCTGCTTTAAAAAGGGGGTTTTTTTCCTATTTTTTTTAATTTTATTTTTGGGAGGAGAGAAAAATCTTTTTTCTTCTTCTCTAACTATTTATTATACGGCCAATAGTTATGGAGAAATAAAACCCTGTCCTTCCTGAGGAGGAAGAAGTTTTGGCGGTCTGGCCAGGAGAAAAACCTTTTTCAAGCAAATTGCAAAAGAAAATAGCCTTTTTTTGTTTGGTCCTTTTGAATTTATAGATCCTCTAGATTCTTCTAACAGCAATCTTAATCACCTTGTAAATATTTATTCTAAGTTTCAGTATAACTTTGGAGTATTAAGTAAAAAAGAAAAACAGCTGTTTTTAGCTAAAGGAATAAGCATACCTTCTTTTTGGAAAACTGTGGATAATGAGATAGATTTTTATCTTTTAGATAATAAATTGGTAATCTTAGTTTTACCTTTTATTGAAGGTAAAAAAGATTTAGCTTACTTCTCTGAACAAGTAGAACAGGTTGTAAAGAAAATTGTAAATAAATATCCTTTTTTGCCACTAATAGCTATTTCTTCTTGGGGTGAATATTGGGAAGATTATTATTTACAATATTATAAACCTAATATCCCTGTTTTTTTGGGTAGTGGGCCAGGACGAGCTATAGAAGGTAAAGTAGTAAACCAAGGGCGCACCCTGTGGGTTCGTCCTTATTCAAAGGGTAAGGCTGTATTCCAAATTGATATTACTGATTACAAAAAATATAAACAACAAAATAAGTGGCTTTACAAGGAGAATTTTTTTTGGAAAACTCACTGGCTAGGAAATAAAATTTATCCTGATCCTGAAGTAAGCAATTTTATTGAAAAGGAGTTTAGATGATAGAAGAAAATCTTGTCTTTTATAAGATGCACGGAAGTGGCAATGATTTTGTTTTATTTGATTTGCGCCAGGTAAAAGTGGCAGAGCAGGAGATGGAAGCATGGGCTAAAAAACTTTGTGCTCGAGGGTTTGGGATAGGAGCGGACGGTCTTATTTTTTTAGAACCAGAAGAGGACTCTGGGGCCAGTTATAAATGGCACTTTTTTAATGCTGATGGCTCCAGAGCAGAGATGTGCGGCAATGGTTCTAGGTGTGCAGCCTGGCTGGCAGTAAAGTTAGGTTTAGCTCCCAAAGAACATATATTTTTAACTGACGCAGGTTTAATTAAAGCCCAGGTAATTGGTGAAGATGAAGTTAAGGTCCAGTTGACTCCGCCTAAGGATTTACAATTAAATATTCTCTTAGATTTAGAAAATAAAAATTTGGAAGTTCATTTTGTAAATACTGGAGTGCCGCACTGTGTAGTTTTTAGAGAAGATGTGCAAACTACCGAAGTAGCTAATTTGGGACGTACAATTCGTTTTCATTCTCATTTCCAACCTGCAGGTACTAATGTAAACTTTGCCCAGGTAGTGGATAGAAAAAAGATTTTACTTAGAACTTATGAAAGGGGCGTGGAAGCTGAAACTTATGCCTGTGGGACTGGAGCAGCAGCTACAGCTTATGTGGCTTTTAACCTGGGTTTGGTGGATTCTACAGTGGAATTAACTACCAGTGGTCAGGAAAAGTTGATCATTTCTATAGAAGGGGAAAATTTATTTTTACAGGGAAAGGCAGTTTTGGTTTATAAAGGGTATTTAAATAAGCAAATTTTGACTAGCTAAATAAGGAGGAAATAATGAATATTCAAGGAGCAATTACTGCACTGGTTACTCCCTTTAAAAATGGTCAAATAGATGAAGAGGCTTATAGGAAACATATTGAATGGCAAATAGAAGAAGGTATAGATGGAGTAGTTCCCTGCGGTACTACAGGAGAATCTGCTACCCTTAGCCATGAAGAGCATAAACGAGTTATTAAAATTTGTGTAGAGCAAGTGAAAGGTAGAGTACCTGTTATTGCTGGAGCTGGATCAAACTCCACTAAAGAGGCTATTGAACTTACTCAATTTGCCAAAAGTGCAGGCGCTGATGCCGTATTACTTATCACACCTTATTACAACAAGCCAACTCCTGATGGTTTAGTTGCTCACTATAAAACCATTGCTAGGGAAGTGTCTATTCCGATAATAGTTTATAATGTACCTTCTAGAACTGGATTAAATGTGACTCCAGAGTTAGCTAAAAGATTATATACAGAAGTCGATGCAGTAATTGGGATTAAAGAAGCCAGTGGTAATTTGAGACAGGTAGCTGAGATTTACGAGCTTTGTGGAAAGGATTTTATTCTTTTGTCAGGAGATGATTTTACCATATTACCTTTACTTTCTGTTGGTGGAAGAGGAGTTATTTCTGTTATTTCCAATATTGTGCCCAAACTGACTCATGAACTTTGTACTGAGTTTTTTAAGGGTAACTTAGAAAAAGCAAAAGAGATTCAGATTAATCTTTTATCTATTGCTAGAGCCATGTTTATGGAAACCAATCCCATACCAGTAAAAACAGCCTTGAGTTTGATGGGACGAATTAATTTAGAATTACGTTTACCTCTAGTGGAAATGCAAACTCCAAATAAAGAAAAGCTTACTCAGATATTAAAAGCAAAAGGGTTGATTTAAGGCCAGAATATAAGGCCTTCTATTAAAGAAGGCCTTTATTAGCGTACAGTTACCCCTTCAGTCCAGGAGATATAAGTTAAAGAAGGAATGCTTAAGAGTTCGTCTATTAGATTTTTGGGTTTTATTTTTTTATGGGATGAGATAAATATTTTATAATTCATTATATTTTTATCTTTTAAATAAGAATAGTTGATAAATTCTACTTCAAAAGGGTAATTTTCTAATATTTCCTTGATAAGCTCAAAGCTTTCGTAACGGCAATTACATTGAATTTTTAATAAGGCAGAATATCTTTTGGGAATAGTTTTTCTAATTTGTCTTAAAAAATATAAGACAAAGAGACTTAAAAGGGTAGTTATGGTTGCTGGTAAGTAAAAACCTGCTCCTATGCTTAGGCCAATGGCAGTTACCAGCCACAACCCTGCAGCAGTGGTTAGGCCTTTAATGATATTTTTTCCTTTAATAATTGCTCCACCACCTAAGAAACCCATACTAGCTATGGTATAAGAAGCAATTCTACCTGGATCCATACGAATTACAGAATTGACATTTAAATGAGAAAAAATAGTAGGTAGTTCTAAAGACAGATTCATTAATAAACAAGAACCAATACAGACTAAAATATTAGTTCTAAAGCCTGCTTGCTCTCCTCTGTACTCTCTTTCAAATCCAATTAAACCTCCATAGATAAAGGAGAGCAATAATTCTATAACCCAATTATAGGTGTTTAACATTGTTTTTCCTCTAAAATTACTAAGTCTTTACCATCTTGTTCTTTAGTTAATACAGATACAGTTTCTTTCAAAGAGGTATTAATGGTTTTTCCTACAAAATCAGCATGAATAGGCAGCTCTCGATGTCCTCGATCAATAAGTACTAGTAATTTTATTTTGTTTGGCCTGCCAAAATCCAGCAAAGCTTCTAAAGCAGATCTTACTGTTCTACCAGTAAAAAGTACATCATCGACTAAGATTACTTCCCGTTGTTCCAAACTTACTGGAATGTTACTGGCATTAACAAAGGGCGCTGCTTCTAAGCGAGTCCAGTCATCTCTATAAAGATTTATATCCAAGGAGCCTAAGGGAATAGAAATTTTTGTCTTTTCCTGTAAAATTTCTTTTATTCTCCTGGCAATGTCTACTCCTCTTCTCTGGATGCCAATAATGACTATATTATGAATATTTTCCACTTTTTCCAAAACTTCATAAGCCAAACGTTCTATTATTTTGGTTATTTCTTTGTCTGTTAAGATGATTTTGGGTGTGGACATAATTTTTCCCCTAGATTAAATTTTTATTTAATATATTTTATCTTTTTAAGTTAGTCAAAAAGATGCCTGTTATCACCAGAATTGCTCCTAGATAAGTACTGGAAGATAGAGTTTCATTTAAGAAAATATAGGCTAAAAGAAGGGAAAATACCGGGACCAAGTTGATAAATATGCCGGCTCTAAAAACACCTATTTTCTTTATTCCCTGATAATACCAGACAAAACCCAACCCAGTGCCCAAAACAGCCAGGTAAAGTAGGCTAAAACCTTGTTTTAAAGTAAGAAATTTTATATTTTGGAGCAACTGTTTTTGCCAGGCAAAGGGAAAAAGTAAAATTGTCCCTATCAAAGAAGCATAACTGGTTAAGATAAGTGGCTCATGTTTTTTTAGAGTGTTTTTACCAATCAAGGAGTAAGCTGTCCAACTTAAGACACAGAGCAAAATCAATATTTCTCCTGTACCTATTTTAAAATAAAGCAGGTCTTTTATCTCTCCTTTGCTTAAAACTAAAATTTCCCCTATGAAAGTGATAACTATCCCTAAGATATTTTTAAGGAAGACTTTTTCTTTAAAGAAAAAATAAGAAAAAATGGTAATTAAAGCTGGAGTTAGGCCAATAATAAGGGCAGCTCTTCCTGCTTCAATGTATTTTAAACCGTTAAAAAAGAATATATTATACAAAAATATGCCTGTTAGACCCAAAAAAAATACTTCTAGCCAGGTGGAAAGTGAGAAATGGGGTTTTCTTTTAGGTAAAATTAAAAATAAAAAGGTAGTAGCTAAAAAAAATCTAAAAAAAGCAGATAAATAGGGGTCTAGGTTTTGGCCTAAATATCTGCCCGCAATAAAGGTGCCTCCCCAAAAAAGGGTGGTTAAAATTAATTTTAAATAGGTACTAAGCATTGCCAGGAGTTAGGTTGATGATAACCACTTCTGCAGGTGAAAAAATTTTTAAGGGTGGGCCCCAGGTCCCTAAACCACTGCTTACAATCAAATTAGAGGCGTTTTGTTGGTAATGGCCATAGATATAAGGATATACCAGTTTTACCAGATGGTAAAAAGGATAAATTTGTCCTTTATGGGTATGTCCTGCCAACTGAAGATCCAGTTTATGTTTAGCGCTAAATTCTTTAAAATACCATGGTCTATGAGTAAGTAGAATATTGTATTTTTGAGGATTAACCAGAGGAAGGATTTTTTTTAGATTCCTAAAAAAATCCATTTTTGCTCCTGCACTGTGCCCTGCAGGATCATCTACACCTAACAAATTAATATCCTCTAACTTATAATTGCTATTAAGAAGAACTTTTACCTTATATTTTTTGAGAATTTCCATGCTTTTTTCAAAACCAACATAGTGTTCATGATTTCCCATTATTGCTATAATTGGAGCTTTACAATTGGAGGTAAATGCAGCCAATTTTTTTTCAGCTATACTTAGGTGATCATTAAATATGTCTCCACCTAAAATTACTAAGTCTGGATTAATTTTATTTATGTTTTTATTTATAAATTCAAGTATATTATAAGAAGGAATAATCCCTAAATGAACATCAGAGATAAAGACAAGTTTATAATTTTTTCTTAATTTATTGGAAGTAAAGTCGTATTTAGTATATACTACCTTTTGAGCGTTTAGATATCCTAAAAAAGTAATAGAGAGACTAAAAAATATAACTGTATAGCTTAGATATTTTTTTATTTTCTTGTTTTTTAAAACATAAATTGTGAAGAGTAAGATTATCGAAGACAAAAATAAATAAAATATAAATCCCAGCCAGAGATAAGAAAGTAGCCAAAAAAGATGTTTAAGCTGGGGGGTTAATTTATTTTCTATTATCTTGGTGATAAAAGGTAAGGATATTAGCAGGGTTATAATAAATGTAGATATCTTTTTTTTCAAAAAAGTTAAGTTACGAGATAATATTAAAAATGGTGTTAAATTTAAAGCGGAGTAAATTAAAGTAAAAATAATTATAAATTTTAACATATTAAATATAGTAAAATAAAACTATTAAGGCTAAAATAATTCTATAAATAGCAAAAGGCTTTAGGGTTATTTTGCCTAAAAGGTAAATAAAGGTTTTAATAGCTACAAGGGCAGAGAAAAAAGAGATGATAAAACCCAGGCCAAGAATTGTTAGGTCTTGAGGATTGAAAAGTTGAAAATTTTTTAAAAGGTCATAGCCTGTAGCTGCAAACATAATGGGCACTGCTGCCAGAAAAGAGTATTTAGCTGCTAACTTACGTTCTAAGCCCAGGAGCATTCCGCCAATAATGGTAGCAGCTGAACGAGAAAAACCTGGCCAAAGGGCCAGACATTGAAATAGACCAATGCCCAGAGCTAATTTAGGGTTAATTTGATCTAGTTTAAAATAGGTAGTATTGTTTTGTTTTTTGTTTTCTACCACGAGAATAAAAATGGCTCCAACTAAAAGAGATAAAGAGACAGTAAAGGGAGTAAAAAGGTACTTCTTTATATAAGAGTGGGTTAATAACCCTAAAATACTGGCTGGAAGAGTAGTTAAAAAGAGAAGATATATTCCTCTAATGCCTTTAAACTCTTTTTTGTTGGGAGTGAAGTCAAAAAAAAGATTTAAAAAAAAGTCCTTATATAAAACTACCACAGCTAAAATAGCTCCAAGCTGGATAACTATATCAAAGGTATTGGCCTTTTCTCCTGTAAATTGAAGTAAATGCCCACTTAAAATCAAGTGCCCAGTGGATGAAATGGGTAGAAACTCGGTTAAACCTTCAACTATACCTAAAATAGTAGCTTGCAAATAAGGATTCATCTTTTTAATCCAGTATTTTTTGTAAAAAACTTTTTATTCGAGGATTTTCTAAAGAAGAGGAAAAAAACTCTTTGGACTTGGCTTCCAGTAAAAAACGACCATGTTCCATAAAAATAACTCTATCTGCCATTTCTCTGGCAAACCCCATCTGGTGGGTGACTATAATCATGGTCATGCCTTCTTGGGCTAGTTTTTTTATGGCTTCAAAGACTTCTCCTACCAGTTCTGGATCCAGGGCAGAAGTAGGTTCGTCAAAAAGCATTAATTTGGGTTTCATAGCCAGGGCCCTGGCTATGGCTACTCTTTGCTTTTGACCACCTGAAAGACAGGCTGGATAGACATTTTTTTTATCTAGAAGACCCACTTTTTTAAGCATATCCAAAGCAATGCTTTTTGCTTCCTGTTTGTTTTTTTTCAAAACTGTTCTAGGTCCTTCCATAACATTTTCTATAACTGTCAAATGAGGGAAGAGGTGAAAATGTTGAAAAACCATGCCTATCTCAGAGCGTAGGGCACATATTTTTTTAGGCTTATCTAAAACTCTTTTATTTCTTTTAAAAACATAGCCTACTTCTTTACCTTCAAAGAAAATTTGACCTTCATCTATTTTTTCTAAAAAATTTATGGTTCTCAGTAGAGTTGATTTCCCAGAGCCAGAAGGTCCAATAATTGCTACCTTTTCTCCTTTATGGACCTTTAGATTAACTTTATCTATAGCAACAACTTCTCCAAAACGTTTGGTTATGTTTTTTAACTCTACTAATACCTGATTATCTTTGTTCATAAGCTCCAACTTTGCGCTCTATTTTTTCAAAAGTAAGGGTAAATACAGTTGTTAATAAGAGATAAATGATTCCTGCCAAGATTAATACAGTGACATCAAAGTAAGTATTAAAAAGCTGATCTGCTGAACGCATTAGTTCTACCATGGCAATGGTGGAAACCAAAGCTGTATCTTTAATAAGAGCTATAAATTCATTACCAATAGGTGGCATGATGCGTTTATAGGTTTGAGGAATAATTATTCTCCGCATGGCCTGTCCATAGGTCATCCCCAGGGCTTTTGCTGCTTCCATCTGGCCTGCATCTATACTTTGAATACCTGCTCTAATAATTTCTGCTAGATAGGCAGAATAATTTAGGCCTAAGCCCCAAAAAGCTGCAGTTAGAGGTTTTAAGGTAATACCTAGGGCAGGCAGGCCGTAGTAAATAAAAAAGAGTTGTAAGAGTAAAGGAGTACCCCTGAACATCCAGATAATAAACCAGCAAAAAAGAGAAAGGGGTAAGAAACGGCTTATTCTACCTAGAGCAATAACCAGCCCCCCCAAAGGAGAGACCAACATGGTAAAAAGAACCAGAGTAAGCGTCATAACAGTGCCTTTTAACAAGGCAGGAAGATACTTTTTGCTGTTATCTAAAAAGCGTTGAAAAAAGCTTTTTTCTTCATTTTTTATGGCTTTTAGTAAATTTTGTGCTTCCAGGTTTTGAGGATAGTACCTAAGGATTTGTTCACATTGTTTTTTGGCTAATGTAAATTCGTGTTCATTAAAATAGAGTTTGGCTAAAATAAGTCTGGCCCTTAGAAAATCTAAGTCTTCATCTGTAAGGGGAGGTTTTACCTGGAGAAAGTACTGTTTGGCTTGCTCTAGATTTCCCAAGCTTAGTTCTTGCTCTCCTAATTTTAGATAATTGGTTTCTGCTCTAAGAGAGCTAACCAGGCTTAAAAACACTAAGACCAGAAGGAAAATCCTTCTGGTCTTTTTTAAAATTGAAAAACTAATGTTGTTTACCATTTTGCTGGATTAGTGATGTCTTCGCCAAACCATTTTTTGGAAATTTTAGCCATGGTACCATCAGCAACCATTTTATCAATTTCCTTTTGAATTACTTCCAGGAGTTTTTTATCTTCCTTTCTAAATGCAACCCCAAAGGGTTCTTTAGTGATAAACCCAGGTAAAATTCTATATTTACCAGGTCTTACAGAAATATAATAGCGTCCAGAAACATTATCCACTACCATAGCGTCCAGGCGTCCTGCATCTAAATCTAAAAAGGCCTTGGGGTTATTGTCATATTCACGCACTTCTTTGGGTTGAACAGGAAGTTTTTTAACTGCCTCTAAGGCAGAAGAACCCTTTTGAACTCCAATAACTTTTCCTTTGAGGTCATTGAAACTTTTTATATTTTTTTCATTTAAGCGTACAACCACTACCTGCCCGTCCATGATGTAGGGCTTGGTAAAGTTAACTTTTTGAGCCCTTTCCTTGGTGATAGTCATGCCATTCCAGATACAATCGAATTTTTTGGCATAAAGAGAGTGAATAACTCCGTCCCAGGCAGTGGGTTGCCACTTGATTTTTATTCCCAATCTTTTTCCTACTTCTTCTGCTGCTTCAATATCAAAACCAGTGAGTGTACCATCAGCCTGACGAAAACCCATGGGAGGAAAAGCATCATCCAATCCTATTACCAGTTCTCCTTTGCTTTTTACTCGCTCCCAAGAGTTATCTTCGGCAAAACAAGTGGAGATAATTGAAAAAAAAGCCATCAGAAATAAAATACTTGCCATTAAACGTTTCACTTACTAACCTCCTTTTTTGGGTTGAATTTTAACGGTATTAACCTTAGTAAAGGCCTATCTTTATTCTAAGCTCAAAAAACTTGCAAGAACAAATAGGAGTAAAAAATGAGTACTATCATGGATCAAAAGAGGGTAGAGCAAGCCATAAGATGGATTGATGGTGAACTACAGGAGAAAAAAGATTTAACTAAACTTTTAGAAGAGGTGGGGATGCGTTTTAATTTGAGTCCCCAAGAAATGGAATTTGTCTTGAGATTTTTTAAGGAAGAAAAGAATAATAAATAATGCGTATTTTAAATCGTTATCTGGCCAGAGAAATTTTTGTTGTTTTTTTTATTTGTCTTTTTTCTTTTCTCATTTTTATTTTAATAGGAAGGTTACTTCATTTTAAAGAGCTATTTTTAGGACAAAATGTACAGATAAAAGATATTGCCCTGGCATTTTTTTATTTATCTCCTTCCTTTTTAATTATTCTTATCCCCATATCCTGCATGCTAAGTATATTTTTAGTTTTTTTAAGGATGACTTCAGATAGAGAGATGATTGCTTTACGTTCTTGCTCTTTGAACTATACAAATTTTACTTACTTTCCTTTTTTATTTTCTGTAATCTGCTTTTTTATATCTTTATACATGGCAATAGTTTTATTGCCTAAAGGTATAGACAATTTTAGAGAAAAGTGTATAGAAATTATACAGTCAAAGACAGAATTCTCACTGAGGCCAGGCATATTTTCTTCATCTTTCCCTGGTATAGTTATTTATCCAAAAAGTGTAGATTTAAAAACAAAAATTATGCAAGGAATCTTTATTGAAGAAAATAGAAAAGAGCAAAATAGAGTGATTGTGGCTGATAAAGGATATATTTATTATGATAAAGATAATAATCGTATGGTTTTTGAATTGTTAGATGGAAATATTTATATCTTTTCCAATAAGAATAGTAATATCCTCAACTATAAAAGATACGATGTAATTCTGGATCTAAAAAATATTTTGGGTGGGTTTAAATTAGAAGATAAGAAGCCTAAAGAGATGTATTTAAGTGAGTTAAAAGAAGTTATTAATTCTGATTCAGAATTAAGTAGAATTGCCAAAATGGAGCTTAGTAGGAGATTGGCTTTACCGTTTTCCTGTTTGATTTTGTCCTTTTTTGTGCTTCCTCTTTCTTTAAGTCTTTCTGGTATGAAACAACAATATGGAATAATTATTTGTTTACTTTCCTTTTTAATTTATTATTCTCTTTATTCTCTATTTTATTCCCTTGGAGAAACAGGAAAAATGTCTCCTTATATTTCTATGTGGATGCCTAACTTGATTTTTTTAGTTCTCGGTGGAATTAACTTTTATTTGCTTAGTAAAGAAGTAACTCTTTATGGAGTTATTAAAAATAAGTTGTTAAAAAGATGAGAACACTATCTAAATATTTACTAAGAGAACTTGGGTTTATTTTTTTAAATATATCTTTATCTGGGATATTGGTATATTTGTTGTTTGACTTTTTAGATAGAGTAGACGAGTTTATATCTTCTAAAGTTTCTTTAACAACTATTTTACTCTATTTTATTTTTAAAATACCTATGATTTTATCTCAAATAATGCCAGGTATATTTTTTATTTCTATAATTATATTATTTTCTATTTTATATAGTAGAAATGAGATTATAGCGATATTGTCTGGTGGTATTTATTTTAGAAGATTAATTTTTTTTATGTTGTCTATTTCTGTATTTATTTCTTTTTTACACTTTGCAGTTATTCAAGAAGCTGGTAGTTATGGTATGTTTAAATCAGCTGAAATGTGGAAAAAATATGTGAGAAATAAGGAACTTATTAAAAATGATATTTATAATAAATGGCTTATAGATAAAGATAAGGTTATCCATTTTGAAAGGTTTAACTTATCTACTAATAAAGGAACCTCTATAAAAGTGTATGAGGTTGATTTTTCCAGTAATAAGATATTAAGATACATTACTGGAGATAGCTTTGTCTATAATAAAGAAAGGATAATAATTGATAAGGCCTGGATATTTGCTCCCCATTCCTTTTCTAAAGAACAGGTGAAGCAAGTAAATTTAAAGGCTCAAATAGACTTTAAATCCTTAGCTACACTTAGTTCGGACTTACCTCAAGAGGCCCTTTCTTTTACTCAGCTTACAAAGATTATAGAGGTATTTAGGAAAAATGGTATTAGTGTGGAAGAATTACTTGCTACCTGGTATGGTAAGTATGCTTATTCTTTTTCTATTATTATTTTAAGTATATTGGGAGTAATAATCGTCTACTATTTAAAAAATGTATATAAATCTCTCTTGTTGGGACTGGGACTTATATTTTCTTATTATGCTCTGTTTGTTATTGGAAGTACTTTAGCTAAAAAGGGTATTCTTTTTCCTTTTTTGGGTGGATGGTTAGCCAATATAATTTTTATGTTTTTAATTTTACCCTATTTATTTAAAATACTCAAAGAATAGCTACTTGGCTTTGTTAACTATAGCCTGCCAGAGTTTGTTTTTACCTTTTCCCGTCTTACTGGAAAACAGGATTATATCTTGGGCAGACTTATTTAACAGGACTTGCCAATTCTTCAGGCTTGCACTAATTTCTTTTTGTTTGCATTTATCTACCTTGGTAAGTACCGGTATTAGAGGTATCTGGTTGTTTTCCAGGAAAGAAATAAGCTCTAGGTCTAAACTTTGAGGTTTAAGCCGGGAATCAAGAAGCACGGCCATTGCCTTTAAATAGGCGTTATTGCTCAAATAAGAATTGATTAGTTGCGCCCATTTTTCTCTTTCTTGCTTGGAGCACTTGGCATAACCGTATCCAGGAAGGTCAACTAAATAAAAGTTGTCTGGTTCAACCAGATAAAAATTGAGACTTCTAGTTTTACCAGGAGAAGAGCTGATTTTAGCTAATTTTTTTTGTCCTGCCAGGCAATTTAATAAAGATGACTTGCCTACATTGGATCTTCCTGCTATGGCTACCTGCGAAATAGGTGGTATTGTAAGCTGTTCTAAGGTGTAAATAGTTTTTTCTAATTTTAATGTTCTTTTCATCATAAAATCTCTAGAAATTTTTTTTTAAAATGTGTATAAAAACATTTAACAGTTTTAAGGTTTAGATTTAAATCCCAAAAGGAGTTTTTTATGAAGCAAAAATGGTTAATAATTATGGCTGCTTTGTTTTTGGTTGCTTGTGCTCAAAAAAAACAAGTAGTTAAGCCAGTTTTGATTTTTAATCCTCAAAACCAGCTAACTACTGAGGTTAAAACAATTAAGGTGAAAGTCAAGCTTTCTTCTGATGAGTATAAGGAGAAGGGCAAAAGTGCCTTTTGGAATGCTGCTTTAAAGGAAGCCATGCAGCAAATTAATAGGGAAATATTAAAAATGAGTATGATTGTTAGACCTAGTGCTCGAGGGATAAAAAGCGCTCAGTTCTTGGTCAATAAAGGAGAAATCAATCCCAAACAAAATCCTTATACCAAGGATTTGGAACAAGAATTTGAAGTTACTCTAACTTTAACTCCGAGCTATGCTGTGGCTGGTAAGGTAATTAGTTTAAAACAAAACACTTATGCCATTGGCACACATGATTTTTGTTATATTGCTGTTTTTGAAGATTATAATCCTGGTGAAGTGGAAAATAGGTATTTTGCCATTGGTAAATTTTCTAAAGAAGAGGGGATTATTCGTCTTACTGGCATGGGAAAAATTACTCAGGCCTTGACCGAAGATAAGTTTACCAAGGGGTATGGTTTGTTAGCGCAAGGGGAAATTTATGAGGTTAAAGAAGAGGTAGAGGTGGATGATATCATCTTCTTGCCAAAGGTAGAAGTTAAGGCTATAAGCCAGCCTCTTGCAGCTTCGGAAAATAGTTTAAAGCCAGAAGTGGTGGTGGAGCCTCGTTATCTGGAAGAATTAAAAGTACCTGCTGAAGCCAAGTAGTTTTTATGGATATTCTTATTTTAAATGGACCTAACTTAAAGTATATAGGTCAAAGAGAGCCCCATATTTATGGAGAAAAGGGACTGGATGCTCTTCCCTCTTTGGTTGCTCAGGAGGTTAGTCCTCGGTTGAATTTAACCCTTAAGCAGTCCAATTCAGAGGGTGAATTGATTAATTATTTAGAAGAAGCATGGGAGAAAAAGGTCTCTGGCATTGTTATTAATGCAGGAGCGTATACGCATACGAGTATAGCCATAGCTGATTGTCTATCCTGGATAAAAATACCTTATGTGGAAGTACATTTGAGTAATGTCTATGCCAGAGAAGAGTTTAGACATAAAAGTTATTTATCGGCCAAAGCTCTTGGAGTTATTTCTGGATTTGGAATCTATAGTTATGTTTTAGGCGTAAAAGCTCTTTATCACTATCTTTCTCAAGTTGAGAGTTAAAAAATAATTGCTGAAGGAGGTAAAATGCTTTCTACAACTGATTTTAGACGGGGATTAAAAATAGAAATTGAGGGAGTTCCCTATGAAGTATTGGATTTCTTGCATGTGAAACCAGGTAAAGGTGGTGCTTTTGTCCGGACCAAATTAAAAAATTTACTTACAGGTAGTATTGTAGATGAGACCTTTCGCGCTGGAGAAAAATTTGATCGTCCAGATTTGGAAACCAGGTCCTATCAGTATCTTTACAAAGAAGGCGATAGTTATGTGTTTATGGATATGACCACTTACGAACAGATAAATGTGGCTGCAGAGTCCTTTGCTGATAAGGGGCAGTTTTTAAAAGAAGGTGAAGAAGTAAAGGTTTTGGTATATAGAAATCAGCCTATTGACTTGGATTTACCTGCTTCTGTAGTTTTGGAAGTGGTGGAAACAGAGCCAGGAGTAAAAGGAGATACTGTTTCTGGCGCTACCAAGCCAGCTACTTTGGAAACTGGCCTGGTAGTTCAGGTGCCTCTGTTTATTAACGAAGGAGATAAAATCAAAATTGACACCAGAACTAAAGAATATATCGGCCGAGAATAAAGGAGTATTTTTTTGACTGGGGAGGGCAAGTTAAAAAAAGAAATATTGCTATTGTTTTTGTGGGGTTTTCTTTTTTTTTATTTGCTTAGCTTGCTAACTTATTCGCCCTTGGATCCATCTTTTAATTCTTCTGGTATCGCTAGTGGAAAAGTAATTAATAAGGCTGGCCTGGTAGGAGCTTACCTGGCTGGCCTTTTTTTTGATCTTTTTGGTTTGGGCGCTTTTTTGTGGGCTTTAAGTGGGTTTTTTGTTTCTTTTTTAATTATTAAAAGTATTACTTTTCCCTGGTATAGATGGACTTTTTTCTTTCTACTTTTAATCCTTTTGCATATCTGGATTTCTTTTCCTTATTTTTCTTTTGTTTCTTTTCATAGTATAAGTGGTGGTGGTTTTTTAGGAAATAATTTATATCTTTTATGTATAAAATATTTTAAATTCTGGGGTAGTATAGTAATTTTGTCTATACTAACAATTTGTAGTATACAAATAGTATTTAATATATCATGGTATAGTTTGATTTATAAACTAAAATATAACTTTATAAAGAGAAAAGAAAGGATATCTAAAAATATAAAGAGAAATAACAAAAAAAAGAACGTAGATAAAGATATTAGTCCTGTAAAAGAAGGAAAAAAAGAAGTTAAAGAGTCCGGTGTTAAAAAAGATAGCAAAAATAATATTAATTATGTTCATTCTGGTGATGCTAAGTTTCCTCCTTTAGATATACTAAATGAAGTTGTGAAGAATAAGGTTAAAGTAAGTAAAGAAATATTAGAAGAAATAGGCTTAAAAGTCACAGATTGTTTAGCTAATTTTTCTATAGAAGGAAAGGTAGAAAGGGTAGTGCCAGGCCCAGTGGTGAGTATGGTGGAATTTAAACCAGCTCCTGGCATCAAGATTAGTAAGATCGCCAACTTGAGTGATGATTTGGCTTTAAGTTTAAAATCTTCTCGCGTGCGCATTATTGCTCCTCTTCCAGGTAAGGATACTGTGGGCATAGAAATTCCTAATCCAGAAAGGGAAATGGTTTTTTTAAAGGAAGTTTTGGATACTCCTGGTTTTCAAAATAAAAAGCATACTCTCCCTCTGGCCCTGGGTAAAGATATTCAGGGAAATGCTGTAGTGGTAGACCTGGCCAAAATGCCTCATTTATTAGTGGCAGGAGCTACTGGTGCGGGTAAAAGTGTATGTTTAAATAGCTTTCTTTTAAGTTTACTTTTTGCTCATACTCCTTCTTCTTTGCGCCTTTTATTAATTGATCCCAAAAGAATAGAACTTTCAGTCTACAATGACCTTCCCCATCTGGTCCATCCTGTGGTCACAGAGCCTGGTATGGCCAAGGTAGCCTTAGAGTGGGCAGTAGCAGAAATGGAAAGACGGTATGAGCTTATGGCCCAGTTGGGAGTGCGCAATATTGAGGCCTATAATCAAAAAATAAGTAATTTAAAGAAAAGTGAAGATAATCAAGAAGAGTGGGAATCCCTTTTTTACTTGGTTATAATTATTGATGAAATGGCTGATTTGATGCTTACTGGGGCTAAAGAAGTGGAAACCAGTATTGTTAGATTGGCCCAACTGGCAAGGGCTGCTGGGATACATTTGATTTTAGCTACCCAGAGACCTTCAGTGGATGTGGTTACAGGTATTATTAAAGCCAATTTTCCAGCTAGAATAGCCTTTCAGGTGAGTTCCAAACATGACTCCAGGACTATTTTGGATGCCAATGGAGCAGAATATCTTTTGGGTAAAGGAGATATGTTGTTTAAGGCTAGTGGAGGAAGCTTGAAAAGGGTCCATGGTGCTTTTGTCAGTGAAGAAGAAATTGCTCAAGTCGTGGAGTTTTGGAAAGAGTCTTATCCTGGCTCCTTTGAGCTTGATTTTAAACAATGGAAAGAAGAAAAAGAAGAAAAAACTCAAAGTGAAGTAAATGAAGATATTGTAAATGATCCCAAATATCAAGAAGCTGTAGAATTTGCCATAGAAACAGGTAAGGTTTCCATCTCCTTAATTCAAAGGCGTTTTCGCATTGGTTTTAATAAAGCTGCTTTATTTATAGAGCAAATGGAAAGAGATGGCATTATTGGTCCTCCAGAAGGAAGTAAACCTCGAGAAGTTTTAATTAAAAAGCATTGACCCAGCTAAAGCTTTTTACCTGGCAAAAAACATTTCTCTTTTTTCTAAGTGGTTTTATTTTTCCCAGATTTCCTGTCTATAGTCTTTTTATCTTTTTATTTCTTTTCTTTTTCTTTGAACCTAAAAAATACTTTTATGCCTTTTTTTATTGTTTGGGGATAGCTTATTTTTATCTTACTATTCCAGTTAGTTATTATCCCTTTGCTTTAGATTTTTTTAAAAAAAAGATTGAAGTTAAAGGAATAGTTAGTAGTATAGAGTTTTTACCAGAAAATAAAAAGAGAATACTTTTAGATGAGGTTTATTTTAATAATATAAAAATAAAAAATAAATTGATGATTACTTTAGAAGATAATAAAGGAAAAGATAAAGATATTTTGCCTGGAGATAAAATAGAAGAAAAATTAAAGGTAAAACCTGTTGCAGGCTTAAAAGATAAAGGGGTTTTTGGTTATTCCTTTTTTTGGACTAGTAAAAATATTTTTTATCGTTCTTACGCTAAGAGCTTAAGAATTTTAGATTATAAAAAAAGTAATTTGATTTATAAGTTTAAAAGGTATTTATATCAGAAAATATATTTTTTAAAAGCCAATGTTCTTAGTTATTTGAATGAAATAAGCGCTAGAGAAGAAACAAAAGCTGTAATCTTGGCCTTACTTTTAAATGATAAATCTCTTTTTACCTATAAATTTTTAAACTTTTTTAGAGAAACAGGCCTTGGCCATACTTTGGCGCTTTCAGGTTTACATTTAAGCATTGTTTTTGCTTTAGGTTTTTTCCTGGTTTATGGCTTATATTTTATATTCCCCTATGGTGCTCTGATTGTACCCCGTAAAAAGATGTCTATCTTTATTTCTTTTTTTCTATCTCTTTTTTATCTGTTGTTAACTAGAGCTCCTTTATCCCTATTACGTTCAGAAATTATGTTTTTAAGCTGGGGAATACTTTACTTGTTGAATAAAGAGAGATTGTTTATAGATGGTTTTTTTATAGCTCTTTTTTTGTTGGTTCTTTTTTTACCTGCAAGTGTTTTTGATATATCTTTTCAATTTTCTTTTTTAGCAGTTTTAGGAGTCTATTTCTCAGTATATCTTTTAAAGAGCTTGAAAGTGAAGAACAAATTTTTTAGTTCTATCTTATTTATTTTTTTCTCAACTCTAATAATAAACCTTATTTTACTACCTTTACAAGTATATTATTTTAATCAAGTTTATACTTTATCTTTTATAAACATTATTTGGATCCCCATTTTATCTTTTATAACCTTGCCTTCTGGATTACTATTTCTTTTGTTTTTGAAATATCAAAGTATAGCTTTATTTTTTCTAAAAATTATGTCTACATCTTTAGATTTTTTATTTTCTATTTTGTCTTCTTTAGAAAGAATACTTACAACTATAACTGTACTTGTTCCTAGGCCAGACGGATGGATTATATTAAGCTTTTATCTGCTATTTCTTTTTGTTATTCTTAAAAATAAAAAGGTAATTTATTTTTTAATTTTTTCTTTGGTTTTATTTTTTATTCAAATTATTTATGAAGATAAAGGCAATATGGTTTCTGTTCTAGATATAGGGCAAGGACAATCTCTTTTTTTGAATATAGATAAAAATAGAATTCTTATTGATGGAGGTGGAAGTTTTAATTTTGATTATGATTTGGGTAAACTGGTTTTAAGTAAAATTTTAACCTATAAAAAATATCCTGGTTTAGATATGATTTTTTTAACTCATCCAGACATAGATCATTTAAGAGGTCTTTATTATATTTTAGATAGATTTAAATTTAAAAGATTTTATTTTAATGGAGACTTTCCTCTGGGTTTAAGAGATAGGTTGATTTTAGAGAAGATATTAAGTAAAAATAGGGATAAAGTAGGAATAGTAAAGAGAGGAGATAGGATTAATTTAAGTAAGGATAGTTATCTGGAAGTGTTACATCCTAAAATTAAGGGCAATAATTCTAATAATGACTCTCTGGTATTAAGGCTGGTAGATAGAGGTGTAAAGAGAGTGCTTATCTGTGGAGACATAGAAAAAGCAGGCTTAAATGATCTGGTGTCTTCTAACTTAGATCTTAGAGCTCAGGTTTTGATTTTACCTCATCACGGCAGTAAAAATAGTTTTAATGAGAAATTTTATACTCAAGTTAATCCCCAGTTAGTAATTGTAAGCTCTGGATTTTTAAATCCTTATAGGTTACCTTCTGGTAAAGTAGTAAATTATTTTCAACAAAGGAATATCCCTTTGTTAAATACAGCCCTGTTAGGAGAGATAGATATTTACTGGAAGGATAAAGAAAAATTTTACCTAACTACTCAGGAAAAGATAGTTAGTAAAAATAAAGGTTTTTGGGTAAAAAATTGAGTATAATAAGGAGGGACAAATGAAAAAAGTTGGTTTTATTGGCCTGGGTATTATGGGTATTCCCATGTCTTTAAATATTTTAAAAAAAGGCTTTGAGCTAACTGTATATAACAGAACTTTTGCCAAAACCATAGGCTTAACTCAAGCAGGGGCAAAAGCAGTAAAGACTCCTCTGGAAGTAGCGCAGGAGAGTGAAGTTATCATAACCATGTTAACTGGCCCAGAAGCCATTGATCAGGTTATCTTTGGCAAAGAGGGATTGTTTTCTGCTTTAACTGACCAGAAATACTTGATTAACATGAGCTCTGTTTCTCCCACTTATACCAAAGAATTAGCCCAAAAATTGGAACCTACAGGCGTTAAATTTATTGATGCTCCTGTTTCTGGTTCAAAAAAGCCTGCTGAAGATGGACAGCTGGTTATTCTGGCTGGAGGAAAAGAAGAAGAAGTAAAAGGTGTAGAAGATGTGTTGCTGGCAATGGGTAAAAAGGTGGTTTACTGCGGTCCTGTGGGACAGGGTTCTATGATGAAAATGGCCATTAATCTGCTTTTGGGTGTGATGATGGCTGGAATGGCAGAAATGATTCACTTTGGCCAGAAAGGTGGTTTAAGCAAAGAAACCATGCTGGAAGTACTCTATTCTGGAGCCTTGAATTGTCTTTTGTTTCAACTGAAAAAGGATTTATTTTTAGAAGAAAATTTTACTCCACAATTTCCTTTAAAACACATGAGTAAAGACTTGCGTTTTGTTTTTCAAACTGCCCAGGAAACAGGAGCGGTTATCCCAGAAGCAACTACAGCCTTGCAGTTTTTCAGGATAGGTGAAGAAAATGGTTGGGGTGATGAAGACTTTGCTGCTGTGTATAAGGTATTGCAAAAAATGATAAGCTAACTAAAAAAAAGGGAGTCCCAATTTATATTTTTTGGGTCTCCCTTTTTTTGGTCCTTTTTAGAACAATATCTTTTTGTTTTTGCTTGTCTTTGAAGGTTTTGGCTACCTTTATTTTCTGGCCAGTAAAGGGATTTTTTTCTGTAAAATACATAAGGGTAGAAAAGGTAGAAGGGGTTGGAGTAAATATTTGAATCTGTCTGGGATTGATTTTTAATTGGTCTAGGGCAAATTTTTTTAATAAATACATATGTTTTTCTGTACAGCCAGGATGGGCAGCAATGAAATAATAGGTCAAAAATTGCTTTTTTCCCTTTTTTTTACTTAATTCATCAAATTTGCGCTTAAATTCTAACAGGTTTTGATTATCAGGCTTGCCCATGATTTCTAATACTTCTTTTGCCACGTGTTCAGGTGCTATTTTTAGCTGGCCAGAGACGTGCCAGCTTACCAGGTCTTGAAGATAAGTTTCACCAGCCCTTTTATCTGCTAAAATAAGGTCATAGCGCAGTCCACTATTAACAAAGACTTTTTTTACTCCAGGGATTTTTCGAACTTTTCTAAGAAGATTGATTTGAGGAGTGTGGTCTAGAGGTAAGTTGGGGCACGGTTGGGGAAAAAGGCAACGCTTGTTCGAGCAACTGCCTTTTTTTAGTTTTTTGTTACATTCAAATCCATACATATTGGCAGTGGGTCCACCCAGGTCTTGGATAATACCTTTAAAATCTGGATGCTTAATAAGGGATTTTACTTCTGCTAAAATGGATTTTTCACTTCTACTTTGAATTATTTTTCCCTGGTGCATGGAAATAGCACAAAAATGACACTCACCATAACAGCCACGGTGGGTGGTTATGGAGAACTGGATGGTCTCCAGGGCTTTAATTTTTCCTTGTTTTTGATGTAGGGGATGGGCCTTGTTTTCAAAGGAAAGGCTATAAATCTCATCCATCTGTTCCTGGGTGAGGGCAGGGTAAGGAGGGTTGTGCACTAAGTACCGGTCCTGGTGTTTTTGAATTAGCCTTTGTCCTTTAACTGGGTCCTGGTTTTGATAAAAGGTCAAAAACATTTGAGTAAATTTTTCTTTGTCTGCTTTTACTTCCTCATAACTGGGCAGTTCAATTCCAGAGGCTGGTTTTTCTTTGGCAATATAACAAAGTCCTCGAATAGAGGTAACTTCCTGCTTTTGTTCCAGGGCCCTTGTTAGTTCCAGTAAGGAGTATTCAGCCATGCCATAGAGTAAATAATCAGCCTTGGCGTCAAATAAAATAGAGCGTCTCAGGGAATCTGACCAAAAATCATAATGGGCAATGCGGCGTAAACTGGCTTCTATTCCTCCCAGGACAATAGGCTTGGTATTTTTAAAGTATCGACGGATGAGATTGGTATAAACTATAGAAGCCCTATCTGGCCTTTTATTGTTTATACCACCAGGTGTATAGTCATCAGTTTTGCGTTTTTTACCAATGGCAGTATAATTGGCTACCATGGAGTCTACTGACCCGGCAGTAACCCCCCAGAACAACCTGGGTTCTCCTAATCTGGTGATGTCTTTACCTGACTTCCAGTCTGGTTGAGGAATAAGGGCTACTTTATAACCGTGTTTGATAAGAAATTTACCCAAAAGGGCTACTCCAATAAAGGAGGAGTCAATATAAGCATCTCCTGTAACCAGGATTATATCTGGCTGGGGCCAGTTTAACTTTTTGAGTTCTTCTTTGCTAATAGGAATAAACATAACTGGTTTGCTATTTTGTTTAGGTAGTCAATAAGAGGGTTAAGAACGGTTGTAAAGTTTTTAAAAAGATTCTTTGTTTTTTTATTGTGAGAAGAGATAGGCTTTTTTTAGAGAATTAAAAAAGGGGAGCTAAAGCTCCCCTTTAAGGGTCTTAGCCTAAGATTTCTTTTAGATCTTCGTCTGGAGTGGAGATGGGTTTGATATTATAGTTTTCTACCAGGAAGTTTAAGACGTTAGGAGTAATAAAAGCAGGCAAACTAGGACCTATTTTGATGTTTTTAATACCCAAAGCCAGTAAGGTAAGTAAAATAGCCACGGCCTTTTGTTCATACCAGGAAAGCACTAAGGAAAGAGGTAAGTCATTGACATCACAGTTAAAGGCTTTGGCCAGAGCCAGAGCAATCTGGAGAGCAGAGTAGGCATCATTACATTGGCCAATATCCAAAAGTCTGGGAATGCCGTCAATATCTCCCAGTTGTTTGTCAAAGAAACGGAACTTACCACAGGCTAAGGTAAGAACAATACAATCCTGAGGCACTTTTTCCACGAATTCGGTGTAGTAGTTTCTGCCGGGCTTGGCTCCATCACACCCAGCTACCAGGAAGAAGTGTCTGATTTTACCAGCTTTTATCCCTTCAATAACCTTGTCTGCAACAGATAAGACACTATTTCGGGCAAAGCCTACCATAACTTCACCTTTTTCTTCATCTTCAGCAAACCCTGGCAAAGCAAGGGCTTTTTCGATTACTGGAGTAAAGTCCTTATCTTCTCCAATATGTTCCACTCCTGGCCAGCCTACTACTCCAGTGGTAAAAATGTTTTCCTGATAGGTCTTTTGGGGTTTTTGAATACAATTGGTGGTCATTAAGATAGCCCCGGGAAAAGCCGCAAATTCCTTTTGTTGATTTTGCCAGGCAGTTCCGTAGTGGCCATAAAAGTGGGGGTATTTTTTGAGTTCAGGATAGCCATGGGCAGGCAGCATCTCACCGTGAGTATAGATGTAAATCCCTTTATCCTTGGTCTGTTCTAACAAAAGTTTGAGGTCCAAAAGGTCATGCCCAGAGACCAAAATGGCTTTGCCTTTTTTGTGCCCCAGAGGCACCTTTGTAGGCACTGGATGTCCAAAGGTGGAAGTATTGCCAGCATCTAGGAATTCCATGGCCTTTAAGTTTACTTTACCACATTCCAGGACCAGATTTACCCATTCTTCCAGGGTTTTATCTTTAGTGGTTGTGGCTAACAGGGCCTGGTAACAAAAGTCAGCAATACTTGGGTCTTTTTGCCCCAGTAAATAGGCATGATCTGCATAAGCTGCTACGCCCTTAAGGCCATAGGTAAGGGTTTGTTTCAGGGATTCAATGTCTTCATTGGGATCTTTTTCAGCTAAAAGAGAATGCTCTTCTCCTTGTTTTACCAGTTCTTCCAAGCTGGTAGCAGGTTGGAAATTGGCTAATTCAGAAAATTCTACCTTTTCCCTGGCCAGGATTTCCTTTTTTAATTCTTCTCTTAATCTTACTGTTTCCTGAATAAACCTGGAAATATCCTGAGAGTCAAAGTTTACATTGGTGAGAGTGGCAAAAATGGCTTCAAATAGGAATTTGTCGTTTTTGCTGGTGTCTATCCCCAGTTCTTTAGCCTTGAGACTGACTTCACTTAAGCCTTTAAGAGCGTATATTAAAAGGTCTTGCAGAGCTGCGGTATCAGGTTGTTTTCCACATACGCCAATCTTGGTACAACCTTTACCCTGGGCAGTCTGTTCACATTGATAACAAAACATAGTTTCCTCCTTGTTGTTTTTGTTGAGTCTAGGTTTAGTGTTATTCATAATCTATTTCTTTGATTTAAGTCAAAAAAAGGTTATTTTTTGAATTTTTCAGGGTGTGAGAATGATTAATTTTCTAAATAAAAGGATAGTTGCTTTATTTTGCCTCTTTCTTAAGGGCAAGAGAGGGATTTAAGCTGGAAGGACTGCTGGTTGTATTTTATAAGGAGTTCGTAAAAGAGAGCAAATTATCTTGAGCTTTTGGGTAGATTGGCAAGAAAGGATGAGGGCTTAACAGCACTTTGAGGAGGATTGTTTTTTATTTTTAAAATACTTTTGGAGATTTTCTGGTAATTTTGCAAGGGGCAAAGGAACCATTGGTGGTTTGTCTATGTTTAGCATGGCCTTCATGATTGCTTCCAGTAACAGGGGCAGGGGAGCGGCAAAATAAACTCGTCCTTGATAATGCCACTCACGACAGTTAATTGGAATTTTGTTTTGGGTCAGCTCTGCGCATGATTCGCATTCAGATTCTCGAATATCCTGGGCAATATCCTGACCATTTATCCTTATGGTGGGAGAAGAAAGTAAAGCCAGTTTTTTGGCTTGTTCTGGAGTTTGTACCACAATCTCCTGGAGGTTTAGCTGAATTCCGAGTGCTTCTGCCACAGGAGTGAGAAGACGCACAGCTGTTTTTAAGTTTGCGCTGGTTGGGGCGCAGCGCTGACAGGTATTTAAGTCAATAGCCAGAAGTTCTATGTTCAAGGTCTTTTTGTTGCCCAGACTTTCTCTGGCCTTAACTCCCAGCTTAGCAGGCGTGGATAGGGATATGTCTTTAGAAGCTTCAGCACAGGATGAAGTCTGGCAACAACAACTTGTTTGTCCTGACTTAGTCTCAGTAAAGTCTTTTTGAACTTTGCTGGCATTTTGCTCCTTTTGGGGCTTGCTCATTTGATCTTCCCTATAGATTTTTATTAACTTTATCCTCCTAGATCGAGAATAGTAAAAAAGGTTATTAAATATGTTTTAGGAAAATAGCACTAGCTAAAGATTCTACAAACTGAATAGCACTATATGATTATTATATGTAAAGTATAGTTTGTTTAAAACAAGCTATCTTTAAATTTTTAACTAAATATAACTCTAGAAGATTAATAGAAAAAGGCCCAAGATTAACTTGGGCCAGGGAAGCTCATGGTTGTACAACTGTTGCCACCGCAATTCTTGCTGGTCATCGAGGCCTTTTGGCCAGAAGAAGTGGTTACAGAGTAGGAGACTTGACTAAGTACTCTGGTTAGTTCTTCGCCTCCACATTTTTCACATTTTAATTCCACTGTATCGTTTTGATTTTTGAGTAAAAACTCCTGGATGTGTCCACATTTTACACATTGGAATTCAAAAATGGGCATTTTCTTCCTCCTCTTATCTCCTCCGCTGGTGCGGATGACGGGAGTTATTTCTTGATCTGGGCTTAGGCTGGGAATAGTCTTTTAAATCTATTTCTTCCCCGTTTTCTTCCCTAAGCACAGCAACTTTACTTAATCTTATCTTGCCATGGTCATCTATTTCTACAACTTTTACCTTTACCGTATCTCCTACTTTAACAATATCTTCAACCTTGTTCACCTTATGTTCAGCTAGCTGAGAGATGTGTAAAAGTCCATCAACACCAGGTAAAATCTCCACTACTGCGCCAAAATCTAAAATCTTTTTGACTAATCCAGAGTAGTTTTTACCCAATTCTGGTTTCTGATTGAAGTAGAGAATCATTTCTACAGTTTTGTCCAGAGCTTCCTTATTGGGAGCAAAGATAGTGATTTTGCCACTTTCTTCTATATCCACAGTAGAACCAGTACTGGCAGTAATAGCCTTTATGGTTTTACCCATGGGACCGATGATATCTCTAATTCTATCTGGAGCTACTTCTAAAGTGGTTACCTTGGGTGCATAAGGAGACACTTCGGTTCTGGGAGCAGAAAGCACCTGGTTCATCTTTTCCAGGATGTGTAATCTAGCTTCTCTAGCTTGAAAAAGAGCTTTTTTCATGACTTCACTGGGGATACCAGTTATTTTTATATCCATTTGAATGGCTGTAATACCGTCTTTGGTACCAGCTACTTTAAAATCCATATCACCCAGATGGTCTTCGTCTCCTAAAATATCAGTTAGAACATAATAATTATCACTCTCTTTTATGAGGCCCATGGCAATGCCAGCCACGTGCTCCTTTATGGGTACTCCAGCATCCATGAGAGCCAAAGAACCACCGCAAACAGTGGCCATGGAAGAGGAACCATTGCTTTCCATTACTTCTGAAACAATACGCAAAGTAAAGGGAAACTCTTCTTCTGAAGGCAAAACAGGTTCTAGAGCCCTTTCTGCTAATGCCCCGTGGCCTATTTCTCTTCTAGAAGGTCCACGCAAAGGTTTTACTTCTCCCACACAGTAGGGTGGAAAATTGTAGTGGAGCATGAAGCGCTTGCTGCTATCTCCAGCCAGGGTTTCCACTCTTTGTTCGTCAGAAGAACTTCCCAGAGTGGCAATACTTAAGACTTTGGTTTCTCCCCGGGCAAAAATAGCAGATCCGTGAGTTCTGGGCAAAAGACCCACCTCAATCTCAATAGGTCTTACTGTTGTTAAGTCTCGTCCGTCTATGCGAATATTTTGTTGAACTATTTTTTGGCGGACTATTTCTTTTTCTAGCTCTTCTAATATTTCTTTTAGCTGAGAAGAGAATTCAGGATTTTCTTTATATTTTTCAGCTAATTGTTCTTGAACCTTTTGGTGTACTTCTTTTTTAGCTGTTTTTCTCTTTAATTTTTCTCCAATACTCAAGGCGTGTTTTAAATCTTCATAAATTAAATTACGAACTTCAGCTTTAAGATCTTCAGGGATTTCTGGGAGAGTAAAAACTAATTTTTCCTGTCCACATTTTTGTCTGAGTTCTTCTTGAGCTTCGATAATAGGCTTAGCCTGTTCCTGTCCCCAGGCTATGGCTTCAGCTAACAAGTCTTCAGGAACAAACCTGGCCCCACCTTCTACCATTACCACGCCTTCTTGAGTGCAGGCTAAAACCAGGTTTAACTCACTTTGGGTGATTTGTTCGGTAGTGGGATTTAAGATAAAATTACCCTCTATATATCCCACTCTTACTCCTGCAATGGGACCTAAAAAGGGAATATTAGAAATGGTAAGAGCTGCAGAAGCTCCAGTCATGGCCAGAATATCAGGGTCGTGGATGGCATCAGCAGAGAGTACAGTGGCAATGACCTGTACTTCGTGATTTAGTCCTTTGGGGAAAAGTGGTCTTATGGGACGATCTATTAATCTGGAGACTAAAGTCTCTCTTTCACTGGGACGTCCTATTTCTCTTCGAAAATAGCCACCAGGGATTCTTCCTGCAGCATAGGACATTTCTTGATAGTTGACCGTAAGAGGCATAAAGTCTGGTTGTATTTCAATGGGTTGGGCTGTAGCAGTAACTAAAACTACAGTTTCTCCCCATTGAGCCCAGATTGCTCCGTTGGCTTGTAAAGCCAATCGGCCATATTCTAAGGTTATTTCTTGCTCCCCGTAAGGTGCACTTGTCTTAACTTGTAACATAAATACTCGTTCCTCTCTTTTGTAAATTGAGAATTAAAAGGGGCTTTTGAAGCCCCTTTTAAACTATTTTCTTAAGTTTAATTTTTCTAAAATTGCTCTGTAGCGTTCAATGTCTTTTTTCTTGAGATAATTTAAAAGACCTCTTCTTCTTCCTACCAGTTTTAATAAGCCCATACGAGAATGAACATCTTTTTTGTGGACTTTAAAATGCTCTGTTAGGTGCTTGATTCTGGCAGTTAAGAGAGCAATTTGAACCTCTGGAGAACCTGTGTCTCCATCATGCCTTTTGAATTCTTCAATGATTTTTGCCTTTTCTTCTGGTGTCATTACCACAGCAATATACCTCCTTTTTATTTTTTAGCTCCAGAGTCCCCTTAAAATTTTCCACCTTGGGTTTAACTCGTCCTGACACTCCAGGAGAGCCAGAGGCTCTTCTTTTTGATTAGAGATGAGAACCTTCAGGCCCTCTTTGGGTTGAAGAGGAAGTTCTAGAGGGCTTAGTATGGCCCCGTTTTTTATTTTTTCCTCTAAATAGGGATTAACTGTAAGATGAGGCCAGTTGGCTAAGGCTTCTTTAAAGCTCAGCACTTTTCCTTCCAGTCCCTCTTCTAAGACTTGCTCCAGGGAGTAAGCTTGCTCCAATTTAAAGGGCGTGCATTCTTCCCTGGTAAGCTCTGTAAGTATAGCTCCGCACCCCAATCGTTTCCCCAGGCTGTGGGCCAGGGAACGGATATAGGTGCCTGCACTACACCGAACCCAAAAGTGGACAAAGGGCAACTCTGTTTTTAATACCTTTACTTCAAAGATCTTTATTTTTTTCCTCTTTACAGGGATATCTTCGCCTTTTCTTACGCGAAAGTAAAGAGGTTTTCCTTTGTGTTTGGCAGCAGAAATGGGTGGCACTTCTTGTTCTTCAAGGTTGAGCCAGTTAAGTACTTCTTTTTTTACTTCTTCTGCGCTTAGATAAGACCAGTCTTTTTTTTCTATTACTTCTGAATCTGCATCATAACTGGCACTTGTTTTACCCAGTTCTAAAACTCCCCTGTACACCTTTTCCCTTTGCATCAAAAAGGGAGAAAGCTTAGTAGCTTTACCCAGAAATACCAGCAAAAGTCCAGTAGCCAGAGGATCTAATGTCCCACCATGACCTATTTTTTTTAACTTAAACTTTCTTTTTAGTTTATTCAAACACGCAGTAGAAGTTATTCCTCTGGGTTTATTTAATAACAGCAAACCGTCTATGTTTTTCATATAGTTAAATTCTTTTTTATAGTAGTTAATAAAATTTCTTCTGCCTTTTCTAAAGGCCCAGGCAGAGTGCCACCAGCTGCATTCTTATGCCCCCCACCTTTTAATTCCTGGGCAATTTTTTGGACATTTATATCTCCATAGGAGCGAAGGCTAAATTTTATGGTCTGGTCTTTTTCTTCTCTTAAACTTGCAGCTATTTTTACTCCTTGTAAGTTACGAATATAGTTAATAAATCCTTCACAATCTTCTATAGAGGTGCTGGTTTCAGTAAACATTTTTTGAGTTATTTTAATTAGAGCAATTTGTCCTTTTTCCTTTAACTCAGTGGAGCCCAGTACCCTGGCCATTAATTTTAATTTATTTAAAGTTAGATTTTGATTCAAGAGAGCATTTATTTTACCTACATCCAGACCGTTGGCAATCATTTCTCCTGCCCAGTAGTGAGCCCTGGAAGTAGTGTTGCCATAAGAAAAAGAACCAGTATCACTTAAGATGGCTAAATAAAGAGCTTCTGCTAGCTTGTCTTCAAGTTTTATATTCAAGTCCGCACAGAGTTCAGCTATCATTTCCCCTACAGAAGAAGCTTGAGGATTGACCCAATTTAAAGTTCCAAAAAGAGGATTGCTTAAGTGATGGTCTATGTTTATGCTGGGAATATCTTTTAACCAGGGTTGAAGGTCTTCTCCTATGCGTAAACTATCTCCGCTGTCTAAAATAATTAACCAGTTGGGTTTATTGGAGGGTAATTCCTGAGACCAGGGAGAGGGCAGAGATAACCAGCTAAACTTTTGAGGAAAAGGAGATTGATTGTAAAATACAAAATTTTTATTTAATTTTTGTAGTAAAAAACCCACGGCACACATGGACCCAATTGCATCTCCGTCTGGATTGAGATGGGCAGTGATTAAAAAATTATCTTCTTTGAGCAGAACTTCTTTAATTTTATCCTTCATAAATCATCTGCTCCATAAAACTATCCCATTCAAATATAAGTTCTGGAATATATTTTGTCTTTAGTCTTTTAGCCAGGTTGGTTCTAAAAAATCCCTTGGCTTTATTCAGTGATACCAGAATATTTTCTTTATTCCCTTCTAAATGAGTATATAAAATAATTGCTTTTCTTAGGTCTTTACTTAATTTTACTCCTGTAATAGTTAGAGCTAAAAAAAGTTCATTATTGGATTCTTCTAGTAAGATAAGAGATAAATTCTCTTTTATAGCTTCTGCTAATTTTTCTTTTTTATAAGATTTTTTTTCCATATTTAATATCCAAAAAAGTCTGTATTTATTTCTACTATTTCTTCTGAAGTCATAGCTTCGATAGAGTCTTTTACTTTAGACAATATGCTTTCAGTTTGTCTCATCTCATTGGATAGAGTAGAGACACCTATGGTCAAGAAATCAGTGCTGTCTTGATTTTCTACTTCTGCAATGGCTATGTTATATTTGTTCCTTAATTTTTGTTTTAAACTAGAGGATATTTTTCTTTTTTCTTTTAGAGAAAATATCCCATGGAGTCTAAAGGTTACCTTTAAAATACCTACAATCATTTTAACCTAGAGTTGCTTTTTCTTCAACTTCTTCAAAAGCTTCTATTATGTCTCCAACTTTAATATCATTGTAGTTTTCCAACCCAACTCCACATTCATACCCTTTTTGAACTTCTTTTACATCATCTTTAAAACGTTTTAAAGAGCTAAGCTTACCTGTATAGATTACAACTCCTTCTCTAAGTAGTCTTATTTTTGCATTACGCATAAGTTTTCCGTCTATAACCATACATCCAGCAACTCTACCAACTTTTGGAACGTTAAAAGTCTGTAATACTTCTGCTTGCCCGAGGTATTCTTCTTTTACAACAGGAGCAAGCATACCAGACATTGCGTCTTTTATTTCATTAGTTAAGTGATAGATAACATCATAGAAACGAATCTCTACATTTTCTCTTTCAGCAACTTGTTTTACTTTAGCTGTAGGTCTAACATTGAAACCAATAATAATGGCTGAAGAAGCAGCAGCAAGCATTACGTCACTTTCAGTGATAGCTCCTGTTCCACCGTGAATAATTTCTATTTTTACTTCTTCTGTAGACAATTTGCGTAAAGATTCACTTACAGCTTCGAGAGAACCTTGTACATCGGCCTTAACTACCAGGTTAAGGGTTTTGGCTTCCCCTTCTAGCTTGCCCTGGAGGAAGTTTTCCAGGGAAATTTTATTCTTTTTAGCCAGTTCTTTTTCCCTTTGTTTTATCTGTCTGTTTTCAGCTATTTTTCTGGCTACCTTTTCATTTTCTACAACGATGAACTCATCTCCTGCATTGGGTAGGCCGTCGAAACCTTGAATTTCTACAGGCATGGAGGGGCCAGCTTCTTTTATCTTTTTACCCTGGTCATTGAGCATAGCCCTAACTTTACCAGCCTGAAGCCCACATACAAAGGCATCACCTTGTTTTAGAGTACCTTCTTGAATAAGTAGGGTGCCTACAGGTCCTTTACCTTTGTCCAGCTTGGCTTCAATGATATAACCTCTAGCAGGTTTATTGGGATTGGCTTTTAGTTCCAGAACTTCTGCCTGCAATAAGAGCATTTCCAGAAGATCATCCAGGCCGATTTTCTTTTTGGCTGAGACTTCAGTAAAAATAGTATCTCCTCCCCAATCTTCAGGGATAAGGCCATGTTCTGCCAGTTCTCTTTTGACCTTTTCTGGATTGGCCCCTTCTTTATCAATTTTGTTTATAGCCACAATAATAGGTACATTAGCTGCTTTAGCGTGGTTTATAGCTTCTCTGGTCTGGTCCATAACTCCATCATCAGCAGCCACAACCAGGATGACAATATCGGTTACCTGAGCTCCTCTGGCCCGCATAGCAGTAAAAGCTTCGTGACCTGGAGTATCCAGGAAGACTACATCTCCTTTGCTAGTCTTTACATAATAGGCTCCAATGTGCTGGGTAATTCCTCCAGCTTCTTTGGCTGTAATATTAGAGGACCTAATGGCATCAAGCAGAGAGGTTTTTCCATGGTCTACATGTCCCATAATGGTTACCACTGGTGGACGGGGTTTAAGGTCTTCTGGTTTATCTTCCTGAGCTGTTTGGAGATATTCTTCTTCACTAAAGCCAGATTTCTCCACTTCAAACCCAAATTCAGCAGCTACTAAAGAAGCACTTTCTATATCAATAGACTGGTTGATAGTAGCCATAATTCCCAAAGAGAAAAGAAGCTTTATAATTTCCTGGGCCTTTACTCCCATTTTTTGGGCTAAATCTGCGACTCTAATGCCTTCTTCTATTTTTATTTTGCGTTTTGTACTCTTTAAGAGTTGAGTGGGAGTGGTGCTTTTTTTCTCTTCTTTTCCTTTTTTCTTCTTACCCTTGGAAGGCTTAGTTTTTTGAGGAGCTTCTTCTATAATTGGCTCCAAGACTTCTTCTTTTTCTTCTTCGTAATAGTCGGAAAAATCTACAACTCTTTTGGTACTTTTTTCTCTAAGCGCTTTTTTCCCTTTTTTCTTTTTTTTGGTTTCAAAAAGTTTTTCTTCTTCCTCTTTTTCTTTCCAAAAGGCCTTTTTCCCTTTTTTCTTTTTTTCTTCAGCTTTGGATAGCACTTGAGGCTCTGACTGTACTTTAGGCGTTTGTTTTTGAGGGGCAAGAGCAGATTTTTCTTCCTGTTTGCTTTGAGTTTCTTCTTGAGTTTTTACAGGCGGAGTTGTCTTATCTACTTGGGTGGGTTCTGTTTTCTCCTTTTCTTCTGGCTTAGATATGATTTTTACCTGTACCTTTTCTTTTTGAAAGGAGGGTTTTCTTCTTTTTCTTGGCTTTCTTACTGGCTTGGATTCTTTAGGTTTTTCCTCTTTCTGTTTAGGAGATTCTTTTTTCTCTTCTATTTCCTTTTTAATTTGCTCTTTTTCTCTTGTTTCTTCTGTTTCTTTAGCTTTTATTTCTTTATCTGTTTTTTCCTTTGCTTCTGGCTGGCTTACTTTTTCCGGGGAAGGAGTGGATATTATCTTAGCTTTGGGGGTTGGCTTGGTTTCTGGTGTATCTTTTTTTTCTTCTTTTTGTTCTTTTTCCTTATCTTCTTTTGTTGGTTCTGTGCTTGTTTTTTTGACTCTAGTACGTTTACGTCTTCTAATAATTACACCGTCTTTCGCCTTTCTTTCTTCTACTTCTTTTTTACTTTCCTTTTGAGAAGAAATAATCCTGGTTAGGCTTTCTACCTGTTCTTCTGTCAGTCCAGTCATATGACTTTTTATGTGCAAATCTATTTCTTTTGCTGCTTGGATTACTTCTTTAGTAGTTACTCCTAATTCTTGAGCCAATTCTCGTACACGTTTTTTAGCCATTATTTTTTACCCCCTTACACTTCTTTGGCCAGCCTTTATATTTTGCTAATTTTTGTTTACATTCTTCACTACAAATATAAAATCCGCGACCCGGCTTTATCTGGTTTTCATCTATTACCAATGTATCATTTATTTTTACATAGCGAATAAGTTTAAACTTAGGTGCTTTTTTTTTACATATAATACAAGTTCTTATGGGAATATGACCTTTTTTCATTCCTCTACTTATTACTACTCAAAAGATTTATTGCTGCTTTAATATCAGCTATTTTTTCTTCAGAGACTCCTTCTACCTGTAAGAGTTCTTCTTCACTAGCATTAGACACATCCTCTAGACTTTCAAATCCTGCGTCTAAAAAGTTTTGCATTGGAACTTCTGCTACACTAGCTAATTGTTCTAAGATGCGCTTATCTTCATTTAATTGACTATATCTAGTTTCAGTATAGACATCTATTTTCCATCCCAGGAGCCTGGAAGCAAGTTTTACATTTTGTCCTCTTTGTCCAATAGCAGGTGTGAGTTGATCGTCTGGAACAATGATTTCCAAAATCTTTTCTTCTTCATCTACAAAGATTTTAGATATTCTGGCTGGAGCCAGGGCATTGGCTGCATAGGTGGCAATGTCAGGACTCCAGATAACTATATCGATTTTTTCTCCCTTTAGTTCAGAAACTATGTTGTGAATTCGAGAGCCCTTTACCCCTACGCAAGCTCCTACTGGATCAACATCTGAGTCTTGAGTCATAACTGCTACTTTTGCTCGCTTGCCCGGGTCTCTGGCTACAGCCATAATTTTTACTGTCCCGTCTGCCACTTCTGGTACTTCCCTGAAGAATAATGCCTTTACATAATCAGGATGAGAACGGGAAACAATGATTTGAGGTCCTCTTCCTTCTTTTTTTACTTCTATGATATATGCCTGAATACGATCGTTGCGCTGGTACCGCTCTGTTGGGATCATTTCATTTTTGGGAAGCAAAGCCTCTGTACGACCTAAATTAATAATTAGTCCTTGTTTGTCTCTGCGTTGAATAATACCATTTATAATCTCTCCAACTCTGTCTTTGTATTCTTCATAAATGATTTCTTGCTCGGCATCTCTCATCTTTTGGATGATGATTTGTTTTGCGGATTGAGCTGCTATTCTTCCTAGATCTTCTATTTTCAACTTGAAACCAAGTTCGTCGCCAACTTGAATGTTTCCATCATGAATTTTAGCTTCTTCTAAGGAAATCTCTAACTGAGGATTATTGACCTCTTCTACAACTACTTTAAATTGGTATACTTCTATTTCATTGGTTTCTTCATTAAAACTAACTTCTATGTCTATATCATCACCATATTTTTTATAAGCAGAAACTCTTACAGCTTCTTCTAAAGTATCAATTAGTAAATCTTTATCTATACCTTTGTCTTTAGATATTTGTTCAATTACTTTTTTTAATTCAGTACTCATATTTTTACTCCTATCTCTAGAACTTATATTCTAGATTTATCTTTTCTGTTTCAAAAAAATCTATTTCTATATTTTCTTTACCTGTATCAATTGTAAAAATATTTTCTTTTACTTCCTTTAAGTTGCCTTTGATTACTTTTCTTTTATTTAATGGAGTTTTTAATTTAACTTTTATTTCTTGTCCAAGATATTGAGTTAGTTGTTCTGGTTTAAAAAATTTTCTATTTAATCCTGGAGAAGATACTTCCAAAACATAAGAATTGGGAATCATTTCTTCTATATCCAGGACAACTTCAATGTCTCTGCTTAGTTTAGCCAGTTCATCTATGTTAATACCTTCTTTTTTATCTGCATAAACTCTAATAATACCTTTTTTTCCTTTGGGTAGAGATATCTCTAGTCCCCATAATTCAACCTGGTTTATAAGGCATTGTTGTTGAATGATTTCTTTTAATTTTTCTTCAATATTCATTTTTTTGTTCCTTAAAAAAAAAGTGGACCCGAAAAGGGGTCCACTCCATCTTTTACCTTTTTTGGGTGGAGTGGAGCGGGTGACGGGATTCGAACCCGCGACTCCAAGCTTGGGAAGCTTGCACTCTACCAACTGAGTTACACCCGCTCGAAGCAACTATTTATAATCAGTATAGTCTGGGTCTTGTCAAGAGAAAAACAGCCTATTTTTGTATATTTTTTGGATTTTATTTTTGTTTTTAAGATTAATTTTAAAGGTATTGGTCTATTATTTGCTAGTTGAACCAACAAGGAGGTAAAAAATGCAGAAGGGAATGTATTCTGCCCTTTTTGGAGCCTTAAGCCAGGAATTTCGTTTGAATATAATTGCCAATAATTTGGCCAATGTAAACACAGTAGGTTTTAAAAGGGAAAAAACCGCTTTTGCAGATGTTTTTACCCGTTTTGCCTCTGATTATGTGGACCCCAATACTTCCTTAAAGCCAGTAGTGCCCTGGCCTGAGGCCAATCTCGTGTCAGAAACTCGTCTTACTGGAAATTATGTGGACTTTAATCAAGGAGCTTTAAAGCTTACTGGCAATTCTTTAGATGTAGCTATTGAAGGAGAAGGTTTTTTTAAAGTCCAGACTCCAGGAGGCATAAGGTATACTCGCAATGGTAGTTTTGCCAGAGACCCTGTAAGTGGCAATCTGGTTACTGCTCAAGGATATCCTGTTTTGGGAGAAGGTGGACCTATTGAACTTCCTGAAACCGGTCAAATTGTCATTAATGAAAAGGGACAAATAAGCGTGGATGGAGATATCATAGGTAATTTAGCTGTAGTTACCGTGACAGATTTAAGAAGTTTAAAAAAAGAAGGAGAGAATCTTTTATATATTGAAGGAAACAAAGCTCAAGAAGTCCCTCTGGAAAATGCTTTGGTCAAGCAGGGTTATTTAGAGGATTCCAATGTACAGGTAGTAGAGGAAATGGTGAGCATGATAGATACCTTAAGGACCTTTGAATCTTTACAAAAGGCCATGACTACCTCTCAGGAAGAGGATCAAAAGGCCATAAGAGATGTGGGAACAACAAGATAAGTTTTTATTAAAGAGGAGAAAGTAATATGATGAGATCCCTATGGACAGCAGCCACAGGAATGATTGCCCAGCAGCTAAATATTGATGTTACTGCCAATAACTTAGCCAATGTAAACACCATTGGTTTTAAGAAAAGTAGAGCAGAGTTTGAAGATTTAATGTACCAGAATCTAAAAATTGCTGGAGTGGAAAACCAGGGTTCTAGAATTCCTGTGGGTATGCAGATTGGAATGGGAGTCAGACCTGTGAGTGTGCACAAGCTCTTTTCTCAAGGTGATTATCAAAATACCGGTAATCCCTTGGATTTGGCCATAGAAGGAGATGGTTTTTTTCAGGTAATGGTAAATGGTGAGCCAGCTTATACCCGGGCTGGAGCTTTTAAACTGGATAGTGAAGGTAGAGTGGTTACAGCCAATGGCTATGTATTGCAGCCTGAATTTACTGTGCCTGCAGAGACTCAAAATATAGTGGTTACAGAAACCGGACATATTGCTGCCCTGGATAAAGAAGGCAATGAACTGGCTTCTGCAGATATTCCCCTATATACCTTTATTAACCCCAGTGGATTAAAAAGTATGGGGCGCAATTTGTTTTTACCCACTGAGGCTTCAGGGGAAGCCACAGAAGGTACTCCAGGAGAAAATAATGTGGGCACCATTGCCCAGGGTTTTTTAGAAATGTCCAATGTGGAGCTGGTAGAAGAAATGGTCAACATGATTGTTGGCCAGAGAGCTTTTGAAATAAATTCAAAGGCCATTACTACTTCTGACCAGATGCTCCAGATTGCCAATCAAATGAAGAGATAATGAGAAGGATTTTTTTTACTTTAGTTTTTTGCTTGGGTCTAGTTAGCTATAGTCAGGGAGAGGAATTTTTTAAGGTTAAAGAATATGCAGCTACTCCCAGTGGAGTGTTTTATTTTCAAGATTTGGTGTATAAAAATAATAAACTTGATAGCTTATGGTTAAAATTAAAGGATAAGATTATTTTTAAAGTTAAAGATAATAGGGTTTATTATCTTAATAAAGAGGAAGTAAATAAAGCTTTTGCTTTCCATATAGGCTCTCTTGCTAGTAAGCTTATATATCCTTCTCGTCTTGTTTTGAAAAAAGCAGATAAGGTTCTATCTCCTCAGGATATTTTTCATTTAGTTCAGAAAGAGTTATTGCCCATCTTTGTTGCTAAAGGAGAAAAAGTAAATTTCAGGGATTTCATGTTTTCTTCAGCTATATTTTTAAATAAAAAAGAGCATTTAAAAATAAAAATTGTCGGCCGACCCAAGGTGGGTAGAAATGGAGTGGTAGCAGAAGTAAGAGATGCTTTTAACCAAAAAAGGGGAAGTTATAGTGGCAGTGTTTTTGTTGATGTGTGGAAAAGTGTTCCGGTTTTGGGTGCTCCTTTGAATCGAGGTGAACCTTTGAATCCTGCTGTAATTACTTATAAATTAAAAAACTTGGCTTATATTTCTAAAGATATCTGGAATGGTAAAAATTTTAATTATCGGCTGCGAGTAAGTTTAGGAGTGGGAGAAGTACTTACCCTGGATAAGTTAGAGCCCATTCCAGTTGTAAGTAAAGGAGACAAGGTAACTATTGTTTACCAGGGTAATAGTGTGCTTTTAAAAGGAATAGGCATAGCTTTAGAAGATGGTTTTTTAGGGGAAAAGATTGTGGTGAAAAATATGGATAGTCAACGCAAAATAATAGGCAAGGTCATTAATTCTGGAGAAATCAGGGTATTTTAGGGAGAAGAGACAATGAAAAGATTAGCTCTTATTTTAGTTTTTTGTTTTATCTTGGGAGCTTGTGCTCCCAGTCAAAAAAAGGTTGCTCCTGTTCCTGCCTTATCTCCCTTGCCCCAGGAAGAGGTAGCCCAGCCAGAAGAAAACCCTGGCAGTTTGTTTAAAGAAGGGGAAGTTAATTTGCTTTTTGCTGATAGCAGGGCCAGACAGGTTGGAGATATTGTGGTGGTCAATATTGTGGAAACTGTTTCAGCTAAGAATAAAGCTTCTACCAAAGCAGACAAAGAGTCTACTTTAAACCTGGGAGTAACGAATTTTTTTGGCCAACAAAACATGCGAGCAGTTCCTGTAGGCTCTGTTCTGGGATTTGGTCCCAATCTGGGCCCAAGAGCAGCAGTGGGCTCTACTCCTTTAGTAAAAGCCAGTTCAGCTTCTACCTTTGATGGTTCTGGAGAAACCAAACGCGAATCAGATATTACTGCCAGTATTGCTGCTAGAGTGGTTAAAGTGTTATCCAATGGTCTGTTGCAGATTGAAGGAGCCAGAGAAATCAGGGTGAATGGAGAAACCCAAATTATTGTGGTTCGAGGTTTGGCCAGAACAAAAGATATTGCTGCTGATAATTCCATTTCTTCCAATTATCTGGCTGATGCCAAAATCGAAATATATGGTGAAGGGATTTTGGCAGACAAGCAAAAACCAGGTTGGTTGACCAGGTTGTTGGATAATATCTGGCCTTTTTAGGAGTTTAGTATGTGGCAAAGAATATTGGTGTTTGTCTCTGTTTTCCTTTTCTCTTCTAGTTCCTGGGTGCTGGGAGTAAGGATAAAGGATATTGCCCAGGTCTCAGGCGTGCGCACCAACCAGCTTATTGGTTATGGTCTGGTGGTGGGACTTTCTGGTACAGGAGATAAGAGTAATACCCAATTTACCATTCAATCTCTGGTCAATATGCTGGAAAACATGGGAGTAAGAGTGGATAGAAACTCCCTTAAGGTAAAAAACGTAGCTGCAGTGATGGTTACAGCTCAAATGCCTGTTTCTGCCAGACCTGGTAGTAAACTGGACGTAACAGTTTCTTCCATTGGAGATGCCAGTAGTTTACTGGGTGGGGTGTTATTGCAAACTCCTTTAAGAGGTATAGATGGCAAGATTTATGCCCTGGCTCAGGGGGCCCTGGCAGTGGGAGGTTTTTCTGCTGGAGGAGAGGCAGCTACTGCTGCCAAAAATATTGCCACTGTGGCTAGAATTCCTGGTGGTGCTATTGTGGAACGAGGTATCCCCTTTGATTTTTCCAAGCAAGAAGAGATTACCTTAAATTTAGCAACCTTTGATTTTTCTACCACCAATCAAATTTTAAACCGAATAAATAGTAGTTTTAATGCTCCCTTGGCTTCTGCTCCCAATATTTCCACTGTAAAAGTAAAGATTCCTGAAAGGTTTAAAAACAACTTAATACCCTTTTTAGCTACCTTAGAAAATTTAGAAATAAATCCAGATACTCCAGCTAAGGTTGTAGTGGATGAAAAAACTGGCACAGTGGTGTTAGGAGAGCATGTAACCATTTCTCCAGTAGCCATTTCCCATGGCAATTTACACATAGTGGTGCAGGAATTGCCCCAGGTTTCTCAGCCAGAAAGTTTTTCTCAGGGAGAAACAACTGTAGTGCCTAGAACTCAACTGGGAGTAAAAGAAGAAAAAAAGAATCTTGTTCTCTTAAAGGGAGCTACTATTCAAGAACTGGTAAAAGGCTTAAATGCCATGGGTGCTACACCTAGAGATTTAATCTCTATATTAAGGACCCTGAAAGCTGCAGGAGCTTTACACGCTAAGTTAGAGATAATTTAAAATGAAAACAGATTATTTTCTTAAATTAGGTAAAATAGCCTTAGAAAAGGCTACAGAAAAGAGTGTAAATATTGCTCATAAGCAGCAAAAACAAAGAGAACTAAAAAAATTAAAAGAAGTAGCCCAGGATTTTGAAGCTATTTTTTTGCAAAAAATCTGGGAACAAATGCGCAAAACTGTACCTAAAGAAGGTTATTTACATAGCAAAGAAGAGGATATGTATTTAAGCCTTTTTGATATAGAGTTGAGTAAAATTATGGCCAAAAGTGGAGGAATAGGTTTAAGCGAGCTTATTTTTGAACAACTAAAGGAACGAGTACAGCATTTAAATTCTTCCGTTGCAGAAGTAGATAAAGAAGCCCAAAATATAGATGAGCAAGTGGATAGATTGGCCAGGAAGATAGTTGAGCAAAAGCAAAGCCCTAAGGGTGGCATTGTTGCTTTTCCCCAGAGCCTTGCACCTGATAAAAGACTAGGGGAAAACTTTGTTTGGCCTGTAAAGGGAGAAATAAGCTCTTCCTTTGGATGGCGAATTGATCCGTTTACCGGTCAGAAGGCCTGGCATAGCGGGATAGATATTGCAGTGCCAAAAAATACTGAAGTTAAAGCCTGCTGGTCAGGAAAGGTAATTTTTGCAGGAGAAAAGGCAGGTTATGGCAAAACCGTTATCCTCAAGCATAAAAATGGACTTATTTCTCTTTATGCTCATAACTCCAAGTTGTTGGTAGAAGAAGGTCAGTTTGTGCGTTTTGGCCAAAAAATTGCTTTATCTGGAAGTAGTGGCAGATCAACTGGTCCTCATCTACACTTTGAACTTAGAAAAGGTGAACTGGCCTTAGATCCTCTGGCCTGGCAAAACAAGGAAGATAACTCTTTAACTGCTTAAGATAATTAAAAAAGAGGAAAAAGATGTTAAAAGAGACTTTGCAAAGATTAAACAAGGCCATGGAGTTATTGCTAAATTTACTAGAGGAAGAATTTTCCGCTTTAAAGAGTAGAGAAGTGGAGAAAATTTCCTCTCTGGAAGCTTCTATTCAGCTTTTATTGGAACAACTGGAAAAAGAAAAATTTTTTCTTAAGGAAAGGATTCAAAGAGATAATTCTCTTGGTTTAAATGATTTTTTTGCCACTTATCCTCAAGGGGAAGAGGCTTTTTTGTGGAAAAGTCTGGAAGAAAAGCAACATAAAATACATTTGGCAAGCAAGCGCAATAGTGACCTGGCTTTTGCCTTAGCCAGACAAACAGTTGATTTACTTACTTTTTTACAAAAGAAAATTAAAGATAGTAATAGAGATAATGCCATTTATAATGCGGGAGGAAAGGTTCAAGGAATTGACAATGTGAGAAAACTCAGGAGTAGTTTTTAATGCCTGGAATAAATTCTATCCTGGACATTGCAAGGCAGGCCCTTTTTGCCAATCAATCAGCAATAGAAGTAATTGGCAATAACATAGCCAATGCCAATACTCCTGGCTATAGAAGACAAGAAGTACGTCTGGAAGAAGCTCTAGCCATTGACTATGCTCCAGGGCAGTTGGGCACTGGAGTTAGGGCTAAAGAAGTAATCAGGCATTTTGATCAGTTTGTAGAGGATCAATACAATACCAGAGCTTCTCAAAGGGAAATGTATTCCAAGTTATATGAAGCCTTAAAGAATGTGGAAATACTTTTTAAAGAGTCTGAAGATAGTGGTATAAACCAAGTTTTAGCTCAGTTTTTTGCTGATTGGCAGGAATTAAGCCAGCGCCCTGAAGATAGTAGCGTGCGTACTGCTCTTTTGGGTCATACCCAAAATCTTATTAATGCGCTTCACCTTACCTCTACAGATTTAAATAATTTTGAATTGCAGATGGATGACTTTATTGGGCAAGATGTGGATAGGGTTAATGAGATTTTAAAGGAGATAGCTAGCTTAAACACTGAGATTACCATTCACGAAGAGCCAGGAAAAAATAATGCCAATGAATTAAGAGATAAAAGAGATGCTCTGGTCAGAGAATTAGCAGAAAAGATAGATATTAATTATATTGATAATGGCCTGGGGAATGTTATTATAACCACAAAAGGTGGACATACCCTGGTGGATGGAGATTCTTATTTTGAACTTAAATTTGAAACTGCTAAAACTATTACTTCTTTAACCAGTGGTTCAGCCTTTACGGATAGTATTTATTATGAGGGTAGTTCCAATTATGAATATACTATTGTCATAACAACTGGTGGAGCGGCAGATGGTACAGCTCAGTTTAAAGTGTCTATTGATGGAGGAAAAACCTTTCTGAAAGATGAAGACGGCAATGATCTGGTTTTTGCTGCAGATGCCTACAATAATAGAATTACTTTGCCCAATGGAGATTTAAAAATCTGGTTTGGCAGTGCCAGTGATCCTCAAAGCGCTGCTACTACTAATTTGTCTGCAGGAGATAAATTTACCATTATCCCTAAAACAGGCCTATATTGGTATGAAAATGCTTCCAGTTTTATGAATATTACTCCCCAACAGCTTCCTGATGGTTCTTTAAACGAACGTAGACTTATTGGAGGAAGTATTGCTGGTTATTTTTTATTTCGAGATGCTTATGTGGGCAAGTATCAGGAAAAATTAGATGCTCTGGCCAAATCCCTGGCCTGGGAAGTAAATAGAATCCATTCTCAGGGAGCTGGATTGGAAAAATTTACTTATAATCAAGGAAGTTATGAAGTAACCAATACCAGTGTTGCCCTGGGTAGTGCTGCTTCTGGTTTAACCTTTGGCAGCAAATTACAAACAGGTAATTTTTCCCTCTTTATCTATGATAGTAGTGGCAATTTAGTAAATGATGGGCCTTTAGATTTTGACTCAGGCACTGCTGGAATCCAAAATTTTGATCCCAGTTCTCACAGTTTAGAGGATGTGCGGGATGCTATAAACAATACTTTTGGCACTTATGTTACAGCTTCTATTGTGGACAACAAGCTTTTTATTCAGAGAAGAGATAGTTATTCTTTTGCCTTTGGTGAGGATAGTTCTGGCCTTTTAGCTGCCTTAGGGCTTAACTCTTTTTTTGCTGGTGAGGATGCGAATTCCTTAAAAATAAATGATTTTGTTCATAGCAATATTAGCTATATAAATAGTGGACATGTGAATGGAGATGGAGAAGTAAACACAGGAGATAATTATATAGCTTTAAGTATTGCTGAACTTGGAAACAAAGATGTAAAAATATATACAACAATAGATGGAACAACTTCTCAGACCATTCAGGAATATTATAACAATTTGGTTGGGAATGTTGGTGCTGACACTGAAATGACAAATTATAACTATAACTACAATAAAGTATTGGCTGATGATTTAAATAGTAGACAGGAAGAGATATCTGGCGTAAATATGGATGAAGAGATGAGTAATTTGATTAAATTTCAAAACTCTTACACTGCTGCAGCTAAATTGATTCAAGCAGCCAATGAGATGGTACAGGTTTTGCTTAGTATAAAATAATTTTTTTATAGAGAGGAAGGTATGCGAGTTTCTCAAAGAGATTTATATACAAACTTTATAAACCAGATGAATTATTCCACTTCAAAATTAATGGAGTTGAATAAAAAGGCTTCTTCTCAGAAAAAAATCAATGTACCTTCAGATGATCCTGTGGGAATGACAAGAGTTTTAAACTATCGAGATTCCATATCGGCTCTGGAGCAATATGCAAAGAATATTGATACTGCCAAGGGATGGTTAAACCTAGCTGATGAAACTTTGATGCAAGTAAATACCATTTTAACAAGATTAAAAGAGATAGCAGAGCAATCTGCTACAGGTACTTTGACTAAAGATCAAAGATTAGCCCTTTCCTATGAAGGAAGACAGCTTTTCAGCCAGTTATTGAATTTGTCCAATACTGAATATGAAGGCAAGACTATTTTTTCCGGGCATAAAATTACGACTAATGCCTTTCAAGAAGTATTATGGATTACTTCCAATCAGGATGATGATGTAGAAAATTATATAAATAATATTAATGGAAGCAATTCACAAACTGTTTTAGTTCAATTTTTAGATAGTGGAGTAGTAGGAACAGATACCTTAAACTATAGATACTCTACTGATGGTGGAGAAACCTGGAATACAGGAACTTTAGCTGCGGGTAATACTACCCTTAATGTGGCTGGAGTACAAGTAGATTTTAGTGCTGGTTATACAGTAACAGCTAATTCTGCCACTGATTATAATGATACTTCTGGGACCTGGCTATGGATAAGGCCCAGCGCAGAGTATCTGGGAGATAGTGAAGAAGATATTGAACTGGATTTTTATACCCAAAATACTGCTTTAACTGCCAGTGTATTTGGAGAGTTTTCCAGAGATGTAATGGTTAGAATTGATGACATTAGTGGAAGCACTGTTACTTATTCCTATTCTACAGATGGAGGAGTTTCCTGGGATACTGGGCATACTACAGATAATACCACCTTGCTTTTACCTGAAGGAAGAATTGAAGTAAATGCTAGCAGCAACTTAACTGCAGGTGATCAATTGTTAATCAGGCCTGCTCGGGCCAAAATAGAATTGGAAATTTCAGCCAGTGAAAAGGTACAAATCAATAATATAGGCAAGGATATCTTTGGAGGTATTTTTGAAGGCAGTGCTGTGTTTGATGGAGAAGGAAAAAATTTATTTGAAACAGTGGGTAAATTTATTGGTTTCTTAGAAACCAATAACCAGGATGGAATTCAGGAAAGTCTGGAAAATTTAAGTGCAAGTTTAAAACATATTTCTACCCAGCTGGCTTCTGTGGGAGCCAGGGAAAATCGTTTGGAAGTTGCAGACACTATTCTTTCTGGTCTTTCTTTGAATGAAAAAGAGAGGCTTAGTAATATAGAAGATGTGGATGTTGCAGAACTTATGACAGAGCTTAGCAATCAGCAAATAGTATATCAAGCTGTTTTGAAGTCTTCTGCTATGATAATGAGAATGAATCTGCTTAATTATATTTAATTGTTATGTTAATATTATCTAGAAAAAAAAGTGAAAGTTTTTTTATTGGAGATAAGATAAAAGTCACTGTTTTAGAGTGTAAGGGTAAAACTGTGAAGTTGGGCATAGATGTGCCAGAAGAAATAACTGTTTTTAGAGAAGAGATATATTTAAAAATTAAAGAAGAAAATAAAAATTCTCTTTTAAATAACAAGGAAGACTTTTATAAGGTTTTAGATTTATGGAAAACAAAATAATTATATCTTCTAGAGTTGGTAAAGTAGTTCTCGAAAAGGATAAAATAATTACTTTTCCCAGAGGACTTATTGGTTTTGAAAACTATCAAGAGTTTGTTTTACTTCAAATAAAAGATGATTCACCTTTTTTCCTTTTGCAGAATATAAAAAATAGCCGTTTGGGATTAATTGTAACAGACCCTTTTTTATTTGATACTAACTTTAGTTTTAGTTTGAATTCTATCGAAGAAAAGATTTTAAAGATAAAGAAAAGGGAAGATATAGTAGTTTTGGTAACAGTTAATATCCCTCCTGGTGAACCAGAAGAAACAACTTTAAATTTTAGTGGTCCTATTGTTATAAATAAAAAGGCTCGCCTGGGTTTACAGATTGCTTTGGCTGACCCTAAGCTTTGTAGGCATTTAAAATTAAAAGACTTTACTTACAAAAAAACTTCTTTAGCTCCACAGATCTAATTCTTCTTTTACCAGTTTCTCAGCTATCTTTTGTGCATCAGGTTGGTAGGTGTTGTTGGCTATCTGTTCTTTTAGGGCAGCTATTTTTTCACTGCGTTCTTCTGGGCTTTGGCGAGCTACATTTAGGGCTTTGGCATAGAGTTTTGCTTCTTGGGAAAGGGAGACTTTATCTGCAGTAGAACTGGACTTTTTGGGAGATGAGGATTTTTTTTGTTTTTCTATTTGTTCTTGCTCAAAGGCTTTTACTTTATCTAAAACATTTTTTATTTCCATAACCTCTTCTCCTGGTTTAGAGCATGGTCTTGTTTACTTTATTGATGGTAATTTGCCATAATTTCTGCAAAATTTGTTCCTTCTCTTGAGGAGTTAATTCTTCTAAACCCTTAGCTGTCTTTTTTAAAATGTGCAAGTCATCTCCATTGGGTGGTGGGTATTTAAAAATTAAAGGCATACCCACTTCTTTTTCTAAATCGGCTTTTATTTCTAAAACTATAGGATTTTCGCTTTCTGAAGTTAAAAGATTTTCAATAATTTCTCTGGAGATTTTTTCCACCATTTGTCGACGTTTGGCTTCTGGCGAGATAGATATGGTATCTTCTCCCATTTGCCTGAGAATACGCTTTAGGCGTGCAATCCTCCTGCCCTGATTTAGCTCTTTGACATAAATCTTAATCAGATTTTTATTGTAAGGATTTATGGTCATATTTCTCCTCTTCTACCTTTCTATCGACAGCTTTTTTTAAAACTTTAGGTTTTTTTGAAAAAAACATTTTTGTCAAAAAAAGGTAACAAAGAGGGTGAATAAGCAAAGAAAGTTTTAATTAAACAGGAGGTTATAAAGATGTTTAGAACTTATTTAAAGTGGTGGTTGGTAGTGGCGTTATTTTCTGGAATGGTTTTTTATTCCACTTTAACTATGAGTAATTATCTGGCCCTGTCTGTAGTTTTTTAAAGCTCTTTACTACGCTTAAAACTGGCTAAAATGCCTTCTAAGATGGCAGTGCGCAGGCCTTTTTCCTCCATTTTGTTTAGTCCATAAATAGTAGTCCCTGCTGGAGAAGAAACCATTTCTTTGAGTTCACTTAAGGTAAGAGTTTCTTTTTGGGCTAACTCTACAGACCCTTCAAAGAGGGCTAAGGCCATTTCTTTACTTTGCCTGGCAGTAAACCCAAGGGTAATTCCTGCCTGGACAAAGCTTTCCAGGATGAGAAAAACAAAGGCTGGGCCAGAACCAATCATAGCTGTAAAGCCATCAAATAACTTTTCTTCCAGCACATAGGTTTTGCCCAGGGAAGAAAAGATAGAGAGAACAGTTTCTTTTTGTTCAGAAGTGAGCTCTGGATGGTCAAAGCAGAGGGCAAAAACTCCTTTGCCTATAAGGGCTGGAGTATTGGGCATAACCCTTACCAGAGGACAGAGGTTTTGACTAAACTGGGCTAGAGATTCTAACTTTATTCCAGCAGCAATGGATATAAGGCATTTTCTACTTCCCAGTTGAGGAAGTATTTGATTTATAACTGAACTGATGTGTTGAGGCTTTACAGCCAGGATAATGTAATCTGAATTTTTACTGAGTTCTTGAACGCTTTCAGCAATAAGAAAATCTGCTTCTTGGCTTAAGTTTTCAATTTTTTGACTATCCAGCTCATAAACATTGAGGATAAATTGTTTTTGGGCAGAGAGCCCTTTAATTAGGGCTCCTCCCATATTTCCAGCACCAATAAAACCTATTTTGGTTTTCATTGTCTAACCTACTATTTCTAACTTATTGAAAAAATAGTTTATTTCTATTTCAGCATTTTCCTTGGAATCAGAGCCGTGCACAGAATTTTTTTCAATATCCAGGGCGAATTTTTTGCGGATAGTGCCTTCTTCTGCCTTGGCAGGGTTGGTTGCTCCCATGAGCTTTCTGTACTTTTCAATGGCGTTTTCACCTTCTAAGACAGAGACAACCACAGGGCCAGAGGTCATAAAATCAGTCAAACTGTCAAAAAAGGGTTTGTCCTTGTGCACTTGATAAAATCCTTCAGCTTGCTCTTTGGTTAATTTGATTTTTTTTAAAGCTACTATTTTTAGACCTGCTTCTTCAATCATTTTGAGAATTTCACCTGTAAGGTTGCGGGCAGTAGCATCAGGTTTGATAATGGATAAAGTCCTTTCAACCATTCTAAGTTAACCTCCCTAAAAATTTTTCTTCTTCTACAGTTTAAACTTTAAATAGGCAAGGATAAAAAAGAGTCTAAAGTAGCTCTTCTACCAGGATTGTTTTAACCTGGGGAGATTTTTCTTGAGACCATTTTTGCAGGGCTTTAAAGGTTTCTTCATAAGGATGGCCAATGGCAATAGCTGTTCCTTTTTTTAAAGCCAGAGCCTCAGCCTTTTTTAACTGGAAAAGAATACTTTTTTCATCCTGAACATTATCCAGAAAAATATCCCTTTTGAGTAGTTTTATTCCCATTTGTTGGGCCAGAAGTGTTGTAACACTTTTAGGCGTGGTAAGGCTATCTAAGAAAAATAGATTTTTTCTTTTAAGTATGGAAAATACTTTTTTCATTCCAGGTTTATATTCCGTAAACCTTGATCCCATGTGATTGTTTACTCCTTTCACATAGGGCACTTTTGCTAAATCTTGTAAGCAGGTTTGTTCAATGCCCATTAAGTCCATAAAGGTAAAGAGAGCACCAGGCCCAGGGTTGGCTTTTTGGGGATAGCCTTGGGGCTCCATGGGCAGATGAAGCATCACTCCCTGGTTTTTTAAATGGGTTTTAGTGGCTATTTCTCTACTATGAGGAGCATAAGGTAAAAAAGAAAAGGTAAGTTTAAGAGGTAAAGACAGTAGTTTATTGGCTAAAGGCACACTTCTACCCATATCGTCGATAACAATAACTAATTTACCCTGGGTAACTGTTTTTGGTAGGTATTCTTCTAAATAAATAATATGGGTTAAAATGTTGTTAATTGTAAGATAATAGGTTTGAGGTTCAACTTTTCTTATACTAGCAAAAGGAGTTAGCTTTTTGATGTTTTTTTTAAGATTAGATATAAATTTTGCAGGATTCGAAACATAAAGAGAAAGTTCTTGTAGTTTAAAAGATATATTATCCAGATATCTATCTTTATAATTATGACTGGTTATTTTTACTTTTTGTCCATGATTTGTATACAAACTCTGTATAATAATTAAATCTACTTCTTTTAATTTTAAAATAAAATCATTTTTTACTTCTTCTTCATATTCCAGATGATTATTTTGAGGAGTATTTTTTATGTTAGTGGGAGTAGTATTTATTTTTTGTTTTTGGGAAAAACTATATTTTTTAGGAGGAAGGTCTAGGTATTGATATGCTTTATATAGAGATATAGCTAATACAAATAGAAGGAGAGAGAGTAGAATCAAGCTAAAAGAATGTTTTTTTCTTTGGGTTTTTTTGCGAGTTTTCTTTTTCTTGGCCATGAGGATAAAAAAAGCAGAGGGAATTATCCCTCTGCTTTATTCAGAGAAGCTTATTTTTTTTAGCAAAGGAAGTTTTTTTACCACTTCTAAGGCGATTTTTAGTTGATTGTCTTTGGAGAGCATTTTTTGGGCTTCCCCATTTATTTTCTTTTTTGAATTTTCTTCTGGGTGAGTTGGGTTTTTTAGATGCTGGCTAAGGTCTTTTTCTCTAAGCATTTTTTCTTCTTCTGGACTTAATTCCTGATAGGGTATCTCTAAATCTGGTTCAATACCATCGGCTTGAATGGAGACTCCAGAAGGTGTGTAATACAGGGCGATGGTTAGTTTTATGGCTGAGCCGTCAGAAAGGGGAATAATGGTTTGCACCGAGCCCTTGCCAAAAGTCTTTTCACCAAGGAGTAAAGCCCTTTTTTGGTCTTTAAGAGCGCCAGCTACGATTTCAGAGGCAGAAGCAGAACCAGCATTGACCAGCACTACCAAGGGAGCAGTCACATCTGTAGGGTCTTTATGGGCAAAAAACTCTGTTTTTTGTTCTTTGTGTCTTCCCTGAGTATAAACTATAAGTCCTTTGGATAGGAAGATATCAGAGACTTTAATGGCCTGATCTAAAAGTCCTCCAGGATTGTTGCGCAGGTCTAAAATCATGCCTTTTATATTTTTGTATTTTTTTAAAGAATTTAGAATTTCTTTAGAAGTAGTGGCTTTAAAATCTGTTATCCGTACATAGACATAACCTGGTTCCAGTTCCAGAGTTTTTACAGTATGAATGGGTATAGTATCTCGGACAATGGTAATTTTTTCTGGTTTTTCTGCGTCCTTATGCAAAATAGTAAGAGTAACTGGTTTGCCTTTAGGTCCTCTAATTTTTTTTACCGCATCCATAAGGCTTATGCCTTGAGTGGATTCTCCATCTATTTCCAAAATAATATCTCCAGCTTTTAAACCAGCTTTGTAGGCTGGAGTGTCTTCAATGGGAGCAATAACTACTAGTCTTTTATCTTTCATGCCAATTTGAATACCAATGCCACTAAATTTACCAGAAAAATCCTCTTGCATGGATTTGAGTTCATCTGCTTCAATATAGGAAGAATGGGGGTCTAGCTGTTCTAGCATGCCCTTTATAGCCCCCTTCAGGAGTTCTTGACGGGTTTTAGGCTCTACATAGTTTTGTTCCACCAGATTTAAGACCTGGCTAAACTGTTTTAAGGCCTCATAATCAGAATAAGTTTTTGCTAACAACTGGGATTGAGGAAGAAGAACCCACAAACCTATTATTGCTAGTAAGGAAATAAAACGAGACATGGATATCCTCCTAAAAAATATGCTTAAGCCACTTCAAAGGATTAACTGGTTTTTGTTTAAAACGCAATTCAAAGTAAAGGCCATAATTCTTTATTTGAGGGTAAAAACCGCAAAGTCCAATTATTTCTCCTTGCTCTACTTCCTGTCCCAGTCTAACTAAACTCTGAGATAAAAAGCTGTAAAGAGTATAATATCCTTTACCATGAGAAATAATAATAACCCTACCAAAACCTCTTAAAAGATCGTTATGCACTACTTTACCCCAGAACACTGCACGAACAGGCTCATCCTTTTTTAAAGCTATTCCTATGCCTCGTTGAGGTGGTTTTTTTCTTAGGTTAAAATTTATTTTTATTTTTCCTTGAGCAGGCCAAAGAAGTTTTCCTTTGGCTTTGGCAAAGTCTTTACTGGTGAGCATTAAAAATTTATAGTTCAGCTCTTCTACAATAGACAAAACTTCTTGAATGCGCTCTTCCTGTTTGAGTTTAAATAAGCGCATTTCTTCTATCTTTTTGAGGAATTCCAGTTTTTTAGCCAGAAGGGAGTCTTTTTCCTGGTTAATACGGGCAAGTTGTTTTTCTTTTTTAGAAATTGTATCCTGAATTTCTAGCAGTTTCAGGGTTAACTGTTCACTGTAATAAGAAAAAGTTTTATATTTTTCATTTATTTTACTTAAAATTATTTCTAACCATTTACTTTTTAACTTGTATTCCTCTTCATTTTTATAGTCAAGAATACTACTATCTTTTTGTTTTAAATATATAGGCCAAAAATTATTTAAAATATTTTCCAGTTCTTTTTTAACTTTTTCTTTGTTTTTAGCAACTATTTTATAGTCATTCATTAACTTTTTTTCTTTATTTTTTATTTTTTCAAGTATTTTTTCTTCTTCTTCTACTTTTTTTTCTATTTCTATAATTTGATTATCAATTTTAGTTATTTCTAGTACAGACTTTCTTTCTTCTTTACTAAGTAAATTTAATACTTTTTTTTCTTCTCTTATTTTCTTTTTATAATTTTCTATCTTTTGTTTTATTTCACTTATAGAGCCAAAACCAAGAGAAAAGGTTAAGAAGATTGCTAGGGATAAGTATGATAAGATTAGAAGATATTTTTTAAAGGACATTGGTCGCACTTAGGATTTTTTTTATGGCACCATCTTTTTACTGCTCTAACGATAAGAGCATGATATTCGTTGTATAGTTCTACATTTGGCTCAAGATTAGTCATGAATAAGTCCTGTACTTCTTCATAAGAAGTTTCTTCTGGAACCAGTCCGTGTCTATTTAAAAGTCTTTTAGTATACGCATCCACTACAAAGATAGGTTTTTCCAGGGCATAGAGCAGGATACTATCTGCAGTTTCAGGCCCAATACCTTTGATGGATAAAAGTTTTGGTCTTAGTTCGGCAAGGTCTTTTTTCTTTAAAGCCATTAGGTTTAAGTTGGCTTCTTGGTTTAAGAAGTGTAGGAAGTTTTTAATCCTTTTGGTTTTTAGGCGGTAAAACCCAGCTGGTCTAATTAAGTTGGCCAATTTTTCTTCTGAAAGAAGAAAAAGTTTTTTTTCATCTAAAAGATTTTCCTTTTTAAGGTTGAGAATGGCCTTTTCCACATTGTTCCAGTTGGTATTTTGGGTCAGAATGGCCCCAAGAGCGATTTCAAAGGCACTGTTTCCAGGCCACCAATAACTTGGTCCCAGGGCAGAGTAGAGGGTGGAATAGATTTGAAGAAGTTTTTCTTGTTTAGTCATAGGAAAAGAGCAAGGCTACCCATTCCTTAGAATTAAACTCTTTTGTTAGTTTAAGTCCTGATTGTAAGTAAGCTTCTTTTACCTTGGAAGCTTGTTCTTTTAATATTCCAGAAAGAATCAATTTGCCTTGTGCTTGAAGGTGTTTAAGTATTTCTTCTCTCATTTTGATTAGAGGAGTAGCTAGGATATTGGCTAAAATTAAAGAAAATTTTTGAGGAATATTTAATTTTTTTAAGGAGCCCAGCTCTAGAGAAAAGGAATCTTGCACCTGGTTTAATTTTATATTGTGTCTGGCATTGTTAATGGCATGAGGGTCTATATCCAGGCCTATTCCGGTAAGGCCCAATTTAGCACAGGCTATACCCAAAATCCCAGAGCCAGTTCCTACATCTAAAAAGGTGTCTTTGGAAGTTAATAAGTTATTTTGATGTAGTTGAGCTATGACCTTTAGACAAAGATAGGTTGTGGGGTGATGTCCTGTACCAAAGGCCATTTCTGGATATATAAAAAGAGGCAAAAGATTGCTTTTTGATTTTTCCCAGGTAGGTAGAATTTCAAAGGTGTTTTCTATTTGAATGGGAGTAAAAAATTTTTTCCAGTTTTCTAACCAATCCTGTTTGGGAAGTAAAAAGGTTTCAGTTTTTATTTGAGGGAATTTGCTTTTAAGAAAAGAGACTGTTTCTTCCAATTCCTGAGGAGTGGTGAAAAAAATTTGAACTTTTTGCTCTTCCAGAGAAGTGGACTCCAGTTCTTCCCATCCCCATGGAACCAGTAGGTAGAGAAGTCCCTCTAAAGGCTCTAATAGGGACTTGGGAAAGGAGAGGATAAGTCCTAAAAATTTATCTTCCACGGGCCTGGTATCTGGCTAAGTGTTTTTCTAGACGTCTGCTAAAAGAGGTTAGAACATAACAGACAATAAAGTAAAGCACAGCAATGGTTAGAAAAATTTCTGTAGGTGCAATCAGGGTCCTGTTGTTTACCTGGGTTGCAGCCCTGGTTAATTCATTTACCCCAATAATATAAGCCAAAGAGGTGTCTTTGGTAAGGCTTACGAATTGATTGACAAAAGAAGGAATCATATTTCTTAAGGCCTGAGGTAAAATAATATAACGCATGGCCTGAAAATGGTTAAGCCCTGTACCTCTTGCAGCTTCCATTTGTCCTTTGGGTAAAGCCAGGATGCCAGCCCTTACGATTTCTGCAATATAAGCACTGGTAAAAACAATAAAACTGATGAGCGCACTTGTGGCCTCAGGCAAGGTGTGTCCCAGGAGTATGGGCGCTAAGAAGTAAAACCAGAATATAACCATTAAAAGAGGGGTTCCTCTAACTATTTCAATATAAACCATGGCTGGATATTTGAGCCAGGGTTTAGAGGAGATGCGCATTAGTCCAAAGAAAAGTCCCAGCCAAAAAGCACCAAAAATACCACCAATGGCCAGTAAAATTCCCATCGCCAGACCACCCAGAGGTCCTTCTGGGTAGGCTCCTATTAAAAAATAGTCCATGTTATTCCATACAACTTCCCAGTGCACTGTCTACCTCTCTTGAATCTAGTATTTTAAGTTACGTAAAAAGTGTTTGTTATATAAATTGACCAATAGAGAAATAGTTAAAGAAATGGCAATATAAATTACAGTAGCTGCAGTAAAGGCTTCAAATCCATGAAATGTATAAGACTCTATCTGTCTAGCCATGTAAGTAAGTTCCATTACACCAATGGTCATGACTAGAGAAGAGTTTTTAGTCAAATTTAAGAATTGTGAGATTAGGGGAGGAATGATTATTCTAAAGGCTTGAGGTAAAATTACATAAGACATAGCTTGAATAAAACTAAGCCCACAAGCCCTGGAAGCTTCTAATTGATTTTTGGGAATGGAGTTAATTCCAGAACGAATTTCCTCTGCAATAAAGGCAGAGGTATAAACTGTGAGGGCAATTACTCCCGCAGCAAATTCAAAGTCTTGCTGGTATAGCCATTCATTTACCGCTTTGGGTAAAACAGCATCTGAGCCAAAATACCAGAAAAATATTTGGACCAATAAGGGAGTATTTCTGAAAAATTCAGTATAAGCAAGACTAAACCATTCTAAGGGTTTTACTTTGGAAAGTCTAAACACAGCAATGATGGTCCCTACGATTAAGGAAAAGAATATAGATACTGCCGAGATCTTTAAGGTTACAATAAGACCATCTATCAACCACTGGCCATATTCACCTGTTAAAACCAACTTCCAATCAAACTGATAGTTCAAGTTCGCACCTCTTTACAGGATTTTTTAGAAAAAAGGAGTTTGGGATTTACCCAAACTCCCTGTATAGTTAGCTTTTAATAAGGCCAAACTTCCATCTTCCAGGTTAGAGGAAGATAGTATTTAGTTTGAGGACCAAACCATTTGTTGTATATTTTTTGATATTCACCACTGTTCCACATATCAACCAGGGCTCTGTTTACAAAGTCTCTAAAATCAGAGTCATTTTCAGGAAGACCAATGCCATAGGGTTCGGAAGAAATGTAGTCGCCTACAATGACATAGTCATCAGGATTGGGAGCACTGTTTTTTAAACCAAGCAAGATAGTGGAATCTGTGGTTACAGCAGCCACTTTGCCCTGTTGAAGGGCCAAGAAAGCCTGAGGATAACCTTCAAAGGAAAGCACAATACACTTGGGCTGAGCTTCCTTGATGTTTTTTTCAGAGGTAGAACCTTTGGCTGTACCTACTTTTTTCCCAGCCAGATCAGCTACAGACTTGATCCCAGAATTTTTCTTTACCAGGATTTTTTGGCCATCCATAAAATAGGTAATGGAAAAATCAATGGTGTCATCTCTGGAGAACTTGTGGGTCATGGTAGCTGCAACTAGATCTACAGAGCCTTGGGTAAGCATGGGAATACGAGTAGCAGAGGTTACAGGCTTTAATTCCAGTTCCACTCCTAACTTATTGGCAATATACCTACAGATATCCACATCAAAACCCACCAGTTGATTGGTGTTTTCATCCACGAAACCAAAGGGTACAACAGCGTCCTTTACGCCAGCAATGAGTTTGCCTCTAGCTTTGATTTCTTCCAGTTTTCCCGCGAAAGCCAGGCTGGACAAAAGCATTACTGTGGCCAAAACAAACATTAGGCCGGTTAAAAATCTCTTCATAAAAAACCTCCTCCTTTTTTATTTATAATATTTCCTTTAAAAAGGCCTTTGTACGTTCATGAGTGGGATTGGTAAAGAAATGTTCTGGAGTACCTCTTTCCAAAATTTCTCCTTGATCCATGAAAATTACCCTGTCAGCCACTTCTCTGGCAAAGCCCATTTCATGGGTAACACAGAGCATGGTCATTCCATCTCTAGCCAGGTCTTTCATAACATTTAAAACTTCATTAATCATTTCTGGATCTAGAGCTGAAGTGGGTTCATCAAAGAGCATTACTTTAGGCTTCATGGCCAAAGCTCTGGCAATGGCTACCCTTTGCTGTTGACCGCCAGAAAGTTCTGCTGGATATTTATGGGCCTGGTCTTTAATACCTACCCTTTCCAGAAGCTCTAAGGCAATGCTTTCAGCCTGGTCTTTAGGCATTTTTCTTACCTTAATGGGAGCCAGGGTAATGTTTTTTAATACTGTTAAATGTGGGTAAAGGTTAAATTGCTGAAAAACTATTCCTATTTCAGCCCGTAAGTTGTTTATATCCACAGAAGGCTCATGAATGCTTTTTCCTTCAAAAAGGATTTCTCCCTTATCAATTTCCTCCAACCTGTTAACACAGCGAATCAAGGTGCTTTTCCCTGAACCACTAGGTCCACAAATAACCAAAACTTCACCTTTTTCCACTGTTTCATTGATGTTTTTGAGAACATGAAAGTTGCCAAACCATTTGTTTACATTACGTATTTCCAGATATGCCATGCTCCTTTCTACCCCTTTTAGTTGAGTTTTTGGTGAAAGTGTGAGACAGACCTTCATAAACCAGGCCCGTGTTTTTGTCAAATAGATGAATTTTTTTCAGCTAAGCTTTGCCTGGGCAAAGAGCTAAAAGATAATTCTTGGCAAATAGGGAGATTCTGGGTATATAAGAAAAATTGTAGCTAAAAATATCTCCTAAGTGGGAATTTATTAAATTTTTATGGTTAAAATTCACTACCTTCCGGCAAAAAACTGTGTCTTTTATCGGCTTGGTTTCTGTATCTACCCAGAAGTCTTAAATCCAGGATACAATCAGTCCTTTCAATGTACTATCTTGTTGAAATGGGAAGAAGAATATGACCAGCTTTTGGATAAGGCTGAAGTTTTTGGCTTGGAGCTAGAAAAGGTCGAAAAGATTTGGACCAAAAAAAGCAATACCCGTTATGAAGAAATCAAAAAATGTCCTCACTTTGTAGAAGGAGAGGAAAATTTTTGTCGTTATTTGTATGGTTATACCTGTTTATATGAATTACCTAAATGTAAGGGAAAGTGTAAGCATTATACCCTGGCTGAAGAAGGCTAGAAGGAGTTGGTATGGATAAGTGGTTGTTTTTTCCTTATTTGCATGAAGAGTATATTGACCCTCAATTAAGGGAAAGGGGGAAGATTTTAAATATTGGTTTTTTAGAACCAAAGACGCAGGTTTTTACTCCCTCTAATCTTTATTTTTCCCCTAAGGAGGCCAGAGCTTATTTGAATTTTTGTTTGGAATTTGGTGCACAGTTTAAAGATATAAAAGATATGAAAGCTTACTTATTACAACAAAACAGCCCCCTGGAGCCTGAAGGAGTGCTAAGTATAAAAAGTGAGCTCCTGGCCAGAGATAAGTCCAAGGAAAATACAAAATCGCTAGAAGAAAATCGTAAGTATCATATGTTGCTAATTTTATATTATGCCTATGAAGAAAGAATAATGGAAATAATAAATCTGGAAAAAAGTTTGGATGAAAAATTAGCATCTATTAGAGATATTATGGGAGTAGAAGAAGAACTTAACTTAAGTAAAAAATTATTTTTTAATGACCTTACTGGTAGATATGAGTTAAAAGCAGAACTAGTTTTTCCAGCTTTTAAGTTTTTTGCTCCACAAGCTGGTTTTATTGTTAGTGATGAGAGTGTATTTGAAGAGCTTAAAAGTAAAGGTGTGGAGTGGAGAAAAGAAAAAGAAGAAAATAACTATTTTGCATATTCTGGAGAATATAAAAACAGTAAATTTGTTTATTACAAAAAGTTAAAAGATAGAGAGGAGGCAGTGTAATGACAAAGGAAAAAATTGGACAGCGTATTAAGAAGTTTAGAGAGATGGAAGATATAACCCTTGCAGAACTCTCAACCAGAACTGGACTGGATGAAGATTTTTTAAGAGCTGTAGAAGAAGAGAATATATATCCTTCTCTAGGTCCTTTACTAAAGATTGCCAGAGCCTTGGGTACCAGATTGGGTACTTTTTTAGATGATACTATAAGTCAGGATCCTTTGATTATAAGGCTGGAAGAAAGAAGTGAAGAGCTTACCATTTTAAAGGGTAAGAATAAACCAACCAGTCTGCGTTTTTACTCTTTGGGTAAGGGAAAAAGCGACAGGCATATGGAACCTTTTTTTGTGGAAATATTGCCTGAATCTTCTACTGAGAAAAAGCTTTCTTCCCATGAAGGAGAAGAATTTATTGTAGTTCATTCTGGAGAAATAGAGCTTATTTATGGCCAGGAGACCTATATTTTAAAGGAAGGTGATAGTGTTTATTATAACTCTATAGTTCCTCATTATTTGTCTTGTAAAGGAGATAAGCCAGCATCCATTTATGCAGTTCTTTATTTTCCAGAAAATTAAAGGAGGATTTTTACTAAATGTGGGATAAACCTTTGCGTGAGATTACCATTGGTCAGCTTTTGGATGAGACTACAGAAAAATATCCAGATAATGACTTTGTGGTTTATGTAGATAGAGATTTTAGGCTTACTTATAGGGAGTTTTCTGAACTGGTAGATAATTTAGCCAAGGGATTGATGGCCCTGGGAGTGCAAAAGGGAGAAAAGGTGGCTATTTGGGCTACCAATGTGCCTTATTGGGTGGCTTTACAATTTGCTACAGCTAAGATTGGAGCTATTTTGCTAACTGTAAATACCTATTACAAGAGAGATGAATTAGCCTATTTACTTAGGCAATCTGAAGCAGAAAACATCTTTTTAATTGATGGGTTTAGAGATACAGACTATGTGCAGACTATTTATGATTTGGTCCCAGAACTTAAAACCCAGGAGAGGGGATTTTTAAAGAGCAAGGATTTTCCTCATTTAAAACGCGTCTTCTTTTTAGGCCAGGAAAAGCATCGAGGCATGTACACATTACCCGAAGTGCTGTCCATGGGTAGGCTCATTAGTGAGGCAGATTATAAAGCCAGGCAAAAAAGCCTTTCTCCTCACGATGTGGTAAATATGCAGTATACTTCAGGGACCACAGGTTTTCCCAAGGGAGTTATGCTTACTCACTATAATATTGTGAATAATGGCTACTGGATAGGAGAAAACCAAAGGCTGGGGCCAGAGGACAAGATTTGTTTACCTGTTCCTTTGTTTCACTGTTTTGGTTGTGTTTTGGGAGTACTAGCTGCTTGCTCTCATGGTTCTACTCTGGTTATCCTGGAAACTTTTAATCCTTACCTGGTGATGGCCTCTATTGAAGCAGAAAAATGCACAGCCCTTTATGGCGTTTCCACCATGTTTATTGCTGTTTTGGAGCATAGAAGTTTTTCCAAGTTTGACTTTAGTTCTTTAAGAACCGGGATTATGGCTGGGTCTCCTTGTCCCATTAAAGTAATGCGTCAGGTTATGGAAAAGATGAATATGAAGGAGATTACCATCTGTTATGGTTTAACTGAGGCTTCACCCGTAATGACCCAGACCAGAGTGGATGACCCCATTGAAAAAAGAGTGGAAACAGTGGGTAAGGCCATGCCTGAAATAGAGGTGAGAGTGGTGGACCCAGAAACCAATAAGCCAGTGCCTCCTGGAGTTCAGGGAGAAGTATGTTGTCGTGGTTATAATGTGATGAAAGGTTATTACAATATGCCTGAAGCTACCAGGGCTGCTATTGATGAAGAAGGGTGGTTGCATTCTGGAGACCTGGGAGTGATGGACGAAGAAGGATACTTAAGTATTACTGGAAGATTAAAGGATATGATTATCAGAGGAGGAGAAAATATTTATCCTAGGGAAATAGAGGAATTTTTATATAATATGGAAGGGATTAAAGATGTTCAGGTGGTAGGAGTACCCAGCAAGAAATATGGAGAAGAAGTGGGAGCTTTTATTATACCCAAGGAAGGATATGAGCTCACTCCCGAAGATGTGCGAGATTTTTGTCGAGGGCGTATTGCCAGATATAAGATACCTAAATATATAGCTTTTGTAAAAGAATACCCTCTGACTGCTAGTGGTAAAATTCAAAAGTACAAATTACGGGAAATGGCAGCACAACTTTTTCCAGAAGCTTAAACAGGGAGGGCTATTTGTTTATTTGTAATCCATTGGCTAAGCTTAAAGGAGAAATTAAGGGGATTATTTTTGATTGCGATGGAGTTTTGTTTGACTCTAAAGATGTAAATATAAAATATTATAATTGGGTCAAGGAGATGTTTGGTCTTCCTCCTCTAAGCTTAGAGGAAGAAGAATATGTGCACATGCACTCAGTGCATAATTCCTTTAAAAAAATACTTCCTCCAGAGTTTTGGCCTAGAATAGAAGAGATAAGGAAAAAAATAGATTATAGTAAGCTTTATCCTTATTTAAAAATGGAGCCGGGCCTGGTTGAGCTTTTAAGTGATTTAAGGCAATGTGGATTTAAATTGGCCATAAATACCAATAGAACTAATACCATGCTTCCTATTTTAGAGGTCTTTGGGTTGAATCATTATTTTTTCCCGGTAATCACTGCAGACAAGTTGGCCTTTCCCAAACCCTATCCTGAAAGTTTGTTTCTTATTTTAAGTATCTGGAAATTGGAACCAAAAGAAGTGGCCTATATTGGAGATTCCAAGGTTGATGAAGAGTGCGCCAAAAGGGCAGGAGTGCCTTTTTGGAGTTATAAAAATCCTGGTCTGCAAGCTGAAATGTTAATTCCTGATTTTTATTCTCTGCGCCAATTTTTGCTTTTAAAAAGAAAAAAAATTTGTTAAAAGGGAGTTAAAGATGTTTATCCTAAGTAATTTACTACAAGCTTTAGCTAGTGTTATTGATACCTTGTTGACCTTATATTTTTGGGTGGTGATTATTTCTGCGCTACTTTCCTGGGTAAATCCAGACCCTTATAACCCCATTGTGCGCATTTTGCATAGCTTGACTGAACCTGTTTTTTACAGGGTAAGAAAGTGGTTGCCCTTTACCTATATTGGAGGGCTAGACCTTTCCCCGGTTGTGGTTTTATTAGTAATTCAGTTTTTAAAGGTATTTCTGGTAAAATCTTTGTTTCAATTATCCATGTCTTTAACTTAGGAGTAGGTTATGTCTAAAAGTAAAGTAGATATACTCCATCATAAATTTAGTAAATCTATCTTTGGGTATAAAAAAGAAGAAGTAGATTTTTTATTACAAGAACTTGCTGAGCAAATAGGGAAATTAACAGAGGAAAATGCTGTATTAAAGTCTAAAATAGATGAATTAGAAAAAAGTGTATCTGATTATAAAGGAAGAGAAAAGATACTGCAAAATACTCTTATTACCACTCAAAAGATGGTAGAGGATGTTAAAGCCAATGCTCATAAACAGGCTAAAAATATTATAGAAGAAGCTCAAAATAAAGCTGAAGAGATATTAAACAAAGCTCATAAAAGATTATCCCAGATTCATGCCGATATTACAGAATTAAAGAGGCAAAAAAATAGATTTGAAGTAGAGCTAAGATCTCTTATTGAAGGGCACTTAAAACTTTTGGATAAACTTGGTGAAGATGATAGTTTTGATACTATAGAGGAAAAAGTAAAGTTTATAGTAAAATGATTCCTGAATTCGTACGCAAAGCTAGTAAAGGTGGCTGGTATTTAAGTGTTTGGGCGCAACCCAAGGCCAAGAAAACAGAAATTAGTGGAGTTGTAGAAGGAAAGTTAAAAATTCGAGTTAATGCTCCTCCTGTAGAGAACAAGGCCAATGAGTGTTTACTAGAATTTTTAAGTAAGTCTTTGGGAGTAAAAAAAAGTGCGTTAAAACTGGTGCAAGGAGAAACCAGTAGGGAAAAATTGATTTGGATAAAAGCAGAAGAAGTTAATTGGCAAAAACTATTAAATTTATTGTAGGAGGTAAACATGGAACAATATGAATTGGAATTAATTGCTAAATATAGTGAAGAAGATCCTGAATTAAAGGCTCTATGGGAAGATCATGTAGAGTATGAAAAAAAGCTAGAAAAGTTTGAGAGCAAACCCTACTTGACTCCAGAAGAAGAACTGGAAGTCAAGGAATTGAAAAAGTTAAAGTTGGCAGGAAAAACCAAATTACTTGCTTTGTTGAATAAGTATAAAGAAATGGAGGAGAAATAAGATGGAGCTCACCGGAGCTCAGATATTACTGGAGTGTTTAAAGAAAGAAGGCGTCTCCCATATTTTTGGTTTTCCAGGGGGAGCAGTTATTGATATTTATCACCATTTACCCAATTATCCTTTTAGGCATATATTGGTTCGCCATGAGCAGGGAGCAGTGCATGCAGCTGATGGCTATGCTCGCTCTACAGGAAAAGTTGGCGTATGTTTAGTTACTTCTGGTCCTGGAGCTACCAATACGGTTACTGGCATTGCCACTGCCTATATGGATTCTGTGCCTCTGGTGGTCTTTACTGGCCAGGTACCTACTGCGCTTATTGGCAATGATGCCTTTCAGGAAGTGGATATCGTAGGTATTACCAGACCCTGTACCAAGCATAATTTTTTGGTCAAGGATGTAAAGGACCTGGCTTTTATAGTAAAAAAGGCTTTTTATATAGCCAGTACAGGTAGACCTGGGCCTGTTGTGGTGGATTTGCCCAAGGATGTGATGCAAGCAAAGACAGCGTTTTCTTATCCAGAAAAAATTTCTTTGCGTAGTTACAATCCTCACTATGAGCCCAATAAAAAACAAATAAAAAAGGCTGCTCGTCTTATAGCCAAAGGTTCTAGGCCACTTATTTATGGTGGCGGTGGGATTATTTCTTCTGGGGCCCATGATATTTTAACTCTTTTGGCTCGCAAGTTTAAAATTCCTGTAACCACCACCTTGATGGGACTGGGTGCCTTTCCTGCTCCTGATGAACTCTGGTTGGGAATGCTGGGAATGCATGGAACCTATGCAGCCAATATGGCGGTCAATAATTCAGATGTGCTTATTTCTGTGGGCGCTCGTTTTGATGACCGGGTTACAGGCAAAGTCTCTACCTTTGCTCCCAGGGCTAAGATTATTCACATTGATATTGACCCCACTTCTATTCGAAAAAATGTCCAGGTGGATATTCCCATTGTAGCTGATTGTAAGCTGGCTTTAGAGGCTCTTCTGCAAGAATTGGAAGAAATGGATATCAATTGGGAACAGGAACATAGAGACTGGTTGGATAAGATTACAGAATGGAAAGAATCCCATCCCTTGCGCTATGAGCAAAGCGAGACAAAGGTAAAACCCCAATTTGTGGTGGAAACCTTGTATGAACTCACGCAGGGAGAAGCCATTATTACCACAGAAGTGGGGCAAAACCAGATGTGGGCAGCGCAATTTTATCACTATAAGTATCCTCGCTCCTTTATTTCTTCAGGGGGCTTAGGAACTATGGGGTATGGCTTTCCAGCAGCCATTGGTGCGCAGTTAGCCCATCCAGAGAGATTGGTAGTGGATATTGCTGGTGATGGCTCCATTCAAATGAATATCCAGGAACTGGCTACAGCTGTAAGTTATGATTTGCCAGTTAAGATTTTGATTTTAAATAATGGTTATTTGGGGATGGTAAGACAGTGGCAAGAGCTTTTTTATGATAAAAACTATTGTGCCACCTGTTTGCATAAGAACCCTGATTTTGTGGCTCTGGCTAAGGCTTATGGGGCAGAAGGTTTTCGTATTATCAAGCCCCAGGAAGTAAGGCCAGTTTTGGAAGAGGCCCTTAAAATAAAGAAACCCACAGTTATTGATGTTTGGGTTGAACCAGAGGAAAATGTTTATCCTATGGTACCAGCAGGAGCATCTTTAACCGAAATGTTATTGGTATAAGAGGAGGGCCTTAAGGTGCGACATGTATTATCTGTACTAGTGGAAAACGAACCAGGAGTACTTTCCAGAGTAGCAGGGCTTTTTAGTGGTAGAGGCTTTAATATTGAGTCTTTAAATGTGGGGCCTACTCTGGAACCAGACATTTCTTTGATGACCATTACCACCAGAGGTGATGAACAGATTGTAGAGCAAATAGTAAAACAGTTACGCAAGTTGATTACTGTTATTAAGGTGGTGGACTTGACCTATGAACAGGCTGTAGAGCGAGAAATGGTTCTGATTAAGGTGAATGCAGAAGATGAAAAAAGAGCGGAAGTTCTAAGGATTGCTGATATTTTTCGGTGTAAGGTGGTAGATGTTAGTCCAAGTGATTTGACATTGGAGATTACTGGAGATCAAAATAAGATTAAAGCCATAATTAATCTTTTACAGCGGTTTGGTATAAAAGAGTTTGCTCGTTCTGGAACAGTAGCCTTGCGCCGTTCCATGCAAATAGATTAAATAAAGAGGGAGATGAGATGAAGATTTATTATGAACAGGATGCAGATTTGAGTCTTTTAGCAGACAAGGTTGTTGCCATTATAGGGTATGGTAGCCAGGGGCATGCCCATGCTCAAAACTTGCGAGATTCTGGAGTCAATGTCATTGTGGGGCAAAGGCCTGGCGGTGCTAACTATCTCAAAGCCAAGGAAGATGGTTTTGAACCTATTAGTGCCAGTGAAGCTGCAGCCAAAGCTGATGTTATTCAAATTCTGGTTCAGGACCAGTATCAACCTTTGGTTTATGAAGAAGAGGTTTTGCCCAATCTAACAGCTGGCAAGGTATTGGTTTTTAGTCATGGTTTTAATATTCATTACAACCAGATTGTTCCTCCCAAAGATGTGGATGTGGTTATGGTTGCCCCCAAAGGTCCTGGGCATCTGGTAAGAAGAGAATATGTCAAGGGAGGAGGAGTTCCTGCTTTGGTCGCTGTACACCAGGACTATAGTGGCTCTGCTCTCAAGTATGCTCTGGCTTATGCCAAGGGCATTGGAGCTACCAGGTCTGGAGTAATTGAGACTACTTTTGCTGAAGAAACTGAGACTGATCTTTTTGGTGAACAAGCTGTGCTCTGTGGAGGAGTAAGTGCTCTTATTCGGGCTGGTTTTGAAACCCTGGTAGAAGCGGGTTATCAGCCTGAGATTGCCTTTTTTGAATGTATGCATGAATTAAAATTAATTGTAGACCTTTTGTACGAAGGTGGGTTTAAAAAGATGCACTACTCCATCTCTGATACTGCTGAGTATGGAGATTATACCAGAGGCCCCAGGGTAATTAACGAGCAGGTAAAAGCAGAAATGAAGAAAATTTTAGCTGAAATTCAAAATGGAGAGTTTGCTAGAGAGTGGATTTTAGAAAATAAAGCTGGTACTCCTGCGTTTATGGCTCTGAGGAGAAAAATGCATGAGCATCAAATTGAACAGGTAGGAGATACCTTAAGAAGTATGATGGCCTGGTTAAAAAATAAATAACTGGGTGAGATAATTGTATGATTTAAAAAGCGGATAGAACATTCTATCCGCTTTTTTCTTTTACAACTAGTTTTTACTGTCAGCAATCTTTTTAGTGTTTTCGTAGATTTTAAAGATGACAATGATGAGTTCGCACCAGATTCTAACTCCTACAGCCCCCAGCACTATGGTAAGCAGGCCCATAAGAAACTTGCCAAAAGTAAATCCACCATATCCGGCAAACATAGAACCTATCCCTCCAATAACAACTATAACCAACAATATCCAGTAGATAATAGTGATGAGTTTGGGTACCAACATTTCTTCAAAAAACAAATAATTTTTCATCTTCTCCTCCTTAAGTTTTGGGTTTGAGTTTTTAAAATATTTGCCCATACTTTTTTATAAACATATTAAATAGCTATAAGTTATAAAAGCTATTTTTTAAAATTATGCTTAGGTAAAAAAAAATAGTTTGTAAACAGGTTATTTTGTTTTTTTAAGAAAAATATTGCGAGAAAGTAAGGTATAAGGGGAAGTGATAAAGCAGAAAGGGCTTAGAATATTTTTAGTTTTCTGTATCTGTTGATTGCGCCCATTACTTCTTGCAGCCTGGGAAGAGCCAGGCTCCCTGGATGCCTGGGAAAATAGGGAGATAGGCTGTCTAATCCCTTTTTTTCTAAGTCTTTAAATATTTCTTCCACTGCTTGCAGAAGTGTCATTTCTTTTTTTACAGAAGAACTTAAGCGTTTTAAGATTAAAGCTATTACTTGAGTTTGTTCTTGACAGGCAAGTTGTTCTAAAAAACTTAGGTCTAATAATTCTCTATCTACTAAAATATGGTACTTGTCTTTTACTTTTATTTTTTTTATTAAAGGAAAAGAAAATTTGTTTATTTTTCTTAACTTCAATTGAGTAAAGTCTTTTATAGTTTCTTTTTCTCGAGTTAAAGGTATTTCTTTAATTATTTTTTTGGCGGGCAAAGTAACATCTAAGGGTTTATAATTTTTCATCATTATTACTGTATCAGCTACCTCTAGATAATCTCCACACCCTCCCAGGACCAGGATAGTGGATACTCCAAAACTAGTGTATAATTCCTTAACCCTATCTATAAAGGGGGTTATGGGTTCATCTTCTTTGTGAATTAGAGTTTGCATGCGTTTATCTCTAATCATAAAATTGGTAGCACAGGTATCTTCGTCTAGGAGCAAAAGCTTACTTTTACTTTCCAGGGCTTCAATAATATTTGCTGCTTGAGAAGTACTGCCACTGGCATTGGGGGTGGAAAATTTTTGGGTATCTAGGTTAAAAGGAAGGTTGGAGATAAAAGGGGAGATATCAGTACTGGCAATGAAGCGCCCATCTTCAGCCCGTATCTTTACCGCACTTTCTAATGTTACTACTCCTTCTCTGCCATCTCCTGGGATATGATTATATATTCCTCGTTCCAGGGCCTTGAGAAGGGTACTTTTACCATGAAATCCTCCACCTGTAATTAAAGTGATGCCCTTTTTTATTCCTAACCCTTTTATTTTGCCCTGGTTGGGAAGCTCAACTTCTATTTCCAAAGAAGGTGGAGCAAGAAAGGGAAGGGCACCTTGGGTTAAAGGCTTTTCACTGACCCCACTTTCTCTGGGTAAAATAGCGCCATTGGCAATAAAAGCGACCAAGCCCAATTTATCTAAATTGTTGCGTAACCACTCTTGATCTTCTATGCATTCAATATGGTGTTGAATTTTTTTGGAATCCAGGTTTTTAAAAATTAGGGTGTTATTTACTAATCTGGGAATAAGTTCAAAAAATATTTCTATAGCTTTAGCTGCAAGTATTGTTCTTCCTTTGGCTGGAAGACCTACATATATTCTGGCTTCTACAAACTTTTCCTCTACTTTTATTACGCTTCTGGGTAAAACTTCCTGACAGCATTTATCTACTAAAATAATACCACTTTTTCCACTTCCACTTTTAGTGGATAATTTTAAACTTGAATTGTAAAGTTTTCGGTGTAGATAGTCTTCTAAGGCAATTTTACGAATTGGATTGGAAAATAAATGATAAGGTAAGCTGGATACTTCTTGATTTACTTTTATTCTTATTTTAGAAGGTGGAGCAAAAGGGTCGCTTTGTGCCTGGTCAATATAAAGATAAAAATTGGAAAATTTATATTCACCTTCTATTTCTTTGTAGGCTTTATAGCCTTTGTTGTTTATTTTTAAGAGTTTGTTTTTTAGATTTTCTGAGTTTAACATTTTAGGGTTTACTCTTGAAAGCAAGCAAGTTAAGTAACTTTTATGGATAATTTAGTGGCAGACAAGATAAAAAAACTTTCTACCGGGCAAAGGATTTATGTTTTTCAAGAGTGTTCGTCAACCATGGAAGTGGGCTGGCATCTTTTAGGCAAAGGCGAGTTAAAAGAACTGGATTCTGTTTTGGCCTTAAGACAATTTGCTGGACGAGGGCAGTGGAGACGGAAGTGGGTTTCCCCTCCAGGCAATCTCTATGTTTCTATTCTCTTTTCTGCACTGAGAAAATGGGAGCAGCTGAGTTCCTTATTTTTGGGTTTTTTAGTCCAGCAAAGTTTGGCTAATATGGGCTTTTTCCTAAGCTTAAAGTGGCCCAATGATTTGATTTATAAAGAGAAAAAGGTTGGTGGAATTTTATTAGAAGAAAGAAAGGATAAGTTATTAGCAGGAATTGGTTTAAATCTTAAGCAGGCTCCCCAACTGGAAGAGAGGATTTTTCCAGCAGGGAGCTTGGAATTGCCAGAGGTGGATGTGCTGGAATTCTGGCTGAAATTAAAACAACATTTGCTTAACTTGGCTTCAACCTATTTTTTTGAAGATTCTCAGGTGTTAATAGATAGGATTAATCAGGTTTTGGCCTTTCAAGGCAGGAAAGTGGTGATTGAGGATGGAGAAACCAGAGCAGAAGGTATTTTGACTGGACTGGGTCCAAAGGGTGAACTCCTAGTGTTAGAAAAGGGAAGAATTAAGACTTTTTTTAATGGTAGTGTTGTGGCTTTTAAAAGTTGATTAGAATTTCTTGAGGTTTTGGTAGCTATTATTTAGAATATTCTTTTATGTTAACAACCACATTAAAGATGAGGATAGGTAAACATGTTAGAAAAAAAGAGCAATTTCATTAAGCAAATCATTGAGAAAGATCTGGCTGATGGTAAGCACAAAACGATTATTACTCGTTTTCCTCCAGAACCCAATGGTTATTTACATATTGGGCATGCCAAGTCCATTTGTCTTAATTTTGGTCTGGCTGAAGAATATCAAGGAAGGTGTCATTTGCGTTTTGATGATACCAATCCTGAAAAAGAAAGTCCTGAGTATGTAGAATCCATTAAAGAAGATGTAAAATGGCTGGGTTTTGATTGGGGAGGGCATCTATATTTTGCTTCAGACTATTTTGAAAAATTTTATAACTATGCTCTGGAATTAATTAAAAAAGGAAAAGCCTATGTTTGCCAGCTTTCTCCAGAGGAAATTAGAGAATATAGAGGTACTTTGACTGAACCAGGAAAAGAAAGCCCCTATCGTAATAGAAGTGTAGAAGAGAACCTTGAGCTTTTTGAAAAAATGAAAAATGGAGAATTTGAAGAGGGTGAATGTGTTTTAAGGGCAAAAATAGATATGTCTTCTCCCAATCTAAATATGCGTGATCCTGTTATTTATAGAATTAAAAAGATTAGACATCATCGAACTGGAGATAAATGGTGTATTTATCCCACTTATGACTTTGCTCATTGCCTTTCTGATGCCATAGAAGGAATCACGCATTCCCTTTGTACTCTGGAATTTGAAGATCATAGACCTCTTTATGATTGGTTTTTAGATGAGTTGAATACTCCCTGTCATCCCCAACAAATTGAATTTGCCAGGCTTAACCTTTCCTATACAGTGATGAGTAAACGCAAGTTAAATCTTCTGGTACAGGAGGGTTATGTTTCTGGCTGGGATGACCCCAGAATGCCTACTATTTCTGGAATGCGCAGAAGGGGTTATACTCCAGAAGCGATTAAGGACTTTTGTGAGCGTATAGGCATTGCCAAGAGTGACAATCTGGTAGATTATTCCCTTTTGGAGCATTGCGTGCGTGAGGATTTAAATAAAAGGGCCTTAAGGTTTATGGGAGTTTTAGAGCCTTTAAAAGTGGTGATTGTCAATTATCCAGAGGAGCAGGAAGAAGAGCTGGAGGCCATCAACAACCCAGAAGATCCCAGTGCAGGTAAGCGCAAAATTCCTTTTAGTAGAGAAATTTATATAGAAAAAAGCGATTTTCGAGAAGATCCTCCCAGAAAGTTTTTCCGTTTAGCTCCTGGTAAGGAAGTGCGGTTGCGTTATGCTTATTATATTACTTGTGAAGAAGTGGTTAAAGATGAGCAGGGGAATATTGTAGAGCTTAGGTGTACTTATGACCCAGAGAGTAGAGGGGGGTATACTCCTGATGGTAGAAAGGTAAAAGGCACTTTACACTGGGTAGATGCCAGAAAGGCCAAAAAGGCAAAAGTAAGGCTTTATGACAGGTTATTTTTAGTAGAAAATCCTGCTTTAGAAGAAAAAAAAGGAAAAAGTTTTAAAGAACTTTTAAATCCAGAAAGTTTAAAAGAAGTGGAGGCCTTGGTAGAGCCTGCTCTTTATGGCTTAAAGCCTGGGGATGTTTTTCAGCTTGAGCGTGTGGGTTATTTTTGTGTGGACAGGGACTCTACTTCTGAGTCTCTGGTTTTAAACCGCACAGTTACTTTAAAAGATTCCTGGGCTAAAATAGAAGCTAAATTAAGCGAAAAATAGGAGATGAAAGTTTTGTTGGACAATACCTACAGACCAGAAATCCCGGTGGTGTTAACCATAGCTGGCTCTGACTCGAGCGGAGGAGCAGGGATTCAGGCAGATTTAAAAACCATTACGCTTTTGGGTGGATATGGTGCTTCTGTGATTACTGCACTCACTGCTCAAAATACCTGTGGAGTTTTTGCCATTGAAGCTCCTCCAGCCAGTTTTGTAGCCAAACAATTGGAAGTGGTAAGAGAAGATCTGGAAGTTCAGGCTGTTAAAACAGGGATGCTTTTTAATGCAGAGATTATCCTTAAGCTAGCTCCCCTTTTAAAAAAAATGTCAGTTCCTCTGGTGGTAGATCCTGTTTGTGTGAGTCAAAGTGGACATAAATTGCTTCAAGATAAGGCAATAGAGGTATTGAAAAAAGAAATCTTGCCTTTGGCCACCCTGCTAACGCCCAATATCCCTGAGGCAGAGCTTTTAAGTGGAGTAAAGCTTGAAAGTAGAAAGGATATTCCAGCCTGCTTAAAATCTCTGTTTGCCCTGGGTTGTCAGGCTATTTTGTTAAAGGGTGGGCACTTTTTTCCAGAGGATGGACAGGAAGTGGTGGATATTTTGGCCTTTCCTGAGGGCAAAACCATAGAATTTAAAAGCCCAAAGGTTTTTACTTCTAACAATCATGGTACAGGCTGTACCCTTTCTGCAGCTATAGCTACTTTTTTAGCTAAAGGGATGGATATTCCCCTTAGTGTGGCTAAGGCCAGGGAGTTTTTACTTTTTTCCCTTAAAAATGCCTATGCTCTAGGAAAAGGTGCAGGTCCAGTAAATCATTTGGCTAAAACCTATCAAGAGGTTAACCGCTATAGAGCCTTGGAAGATCTATGGTGGCTAAAGAAAAAGCTTTTGACTGAAAAGCTTGGTTTTCTGGTTCCAGAAGTGAGAATGAACATGGTAAGGCTCATTCCTTATGCCCAGGATAAAGAGGATGTGGCTGGTTTTGAGGGAAGAATCAGTGTAGATAAAGAAGGCAGGTTGCTCTGGGGTGAAGTCTTATTTGGGGTATCTTCTCATATGGCCAGAGTGGTTCTTACTGCTGCCCAATACGATCCCAGGATAGTTTTGGCTGCCAATATTCGCTATTCTCCCAGGATTTTAGAGGCTATTAGAAAAATTGGATATCCTGTTTTTACTTTTAATCGTGAGGATGAGCCCAAAGAAGTAAAGGAAAAAGAAGGCTCTACCCTGGAGTGGGGAGTAGCCAAGGTATTTGCTGAAAATAAGGGGCAAAAAATTGAATTTATTGCTGACCCGGGAGAAAAGGGCAAAGAACCTATGATCAGGGTACTAGCTTATAGTAAAGAAGACTTGCTTGGCAAATTAAAGCAGATTGGTGAGGCTTATTAGTGAAAGTACAGGTTTTTCAACATGTGTCCTTTGAGGACATAGGGCTAATTGAGAAGTGGTTATACATCAAAAAGATAAGCTCTCTTAGTTATACCAGGTTTTACCAGGGAGAAGTGCCTCCTTCAGATTTGGATTTTGATTTCCTTATTCTTATGGGTGGTCCCATGGGAGTATATGATAGCCTGCAATATCCCTGGTTAAGTACAGAAATAGATTTTGTGGCCAGGGCCTTAAAAGAGGGGAGAAAGGTCTTAGGTATTTGTCTGGGCGCCCAAATAATAGCAGCAAGCCTTAAGGCTAAAGTATATCCCAATAAATATAAAGAAATAGGCTGGTGGCCTATAGAAGTCCTTAACTGTCCTTTAACTGTTGATTTTCCTCAAAAGTTAAAAGTATTTCAATGGCATGGAGATACCTTTGATTTACCTAAGGGTTCTTTGAGGCTGGCCAAAAGTGAAGCTTGTCTTAATCAGGCTTTTTTCTTCCCTCCCAATGGACTGGGCCTGCAGTTTCACCTGGAAGTAGGAAGAAAAGAGGTGGAAAATCTAGTTGCTAATTGTGGAGAAGATTTACAGCTAAGTGGAACTTATGTGCAAGATACAGAAAGTATGCTTGCTGAAAGTGAGGAAAATGCTAAAATCTTAGAAAAATATCTTTTTTCTTTATTAGATAAGTTTTGGGATTTTAGATAAATTGATTATTTTTTTAATTTTACTAAGTAAATTTTTTTAGTAAAAATAACTCCTCCCACTAAAGCGGTAAAGGGAGCTACCAGCACCAATCCTATGCTTCCCAATATGGTTTTAAAAAACTCTGAACTTACATAAACCAAGTTAAAGATATTTATCCAGGGAGTTTTTTGAGCCATAAAGGTCATAAGTAAGGTAATATATCCTCCAGAATAGGCTAAAAGTAAAGTAGTAGTCATTGTACCTACTACTGATTTACCAACATTTATTCCAGACAAAATAAGCTCCTTACAGGAAAGTAAAGGATTTTTGTTTTTTAACTCCTGTAGGCTGGCTGCAATATCCATGGCCAAATCCATAGCAGCTCCAGAACAGGAAAGAAAAATGGCCCCAATAAAAATCTGGCTTAGATTAAGGTGGGCAAATCCAGAATAAAGAAGAGTTTCTGCAAAGGGAAGGACAGCTCCGTTTAAGTGGGCTTTTTGGGTAAGATAAATGGATAAAAGAGCTGTAATTCCTATTCCAAACATACTACCTAAAAAGGCTGTAAGCCCTTTTTTATTAAAGCCTGCCACAAGAAAAATAATGATTGCGGTAAGAAAACTGGTAATAAAAAAGGTAATTAGAATGGGGTTTACTCCTTTTAAGAGTCCTGGGATAAGTATTTTCCAGATGCAAAGAGCAGAAAATATAAAAGATAAGAGGGCCTTTATCCCTGTAAAACCAGCAAATAAGATAAGTATTAAACTGAAAATAACCAAAAACAAAAGCTCCAGGTCTAATCTATAATAATCTTGAGGATTGGCATAAACTATTTCTCCTGTGGGATTTAAACTAAGCACCAGGAGAACATTGTCGTTTTTCTCAAAAATTTTATCTTTATCTAAATGCCCTAAAAGAATATTATTACTTTTAATAATTTTACCTTTAAATTTTCCATTTAGTATTTTTAAAGTTAATAATTGTTCTCCTGTTTTTATTAAACCAAAATTTTGAATTAAAGAATTATCCACTGCTAGCACCTGAGCTTTACAGCGTAAACTTTGACCGGGAGCAAAGGTAAATGAATTGGGAAGAAAAACTAAAATAAAAGAAAATAGAGTAAGAATAAAAATAAAGATGAGTTCTTTTTTTAGGGAGCCGTTAAGGACACGGCTCCCTAAAAGGAGGGGGATAGGGTTAGTTAGCATAACTAAATATCTGTTTAGTAGAAGGGGTTGCAAAATTTTCCAACCCCATGGCTTGAGCTATTTTTTTAGCAATATGAGTATTGTCATAGCTGCCATTAAAAAGATGGGCAGAAACACCAATAGCTGCTGTAGATACAGGCACTCCTGTATGCTTGTAGGAGGTCCAGCCTATGCCTGCTTTTTGATTTAACAGGTGAGTTATACTTACGGTAAGAGGATCATAGTTTCCGTAGAGAATGTATTCTTTTTTACTTTTAGAAGTTTCAGGATTTAGAGTTTTAAGATAGGCTTGTTTCAAAAAGTTGACTTCTTCTGGTAATAGTACCAGCAAATCCTGTTGGGGATTGCCCTTAAATTTTAGACCAAAATATTCAGTAATAAAAGGTTTTATCTGCTCAAAAGAATAGTTTTTTTCTTTAAATAGAGGCACTATCTGGTCTGAAAATTTTTTAAAAGAGATTTTTTGTCTTCCCAGTAGTTGAAAATAGGTCTCATACTTGGTTCCTGCAAAACCCAGGGTCATTCCTCCGCATTCGTGATCTCCAGTGACTACGATTAGGGTTTCTTGAGGATGTTGTTCATAAAAGGCAAAGGCCTTGCTTATAGCCCGGTCAAAAGCGAGAGTATCTTTTATGGCTGTGGTGGCATCATTGGCATGGCAGGCCCAGTCTATTTTCCCGCCTTCCACCATGATAAAAAATCCTCTGGGATTATCCAGAAGTTCAATAGCCTTTTCTGTAAATTCAGCCAGAGAAATATCCTCCTGAGTGCGATCAATGGCATAGGGAAGGGCTTTGCTATCAGGCAAATTGGGATTTATTGCTAAAATTTTAGGGTTATTTTTGGGTGTTAAAGCTAAAAACTCTTTTTTGCTCTTAACTATTTTATATCCTTGTTTTTGAGCGTAAGTATAAGCATTGCCCACATATCTGGGACCATTCTTCTTTTTATGTTCTGGATCCTTAAATCCTCCGCCCCCAAAAAAATCAAATCCACTCTCTGCCAATTGGAGTTCAATTTCATAATACATGCTTCTTTGAGGTACATGGGCATAAAAACCTGCTGGAGTAGCGTGGTCTATGGATACAGAAGAGATTATTCCTACTTTTTGTCCGCGTTTTTTGGCCAGCTCAGCTAAAGTGGGAACTTTGTTTCCATCAGGTAGGAGACCTATAAACCCAATATTGGTTTTATAGCCGCTAGCTATGGCTGTAGCCGCTGCTGCTGAACCTGTGATAAAGCGATTAGCCGCAGAGGTAGTGGTAATACCCTGGGCTGGAAACCTGTCCACCATCAACTTGCCCTGGGCAAATTCCCTGGCAGCCATTCTCTGAGGAATACCCATTCCATCTCCAATGAACAAAAATACATATTTAGCTGAATTGGCAGCCATAGCCGTTCCTAAGCAAAGAAAAATAAACACAGGTAGGAGAAATAGGTTTACTTTTCGCATCTGTTTTTCACCTCCTTAAAAAAGTTATAAAGGAGTTAAAGGTCAAACATGAAAAATAAGTTACAATTGGTTGAACTTTGGGTATATTTTTTTTAGCAAAGTTTTAATATTGTCAGTTAAAAGTAACAAAAATGTAACATTTCTTTTCTAGTAAAGGCAGAACTTGTTTGAGGAAAAGGGGTTATGGAAAAGGGAAAAATTTTGATTGTGGAAGATGAGCCTGATATTGCCAATCTCATTGGACTTAATTTAGAGATTGAAAATTTTAAGCCACTATATGCCTTAGATGGTCTGGAGGGGTATGAAAAGGCAGAAAGAGAACAGCCTTTGCTTATCATTCTAGACCTTATGCTGCCCAAGATGGGTGGGCTGGAAGTTTGTAAAAAATTAAAGCAGAATTCCAAAACCAAGCATATTCCCATTTTGATGCTTACGGCCAAGGGAGAAGAAGTGGATAAAGTGGTGGGATTTGAACTGGGTGCAGATGATTATGTGGTAAAACCCTTTAGTGTACGAGAGCTTATTTTGCGGATTAAAGCTATTTTGAGAAGATATGCAGATAAACAAGAGATAACAGAGGTATGGACCTATAAGGATATGTCTTTAGATTTAAAGGCCATGACTCTTATTATTCAAAATAAGGAAATAAATTTAACTTCTACTGAATTCAAATTATTAAAGGAGTTCATACAAAATAAAAATACAGTTTTATCCAGAGAATATCTTTTGGATAAAGTGTGGGGATATGAATTTGATGGCTATGCCAGAACTGTAGATACGCATATTAGAAGGCTTAGGGTTAAACTTGGTGCTTATTCCAGCATAATTGAGACCGTAAGAGGTACTGGGTATAGATTAAGGATAAAAGATGAATAGTTTGAAGAGAATTATTTTTTTAGTTTTATTTTTGGTTTCTTTATTATCTTCTTTAATACCATTGGCTTATTTTTCTTATAAAGTAGAATCAAAATTAAAAGAAGAAAGCATAGCTGATATAAAAAAGGAATATTTGATTAGTATAGAGTTTTTAAGATCTAGTAATATTTTAGACATTTCTAGCCTGGATTCAGTTTTGAAAAAACTCAGTAAACTTTTTTCTTCCAGGTTTACCTTTATAGATGAAAAGGGAGTGGTGATAAGTGATTCTTATCTTGATTTAAGTAAAATTAAATATTTAGACAATCATTACAATAGACCGGAGTTAATTGAAGCTAGAAAAAGTAAGTATGGAGTTTCCATACGCTATAGTGATACCATTGATACCTATTTTATTTATATTGCATCCAGGCAATCCATTGGGCCTTTCAAAGGATATTTACGTATGGCCAGGCCTTATTCACAATTACAAAGAGTTGTTCAATCCATTGAACAAGTGGCCTGGTTTTTAATCTGTATTTCTTTCTTGCTTTCCTTAGTTATTTCCATATTATTTTCCAGAAAAATTTCTAAAAGGATTTATTCCCTTTCTTTGGCAGCTAAGGATTTTAGTGAAGGGAAAAGGTCTAAGTTTGTTAGTGATATAAGTGAATTTTCTTATCTGGTGCAAGCTTTAAACAATATGGCTAATAATCTTTCAGAAAAGATTGAATTGATAGAAAGTCAAAAAAGAGAGCTGGAAAATGTTTTAAACAACATTCAGGAAGGAGTTGTAGTTATAGATAAACATATGAATTTAGTAAGGTCCAATAAGTCCTTTAGAGAAATGGTAAAGAGAGAAGAGGTTGAAGGAAAGAGTTTCCTGGAGGTTGTTTTAAATAAGAGTTTACAAAATAAGGTAGAAGATATTCTTTCTAAAGACTGTATAGAGGTGGTATCTTTTCGTACGGAAATGGAAAAGGAGTTTTTTGAGGTCAAGATTATTCCTTTTGAATTTAGAAGAGATAAGTTTTATATTCTTGTTTTTTATAATATAAGTGAAATACTCAAACTGGAAAAGATAAAAAGAGATTTTTTTACCAATGCTTCTCATGAAATGAGAACTCCTTTAACCAGTATTAAAGGTTATATAGAGACATTACTTAATAATGAGGATATCTTAAAAAATAGAGGAAAGGAGATTCTAGAGGTAGTAAAGCGTAATAGTGAGCAAATGAGTAATTTACTAGATGATATTTTACAATTATCTAAGCTGGAAACAGAAAAAGAAATAATAGATATGGAACCTGTAGATGTACATTCTTTGATTGATAGACTATTGCAGGAATTTAAGGTAAGAATTGAAGCTAAAAAAGTTAAGTTTAAAAAAGAAATAGCCCAGAATTTCCCCCTGGTTCTGGCTAATAATAAGGCAATATATCATGTACTTCAAAATCTCATAGATAATGCCTTGAAGTATGGTTTAGAAACAAAAGGGGAATTAAAAATTGTAGCAGAGGAAACTCCTCTGGAATTTAAAATTGGCGTGATTGATGATGGCCCTGGCATTCCTCCAGATGAACAAAAGCGGATATTTGAAAGGTTTTATCGAGGAGAAAAGGTGGAAGTAAAACCCAAAGGCAGTGGTTTGGGGCTGGCTATTTGTAAACATATTATAAATAAATTGGGAGGAAGGATTTGGCTGGAAAGTCCTGTAAAAAATAATAGAGGATGTGCTTTTTGGTTTACTTTACCTAAAAGGAGAGAAGAAGATAAAAATGGAGAAAGTAAAAATTAAGGCTCAGAATTTAAATTTTTATTATGGCGAATTTCAAGCTTTAAAAAATATTTCCCTGGATATGCTGGAAAATAAGGTTACAGCCTTAATAGGCCCTTCAGGTTGTGGGAAAAGTACCTTTTTACGCTGTTTAAATAGAATGAATGATTTAATTGAAGGAAGCAGGGTAGAAGGCAAATTGACCCTGGATGGGGAAGATATTTATGCGCCTGGAGTGGATGTGGTGGAGCTTAGGCGAAGAGTGGGCATGGTTTTTCAAAAACCCAATCCTTTTCCCAAGTCTATTTTTGAAAATGTAGCCTTTGGTTTAAAGGTAAATGGAGTTAAGGACAAAGAATTTATTGCCCATAGAGTAGAAGAAAGTCTTAAAATGGCTGCCTTATGGAACGAGGTAAAGGATAGGTTAAAGGATTCAGCCATGGGTTTATCTGGAGGGCAACAGCAAAGATTGTGTATTGCTAGAGCCATTGCTGTAGAGCCAGAAGTTTTATTGATGGACGAACCTGCTTCAGCCCTGGACCCCATTGCTACCCAAAAGATAGAAGATCTTGTCTTTGAATTAAAAGACAAGTTTACCATTGTCATTGTTACTCACAACATGCAACAGGCAGCAAGAGTTTCTGACTATACAGCCTTTTTTTATATGGGTAAGCTTATAGAAGTAAATACTACGGATAAGATTTTTACTAGGCCGGATAAAAAACAAACCGAGGAATATATCACAGGAAGATTTGGCTAAAAGGAGTAAAAAATGTCTAAGATTTTGGTTAAAGAAATAGAAGAATTGAAATTAAAAATGTTGAATATGTTTTCTCAGGTTATTGAAGCAGTAGATAAAGCTATCTTGGGCTTAAAAAATATGGATGCTGATTTATGTCAGGAAGTTATAGATAATGACATAATTGTAAATAAACAAGAAGTGGAAATTGATGAACTTGCTTTAAAACTTTTGGCCCTGGAGGGGCCTGTAGCCAAGGATTTGCGCTTTATTTTAGGTTGTATGCGCAGTTGCTCGGATTTAGAAAGAGTAGGAGATGAGGCTGTAAATATAGCTCAGTCTGTTATTTTTTTGAGTACCAGGCCGCCTCTTTCTTTTTACGATAATATTTATCAACTGGGAACCAAAGCTAGAGAGATGTTAAAAGAGAGCTATTTGGCTTTTACCAATCTTAATTCAGAGCTTTCTCTTTATATTTGTCGTATGGATAATGAGGTTGATGAATTAAATTCTTATATTTTTAAGACCATTATTAACTTAATGTTAAAAGAGTCTCCAGCTATAGAAAGGTCTGTTGAGTGCATGAACATATCCAGGAGATTTGAAAGGATTGCTGACTTATCTACAAATATAGCAGAGAATGTCGTTTTTATAGAAAAAGGAGTAAATATAAAACACTCCTGTCAATTTGATAATAGAAAGTAAATTCAAGTGTAATTTAGATAAAGCTTATTCTAGTTTTAAGTTTATTGGGTTGGAACCTCCTCTCCTAAAGTGAAGTAGATAGCATTTATTACTGCAGCAGCAGAAGTGGTCTTAGCTTTTTTAAGGATTAAAATGTGTTGTCCTTTGCTTAAATAAAGGGAAGTAAGCTTATGCCATCCCCAGATTTTTTTCTGAGGATTTGAATTTTCAGGAAAAGTACCTATTATTTCTCCATCCATAGAAAGGAGAAGACTTCTGGCCCCATAGGGATGTTTGTGGTCATTTAGATCTTTGAGCCATAGTTTGTAGTTTCCTGGAGAAGGTATGTTCACGAGATAAGCTACCCAATCATTTTTTCTAGAAAGATACCAGTAACCATCTCCTGAATGAGGAAGGTTTTTTAGTTTTCTAGAGCGCCAGGCTTGTTCTTGTGGAGAAGTGGGATGAAAGAGATTTTTGGCAAACTCTTTTTCTGCTTCTATTCTTATGCCTTGAGAGGTGAGGACGTTAAAATTATTTTCTATTTTTTCCTTTGGGTTTCCTATGTTGTCCTGTGGAAGAGTTGTATTTGTCTTTGTAACTTTAAAAGGGGTTCTAGCTTTTATGGTGTATTTGCCTTCAGGTCAGTTTAAATAAGCTCTTACTTCATAATCTCCAGCAGGCAATCCTTTAAAACTTATGGTACCTTGAGTCCTTCCCTGCGTGTATTGCCACTGTAAACTTTGATTGGGTTGGTAATAAGGATAGGCAATACTTATCCAGTCTTGCTTATTCCCTGGAAATCCAGAAAAGTTAACTTTTATGGGTTCTCCAGGAGAGTAGCTTGCTTTATCAGTTTTTAAGAGGATAGAGTTAGAAGGGGTAGGGCTGGTACTTTGAAGAAGCAAGAGGTTTTTGATAACATCTCCCCAAAATATGCTTACCTGAGGACAATAATAAAGAGGAGTTTTTCTTTTTAACAAACTATCTGGATCTGTAGGGTATTTGAGATTGAGAATAATTGGTAAGTTTGGCTGGTAGCTAGATAAGGCAATATAGGCTGGAAGAAGTGCTTTTGGGAGAAAAAGACAAATTGTAGCGCTGGCTAACAAGTCTGCAGGGATAATTGGAAGCGCCTAAAGAAATAGCATAAGCATTTCTGGGATTGGAAGTAGTAAGTGGATTTTGCTGGTATATGTTAAAAAAGATATTTTTGTGAGGTGGATAATGTAAGTATAGGGTATAAGAAGAATTTTTATCTATCTTAAACTCGATAATGGTTGAATATATTGGTTTGTATTTTGGCATATACCTGTATATAGAATCTTCAGGAACTAACGGAGTAGATGGAGTAGAGATATTAATATTTTTATTTATACTCCCTTTTATAAAATTTACCCTGGCTAGACTATTGGTTGAATAAAAAAATATAACTATTCCTATTAAAATAATTATTTTTTTAGCATTTTAATTTACCTATTTTTTATCGTTTCTTTTTTATTTCACAATTAGGACATTCCACAGTTATACTGGTGGTAGCATAACTTTGATATTTTCCAACAGAAGGTAAGATAGTATATTCTCCTTCTGGTAAAACTTTTCCCACTAAGTCAGAAGTTTTTTTGCTGCAAAGATAAGCAGGCCACTTACCTACAAGCCAGATACAATACTTGCCATTTCCTGTGACTTTAATAATTTTAGCTTCTTTTTTTACAATTAAAGTGTCAGAGCTTACCTTAGCATTGTTTAGAGGTCCTGTTCCTTTTACCTGTTTTCCTGAAAAGGTAACTTTTTTATTCTGGGCCAGGCTTAAAGAAGGAATAATAAGGATTAATACCAGGCATAGAAAAAATGTTTTTTTCATGAATTCCCCCCTTTTTTCTTTTTTAGTTTTGCTTAAAAAAAATATATTTTTTTGTCCAGGCAGGATAAGAAAAAAACTTTTAGTTTTGTCAACAAAATGTAACATTTTTTACCTTATTCTGTAAACAGACCTACCTACAAAGGTGAGCAAACGATATTTATAGGAGGTAGGTTTATTTATGAGTAAGGTAAAATTGACTTTTTTAACAATTTGTCTGTTGGTTTTAGGGCTGGTGGGTTTTGCTCAGGCCAGAGATCAAATCCGTATTGTAGGTTCTAGTACGGTTTATCCTTTTGCCAGTTATGTGGCTGAAGAGTTTGGGGCAACCACCAAGTATCCCACTCCAGTTATTGAATCCACTGGTTCTGGAGGCGGACATAAGCTTTTTGGGGCTGGAGTAGGGGAAAACACTCCAGATATTACCAATTCTTCCAGAAGAATTAAGTTAAGTGAATTTAAAAGGGCTCAGGAAAATGGAGTTAAGGAAATTGTAGAAGCTAAGATTGGTTTTGATGGTATTACTCTGGCGCAAAATATCAACAATCCTTCTCTTAAGTTGACTCGTAAGGAAATTTTACTGGCTGTAGCAGCTGAAGTCCCTCAAAAGGGTAAGCTGGTTCCCAATCCCTATAAGTACTGGGATGAAATTAATCCCCAATTGCCTCACCGCAAAATTAAATTTTATGGGCCTCCTACTACTTCTGGTACAAGAGATGCCTTTGAAGAGTTGGCCATGGAAAAGATTGCGAAAAAAATTCCAGAGTATGGCGGGAAGTATTCTAAAATTAGACAGGATGGAGTGTATATTCCTTCTGGAGAAAATGACAATTTAATCGTGCAAAAGCTTACTGAGGATAAAGAAGCCATAGGTATTTTTGGCTATAGCTTTTTGGAAGAAAACAGTGATCGTATTCAGGCAGTTGTGGTAGATGGCGTAAGTCCAACTCCTGATAGTATTTCCAGCGGCAAATATCCTCTTTCCAGGTCTCTTTATTTTTACATTAAAAAGGCCCATGTTGGTAAAATTCCAGGTCTTATGGATTATGTTAAACTCTTTTTAAGTGAAAAAATGATTGGGGATAGAGGGATGTTAAAGAGAATAGGGCTTATTCCTCTACCTAAAAAAGAAAGAGAAGAGGTAAGGAATCGCGTATTTTCCTTAACTCCTCTTACTCTCAAGGATTTACAAAAGAAGTAAGCCCTGTTGGGATTTGAAAAATTAAAGGGTGATGCCTTTATTTTTAAGGCATCACCCTGTTTTTAGGGGGAAAGGGTGAGTGTAAATTTTAAGCTTTTTTTCTGGTTGGTTTTGGGCATTTTTGGTTTTCTGGCCTTTTATCTAGGCAGGAAAAAAATTGAGAAAGTTTTGCCTCAAAAGGGACTTTTTTTTGAAGCCAATATTTATGGCTGGTTTACCCTTTTGGTTTATTTGATCCCTGTTTTGCTGGTTAATGTAATAGTAGTGGTGCTTAGTTGGTTTAAGCTTATTCAAGTCCCCTGGAGTTTGCTTTTTAGTTTTATTTTGATTGTGGGTGCAGTTTCTCTTTGGCTTGGCCTTAAATTTATTACACCTGCTCTAAAACCCAGGTATTTTGTTGAAAAGTGTATTGTTGCCCTTTTGATTCTAGCTTCTCTTATTTCTATTTTTACGACTATAGGAATTGTTTTATCCATACTTTTTGAAGCCATTCATTTTTTTAGTAAAGTAAGTCTTTGGGAGTTCTTAACCGGCACGGTGTGGGAGCCAGATACAGCCTTTTTAGGTGCTGCTGGTAGGACCGGAGAACTGGTAGCTAAACCCAAGTTTGGAGCAGTACCTTTATTTACCGGTACTCTGGTTATTACTTCCATTGCCTTAATGGTGGCTTTACCAGTGGGTCTGTTTTCAGCCATTTATCTCGTAGAATATGCCAGACCAAAGGTGAGAAAAATTTTAAAACCAGCCCTGGAGATTCTGGCAGGCATTCCCACAGTAGTATATGGTTTTTTTGCTGCTATTACAGTCAGTCCTTTGGTGGTAGATATTGCTACTAAGCTGGGGCTGGAAGCAGAGTATACCAATGCCTTAAGTCCTGGGCTAGTTATGGGCATAATGATTATTCCTTTAATTTCTTCTTTATCTGATGATGTGATTAATGCCATCCCCCAAAATATGCGCGAAGGTTCTTTAGCTTTGGGAGCTACTCAAAGTGAGACTATCTTAAAGATAATCCTGCCTGCTGCTTTGCCCGGAATTGTTTCTGCTTTTTTACTGACTGTTTCCAGGGCAGTAGGAGAGACCATGATTGTGGTCATGGCTGCTGGTTTGCAAGCCAATCTCACCCTCAATCCTTTAAAGGGTATGACCACTGTGACTGTAAGAATTGTAGATGCCTTAACCGGGGATCAGGCCTTTGACAGCCTGGAAACTTTATCAGCTTTTGGCCTGGGGCTGGCTTTAACTGTTTTTACCTTAATTTTAAATGTTATTTCTTTGATTGTAATTAAAAAATTTAAACAACAATATGAGGTTTAAGTAATGTTAGAAAAATATATCAGTCCTAACTTACTTACTAAAAGACATAGAAAAGAAAAAATTTTTAAATCTGTGTGTAGATTATCTTTATGTGCAGCTATTTTATTTTTAATTCTTTTTTTTGCTGATTTGATTTATAAAGGACATACTGCCTTTAAACAGGCTTATGTTTTAACTGAGATAAGTTATAGTGAAGAAGCCAGGGAAATACCTTTTCTGGCAGTTAGTGAAGAAATGGAAAACATTGTAAGTAGAGGGGTGTTAAGATTGATACCTCGTCAAATGGAAGAAAACCCTGATCTTATAGGGAAACAAATAAAAGAGTGGGTTCTGGCAGATGCAGAAGTAGATCAGTATCTTAAAGGAAAACCCAACAGGTTGAAACCTAGAGATAAAAAAGTTGTGGATAGGTTAAAAAAGGAAGGAAAAATTAAGTTAAAATTTAACAAAGGCTTTTTTATCTATGGAGATTCCAAATTGCCTGAAATGGCAGGAATCTTTTCTGCTTTTATGGGAACTTTATATGTATTACTCATTACCCTGTCCATAAGTTTTCCCCTGGGAGTTATGGCTGCTGTATATCTGGAAGAGTTTGCGCCAGATAATTATTTTACTCAACTTATAGAAGTAAATATTAATAATTTAGCAGCAATTCCTTCTATTTTATTTGGACTTTTGGGATTGGCTATTTTTATTAACTTTATGCACATTCCCAGGTCTTCTGCCCTGGTGGGAGGAATGACTTTAGCTCTGATGAGTTTGCCTGTTATTATTATTAGCACCAGAGCAGCCCTTAGGTCTATTCCTGATTCCATACGCGAAGCAGCTTACGGTCTGGGGGCTTCCAGATGGCAGATGGTCTGGTATCAGGTTTTACCAGCAGCTTTGCCAGGGATTTTAACAGGGACCATTATCAGCCTGGCTAGAGCTATTGGTGAGACTGCCCCCTTGTTAATAATTGGCATGATAGCTTATATTCCGGATCCACCTAAATCTATTTTTCAGGCAGCTACAGTTTTACCTGCTCAGATTTATACCTGGGCTTCTGCTTCTCTCAGGGCATATGAAGAAAGGACTGCTGCTGCGATTTTGATTTTATTGGCAGCCTTGTTGCTTTTAAATGGCATAGCTATTTATTTTCGAAATAAATATGAGCAGAAATGGTAGAATTAGATTAGCAGACTGTAGCGACAAAATTCTATAGCTGTTTCTTCGTAGGGGATATTTTCCTCTTGCTCAAATAGCTTTTTTCTAAAAAGCCCGTTGATAAAAGCAATGAGCACTAAAGCTGTTTGTAAGACAGGTACTTCCTTGAATTCTTTTTTGTTTATACCTTTGACCAGGCAGGATGTTATATATTCAATAAGAATGTTTTTTTGTTCTTCTACAATATTAGAACAAAGGTGATTATTGTTTTTTAACTTAGCTGGGCAGTGGGCTAAGATCAATCTCCCTTCTAAGGGTCTATTTTCAGCTATATTAAAGTGAAGCTTAATTATATTTTCTATTTTGTCAAACTCATATCTAGTATTTTTAGGAAGCTTGAATATCATTTCTTTATATTCAGAAAAAATTTTTTCCAAAATACAGGTAAAAATTTCTTCTTTGTTTTTAAAATGATAATATAGTAACGGCTCTGTTACTTTTGCTTCAGTAGCAATTTGTAAAGTTGTAGTTTCATCATAACCTTGTAAGGCAAATAGCTTGAGTGCTGTGTCTAAGATTTGAGTTTTTTTATTTCTGGCCATTGGCAAATCCTAAGAGTGCGTTTGCAAAGTCCTGTCCGTTAAAGGGGCGTAAATCTTCCATTTTTTCTCCCAAGCCTACAAAGGTAATGGGGATATTGTATTCACTGGCAATAGCCACCACTACGCCACCTTTGGCAGTGCCATCTAGCTTGGTTAGAACGATTTCGTCAATGGGTACTGCTTTGGAAAAAAGTTCTACTTGGGAGAGGGCGTTTTGTCCTGTGGTAGCATCAAGGACCAGAATGGTTCTATGGGGAGAGCCAGGATGTTTTTTGTTTAAGACTCGTTTAATTTTAGCCAATTCTTCCATGAGGTTGACTTTGGTATGGAGTCGACCAGCAGTATCTACTAAAACCAGGTCGTAGTTATCCCTAAGGGCAATGTCCATGGCTTCAAAGGCTACTGCTGCTGGATCTGCACCGTGCTCTTTAGCGTAAAAGCCCACACCTACTCTTTGAGACCAGATTTTTAACTGCTCAATGGCTGCTGCCCTAAAGGTATCTCCAGCTACCAGGAGCACTTTTTTGCCTTGCATTTGCGCGCGATAGGCTAGTTTGGCAATGGTGGTGGTTTTTCCCACTCCATTGACTCCAATCATCAAGACCACTTCTGGTTTTAGGGCAATTAATTTTTTACTGGGGGCAGGAAAAAGGGAGGAGATTTCTTCAGCAAAGATTTTTTTAAACCCTTCCTGGTCCCCTGGACTTAAGTCTTTGGCTTTTTGTTTGAGATTGTCGATGAGTTTTAAGGTGGTGTTAAACCCCACATCAGACATGATTAAAATTTCTTCCAATTCTTCCCAAAAAGCAGAGTCAAAATTTTTGGAAGTACTAAGGAGGTTGTCTAACTGACGAGAAAGTTGGGCCTTGGTTTTGGCCAATCCTTCAGAGAGTTTTAAAAACAAACGGCTGCGTTCATCTTCTTCATCTTCTAAATCTAGAGCTAGAGCAAGGCGATATTGAAGCTCAGACCTAAATTCTTCTAAATATTCATATTCCATGTTATCCAGCCAGTTTTTAAACTTGGCAATAAAATCTTCAGCTTCTTCTTCAGGCACTTCCAGTTTGGCCAATAAAAATTTTAGCCTGGCCCAGAGCTCTTCCCCTTTTTTCTCAAGGCCTTGAAGCAAAATGTTTAACCATACACTTAATTTGGGCTCAGCTGAAGCCAAAGCTTTGGAAATCTCTTCAGCTATGGCTTTATCAGTAATAGTGGGTAGAGATTTTTTATCTTTAACAGCTTCCTTTTCCGGAGTGATTTCTGAGGTTTTAAGCGGCTCTGCAGCGGCAGGTTGTTCTTTGTCTTTTTTCCATAACTTTTTGATTTTACTAAAAAATCCCATAGTTACCTCTTTTTTTAATTTATTCTGGCTACGATATATTTAGCTATATCCACCAAAAAATCTTTTTCTTCTCCCTGATAACTTGCCAGGGCTAAAAGCGCCCTGTCTATACTTTTATAGGCTAATTCATAACTTTTTTCCAGCCCAATTAAACTGGGATAGGTACTTTTTCCCTGTTTGAGATCGCTACCTACTGGTTTGCCCAGAGTTTTTTCATCGCCTACAAGATCTAAAATATCGTCTACAATTTGAAAAGCCAGTCCAAAATTTTCTCCATAGGTCTTTGCCCGCTCTAAGGCTTTGGCATCCTCTTTTTTGCTTTGGGCTAAAAGGGCTCCGCTTAAGCAGGATACAGTCAATAAAGCCCCTGTTTTTAAAGTGTGCATTTCTTGAATCTGGTTTAGCTGAATATCCTCTTGATTTTCTAGACTTAAATCCAGGACCTGTCCTCCCACCATACCCTTTGGACCTGCAGCCTTACTTACCTCTAGAGTGGCTGCCAAAACATAAGAAGGAGGTAAGGGAGTGGAGAGCATTAATTCAAAACTCTGGGTGAGCAGGGCATCTCCAGCCAGAATGGCCATTCCTTCGCCATATATTTTGTGATTGGTTGGTTTGCCCCTTCGAAGGTCGTCATTATCCATGGCCGGGAGGTCATCATGAATAAGGGAGTAAGTGTGAATAAATTCTAGACCACAGGCAAAGGGAAGAATTTTTTCTTCTTCCAGGCCTAACATCTTACCCCAGCTTAGACACAATATGGGCCTTATTCTTTTTCCTCCTGCCAGTAAACTATATTGCATACTTTCTTTAAGCTGGGGAGGACAACTGGTAGTACTTATAATTTCTTTTAAAGTCGTATTTATCTTTTCAGCAAGTTGGGTTAACCTGGTTTTAAATTGAGGATTAAAAGTTTTTTTTTGCATACTTAATTTTCGTCTTCGTTGTTATTTTTAGTATTTTCTAAATAAATTTTAACTTCATCCTTGGCTTTATTTAATTGTTCCTTACATTTTTCCAGTATTTCCATTCCCTGTTTAAATAATTGAACACCTTCTTCTAGAGGAAGGTCTTCTTGATTAAGCTTTTCTACTATGTTTTCCAGGTCTTTTAAATTTTGGTCAAAGGATACTTTTTTTCTTCCGCCCATTTTCTCCTCCAGTTTCAGAGGATTTAAGGAAAAAAAAGGTTTTTCTCAAGTTTTTTTTAGTGAAACCTAGAGATTACAGGCTTGTGGTATTTTTTTTGCATTTTTCTCCCTGAGGAGGAAAATATGCCAGAGCTAGGATTTGTTTTTGTTGGTAAGCAAAGAAAATTATTTGAAGATATAGATAAGTTATTGCCTGAAAGACCCAGGAGATGGTTTACCCCGGATAGGTTTAGTGGGGAGGAAACTTTTTCTTTTTGGCCTCTTTACTTTATAGATTTGGAATCTGCACCTTTGAATTTTCCTAAAGAACAGGGACAGGTAATTTTTGTTAGTAAAAACAGACAGTTATTTGGTGAGTTGGAAAACCTACCTGAAAATTTCTTAGGTTTCTTATCCTTGCCTGTAGAGAAAAACAACCTCTTTTCTCTTTTCCATAAAGCCCAGGAACTTTTTGCTACTTATTTGGATATATTGAATATGACCAGAGAAATTAGTCTGGAACGAGAGATTTTGGCTCGCAAAAATGCTTTACTTAGTTTTTTAAATAGAATTTTAACCAGATCTACAGAAACCTTAGAACTGGAAAAGATTTTTAAGATTGCCAGAGAAGAGTTAAAACAGGTTCTGGAGGTAAAGGAGATAGGCGGTGTTTTTGGGTGGCAGGAAGATTTAAGCAGTATTCAGTGTTTTATTCCTCAGGGAAATGCAGAAAAGGTATTTTCCTGGCAAGAATATTTACTGGAAGTGGTCAAAAGATTTACTAAAAAAGAAGTTCGGGAGTTTCAATTAAATTGGCTGGCCAGTGAAGAAGAACAAGAAAAATTACAGAGAGAAAATATTATTTTGGTACCTTTAAAACACGCCCAAAAGGTCTATGGGTGTATGGCCATTTTAACTTTAGCTGGAGAAAGCCTGGGTAAAGATCAATTTCAGGTTTTACAAAGTGCCTGTACTCACTTGGGGCTGGCTATTCGCAATGCCCTGCGTTTTGAAGAAGTAAAGTTGCGAGCAGATCACGATGGGCTTACTGGCCTTTATAATCGTCGACATTTTGACCAGGCTTTGCGTCTGGAGTTAAAAAGGCATCAAAGAAGTGGCAGAAATCTGGGATTGCTCCTGCTGGATGTGGACTTTTTTAAATCTATAAATGACACCTATGGGCATTTAGTAGGAGATATGGTCCTGAAAAAGATTGCTCAAATAGTCCAGCAGAGTGTCAGAGAAACTGACCTGGTAGCCAGATATGGGGGAGAAGAGTTTGTTATTTTGCTTCCAGAAACTCCAGAAGAACGAGCCTGGATTTTAGCCCAGAGAATCAGGAAAAAAATTGAAAAGAGTTATTTTAGTTCTGGTAAGAAAAAAATAAGAGTTACAGTGAGCATAGGAGTAACCAGCTTGCGCCCAGAGCCCTTTACTCCAGCTGAAGAGCTTATTGCCAGAGCTGATCAAGCTCTGTACCTGGCCAAGAATAGTGGCAGGAATATGGTCTGTACTTCTTCAGAAATAGAGTGTAGAAAATTGCCCAATTAAAGCTCAGGCAGGAAAAAATGTCAGAAGAACTTATTTGTTATTGCTTTGGTTATTCTCGCAAGGATATAGAGAAAGATTTTAAAAAACATGGGAAATCTTTAATTCTGGAGAGAATAAAGGCAGAAAAAGCAAAAGGTAATTGTGATTGTGCGCAGAAAAATCCCAAAGGCAGGTGATGTCTGGGTGATGTTTACCAGGTGGTAAAAGAACTCACCTCTCCAGGTTTTAAACCTCTTTAATCCTTTTAAATTTTTTCTTTTCTTTTCTTCCACTCTTTTTTAAACTCCTACTTAAATATTAATTCTACTTTCAAGACAGGAGTTTTTTTTGCCTTATATTTTTACTGTTTCCGAACTAACCCAGGGACTTAAGGACCTTTTGGAAAGTAATTTCCCCTTTGTGTGGGTAAGGGGTCAAATTTCCAACTATTCTAAGGCCACTTCTGGTCATATTTACTTTACCTTAAAGGATGAACAGGCCTGTTTGCAGGTGGTTTGGTTTAAAGGAAGCCAGGTGGGGAGAGATAGAGAGGGAAGAAAATTAAGTGAATTGCTTGGAGATGGGCAGGAGATTATTGTTGCAGGTAAAATCAATGTTTATCCCCAAAGAGGAGTGTATCAATTAATTGCCGAATTTGTCCAGGAAGTAGGCCTGGGGAGCCTTTTTTTAGCCTTTGAGGCCTTAAAGCAAAAACTGGAAAAAGAAGGACTTTTTGCTCTAGAAAATAAAAAAACAACACCCTTTAATCCTTATAAAGTAGGGGTAATTACTGCACCTAATTCTGCTGCTTTGCAGGATTTTTTAAAGATTGCCAGAGATTATGGTCTGAGCAAAGAGATTATTGTTTATCCCACCAGTGTTCAGGGAAAAGAAAGTGTGGAGCAGTTGGTCAGGGCCATAGAGCTTGCCAACTTAAAAGAAGAAGTTGAAGTTTTAGTATTAATTAGAGGTGGCGGTTCCTTGGAAGATCTGTGGTCCTTTAATACCGAAGAGGTGGCCAGGGCTATTTTTTCCTCCAAATTACCTGTAATTACAGGAATAGGGCATGAGGTGGATTTTACTATTGCAGATTTTGTAGCAGATAAGAGGGCCTCTACTCCCAGTCATGTGCCTCAACTGCTTTGGCCTTTAAAAGAAAACCTGGTGCGACAGGTAGATGAATTGCAAATGGACCTGGAACAGGGCTTTTTTGCTTTTTTAAAACAAAAAGAAGAAAGTTTTTTGCACTTAAAGCAAAAGCTGTTTTATTTAAGTCCCAGAGAAAAGATTAATTCTTTAATAAATAAGTTTAACTACTTAAAACAAGAATTACTTCATTTGTGGCAAGAATTTATCCTTAAGAAAGAAAATATTTTGTCTTCTAAGCAGTCTATATTGTTTGATAAACTAAATAATTTTAAACTTGACGAAAAAGAATATAGACTAAGCCTTATAAGGCAAGAACTTTTAAACTGGATTGAGTTTTTTTTACAAAATAAAGATTATAAACTAGATTTACTTGCCAATAACCTTGAACAAAGTAGCCCTTTAAAACCTCTGGAAAAAGGTTATATTCTGATTAGTAAAAAAAGAAATAATAAGTTGGTAAAAAGGGCAAAAGAACTTAAGTCTCAAGAGGAAGTGGAGTTGAGATTTTATGATGGTAAGAAGGATGCTAAGATTATTTAGTGTAGGAATAATATTTTTTTTCCTTTTTTCCACTTCTCTTTATGCTTCTATAAAAGTCTCTTATCCTAGAAAAGTTTATCAGGGAAATTGTTTTTGGTTAGAAGTTAAATATTCGTCAGAAGTAAATGGAATTTTATTAAAATACAACAGTAAAACTATGGTAGTTCCCTTAAATAAACAGAAAAAAAGTAGAGTTATACTTGGAGTTTCTGCTAAAGAAAAAAAAGATAGGCTCTTTTGGATTTATTATCAAGAAAAGGGAAAATTTTTTAAAGAAAAGTATAAAATTAAAATTTTGAAAAAAAACTTTTCTAAGCAATATTTAAAATTGCCTAAAAAATTTGTTTATTTTTCTAAAAAAGATTTAAAAAGAATAAAAAAAGAAAAATATATTGTTAACAGAATTTTAAATACAGTTACTCCCTATAGCTTTTTGAGAGAAATACAGCTTCCTGTAAGGAGCAAAGTATTATCCCCTTTTGGTGTAAAGAGAATTTTAAATGGAGAGGAGCGAAGTTATCATCGAGGTGTGGATTTTCGGGCTCCTTTAAACACACCCATACGAGCTTTTGCTAGAGGTAAAGTGGTCCTGGCTAAAAGTCTTTTTTTTGGCGGTAATACTTTGATTTTGGATCATGGCTTGGGGATTTATTCCCTTTATATGCATTTAAACCAATTTAAAACTAGTTTGGGCAAAGTGGTAGAAAAAGGAGAGGTTATAGGTCTGGCTGGAAGTAGTGGGAGAGCCACTGGCCCGCATTTACATTTTGGCCTTTTTGTGTTGGGAGAAGCTGTAAATCCTTTAAGCTTATTTTAAATAAAAACAGGAGAGAACATATGCCTATTGTAATGGGAACAGCAGGGCACATTGACCACGGAAAAACTACCCTGGTAAGAGCGCTTACAGGTATAGACTGCGACCGTCTGGCAGAAGAGAAAAAAAGAGGGATTACTATAGAACTGGGCTTTGCTTACCTGGATCTGGGAAATACCCGAATTGGAATTGTAGATGTTCCCGGGCATGAAAAGTTTGTCAAGAATATGGTTTCTGGAGCTGTGGGCATAGATTTTGTTTTGCTGGTAATTGCTGCTGATGAAGGAGTAATGCCCCAGACCAAAGAGCACGTGGAAATTTGTTCCCTGTTGGGAATAAGTAAAGGCATAGTTGCCTTGACCAAAGTGGATATGGTGGAAGAAGAATGGCTGGAATTGGTACAAGAAGACATTAAGGAATTTTTGGCTTCTACTTTTTTAAAAGATGCGCCTATTGTTCCTGTTTCCTCTACTACTGGGCAGGGCCTGGAAGAACTAAAAGCAACCATTGAAAAGATGGTGGCAGCTATAAAGCAAGAAAAGCCTCTGGATGTATTTCGCTTACCCATAGATAGAGTCTTTACCCTGCATGGTCATGGTACTGTAATTACTGGCACTACCCTTTCTGGAAGGATAAAAGTAGGAGAAGAAGTTCAAATCTATCCAGGGGAGCTTTTGGCTAAGATTAGAAATATTCAGGTGCATTCAGAAAGCAAGGAAGAGGCCCTGGCTGGACAGCGTACTGCCGTTAACCTGCAGGGTGTGGAAAAAGATAAGATTGAACGGGGAGATATCCTGGCCAGGCCTGGAAGCCTTTTTCCTTCTACAACCTGGACAGTGAAAATAGATTACCTTAGTTCTGCTCCCAGGCCTTTAAAACATAGGAGCGAGATTCACTTTCACCACGGCTGTAAAGAAGTCATGGCCAGGGTATATTTACTGGAAAAGGATGAGCTTTCTCCAGGAGAAAGTGCTCTGGCTCAGATTCGCTTTGCTCAACCCATGGTAGCCCTGTTTGGAGATAGGTTTGTTTTGCGTTCTTTTTCTCCCTTACAAACAGTTGGGGGAGGAAGGGTGTTGGATCCACTGGCTACCCACCTGAAGCGAAAATCCAAAGAAATATTGTTTTTTAAAGAAATAGAGCAGTTGAATCCTGAGGAGGTTGTTGCTGGCCAGATAAAAAGAAGTGGATTTAAAGGAATAGATATAAATAAACTTTTAGTTTTAACTAATTTTAGAATTAAAGAGCTGGAAAAGTATTTGCAAAAGCTGTGCTCTGAAAAAGTTGTTTTCTTAGTCTCTAAAGATAAAAAGCTTTATATGCATCTGGAGATTGTAAAAGAAATAAAAAGTAATATATTAAACTATTTAAAAGAATTTCACAAGAGTAATCCATTAGAAGAAGGAGTTAGCAGGAATGAAGTTTATTCTAGTTTGAATATAAAAATTGATGAACATGTTTTTAGTTATATATTGAATAATCTTAAAAAAGATAAACAAATAGAAATTGTAGATAAGTACATTAAAATTTATGGATATGAAGTAAAAGTTCATTCTGATAGTGAAAAAATATACAATATGGTTTTAAACTTGATCTCTAAAGGAAAACTTACTCCTCCCACTTATAAAGAATTAAAAGAAAAGGTATCTTGCTCTCCTAAAGAATTGAACGATATTTTGCGCTTGTTAGAAAAAGAAGGCAAAGTGGTTCGCCTTAATGAAAATATTGTCTATGCTAAACAAGTAGTAGAGGAATTACTGGATAAGTTAACTGCTTACTTTGAGCAACAGCAAGAGCTTACTCCTGCTGATTTTAAGGCCTTGACCGGACTTTCCAGAAAATATTCCATTCCTTTGTTGGAATATTTTGATAAAGAGAAAATCACCATGCGCATTGGGGATAAGCGGGTTCTTAGAAAAAAAGCATAGACACTTTTACCACTTATGGAGAAAACTAGGCGTTAACCTATATTTTTTTTACCACTAATTGACAGATATTGCTCCTTTGTTTTATCCTTCTTCCTAAATTAAGAATTGTTTAACTGGGAGGAGAGATGAGCATTTATTATCTTTTTCATGATCGCTCTAGGTGTATAGGTTGTCTTAGTTGTCAAATTCATTGTAAACAAAACAAAAATCTAACTAATCCTGCTCCAAAACCCTGTCAGATATTTACCTTTGGGCCAAAATTAATTCAAGGAAAAGTAAAAGTAGCCAATATTTTTGTCTCCTGTTTTCAATGCGATAATCCCTGGTGTGTAAAAGCCTGTCCTACTGGAGCTTTATATAAAAGAGAAAAGGACGGCATTGTAGCTATGGATCGTTCTTTGTGTATTGGCTGTAAAAGTTGTATAGTGGCCTGTCCCTTTGGAGCACCTCAATGGGATCCTTCCTCGCATACTGTAGTAAAATGTGACTTTTGTGTAAATAGATTGGAGCAAGGGTTAAAACCTGCTTGTGTGGAAAATTGTACTACTGGCTGTTTATATTTTGGAACTTTAGATGAGATTAATACTAAATTACAAGAATTAAAAGTAATAGAAGAACCTTTAAGCATGGTGGAAAGGGGATAAATAGAAATGAGTGAGTGTAAATGTAAACAACTAGAAGCTCAAGTGGATTATAATCTTTTGGATAAAATTATTGATGAAGAGTATGGAGGAGATAAAGAAAATTTAATAATGATTTTACAGGCTATCCAGAAGGAGTACAACTATTTACCTAAAGATGCTTTAGTTTATTTGGCAGAAAAGCTCAGTCTTCCTATTTCGCATATATATGAAGTGGTTACCTTTTATGCTTCTTTTAGTTTAAAACCAAGAGGCAAGCATATTATTCAGATTTGTACTGGTACAGCCTGTCATTTAAAAGGTAGTGATAAAGTAGTAAAGGAATTATGTTCAAGACTTAAAGTTGAGCCTGGAGAAACAACAGAGGATGGTCTTTTTACTATTGAGACTGTGAACTGTGTTGGTGCTTGTGCTCTGGCTATGGTTTCAGTAGTAGATGGAAAATATCATCCCAGTACTAATCAAAGTGAAATGAATAAAATAATTGAAGAGTTATCCCAAGGGGAATAATTATGTTAAGTAATTCTAAACTTAAATCTATAGATGATTTTTATAAATACCATAATCAAGTTAAGGCAAAAATAAAAGAAACTGAAAATGTTATTACTGTTTGTTGTGGAACAGGATGTCAGGCTAGTGGGAGTGTAGAAGTTTTAGAAGCTTTAAAAGAAAAGATTAAAACAGAAAATATAGGAGTTAAGGTAAAGCCTATAGTTAAATCTACAGGTTGTCATGGTTTTTGTTCCCGTGGTCCTTTGGTTATTTTGTATCCCGAAGGGATTTATTATCAGCAGGTAAAGTTAAAAGATGTAGAAGAGATTGTGGAAAAAACTGTAAAACAAGGCGAGTTGATTAATAATCTTTTGTATAAGGATCCTTTACAGAAGGAGAAGGTTTCTAAAGCAGAAGAAATTCCCTTTTATGCCAGACAAACTCGTCGGGTTTTGCAGAACATTGGAGAGATTGATCCCTTTGAAATTGATGAAGCTATTGCCCATGGTTCTTATCAGGCCTTGGTCAAGGCTTTAACCTCCATGAGTCCACAGGAAGTTATTGAAGAGGTAAAAAAGTCAGGTTTAAGAGGATTGGGCGGGGCTGGTTTTCCCACAGGACTTAAGTGGCAGTATTGTTCGTCTTATCCTGGTGAAAAATATGTAATTTGTAATGCAGATGAAGGAGACCCCGGTGCCTTTATGGATAGATCCCTTCTGGAAGGGGATCCTCACCGAGTTCTGGAAGGTATGCTTCTGGCTGCTTATGCTATTGGAGCTAAAGAAGGATATATTTATATTCGTTTTGAATATCCTCTGGCTGTAAAAACCTTGCATACAGCCATTGCGCAGGCCAGGAGCTTGGGGCTTTTAGGTGATAATATTCTGGGTACAGATTTTTCTTTTGATATAAAAATTTCCACTGGAGCAGGAGCTTTTGTCTGTGGTGAGTCCACTGCTTTAATGGCTTCTTTAGAAGGAAAGGTGGGGCGTCCTAGAGCAAAGTACATTCGTTCTGTAGAAAAGGGTTTTCGCAATTCTCCTTCCAATTTAAACAATGTGGAAACCTATGCCAATGTACCCAGTATTATTTTAAAAGGCTGGGAGTGGTTTGCAGAACTTGGTACAGAAAAGTCCAAGGGAACTAAAATTTTTGCACTCACAGGCTCAGTAAATAATGTAGGCCTGGTAGAAGTACCTATGGGAACTTCTTTGCGAACAATTATTTATGATATTGGAGGAGGAACACCTAAAAATAGAGAGTTTAAAGCAGTACAAACCGGAGGTCCTTCTGGAGGTTGTATTCCCAAAGAATATCTTGATGAACCTGTTGATTTTGAAAGACTTACTTCTTTGGGCTCTATTATGGGCTCAGGTGGCATGATTGTTATGGATCAGACCAACTGTATGGTAGATGTTGCCCGCTATTTTGTGCATTTTTTAGTAGAAGAATCCTGTGGGCAGTGTACGCCTTGTAGGGAAGGCCTGGTGCAGATGGAAGAAATTTTAAATCGCATAACTCAGGGTGAGGGTAGGTTAGAAGATATTGATAAATTAAAGGACCTGGGAGAAGTTGTGGGAGGATTTTCCTTGTGTGGTCTGGGTAAATCTGCTCCCAATCCTGTCCTTAGTACTCTTAAGTATTTTAAACATGAATATTTAGAGCATATAGAAGAAGGCTTTTGCCGGGCTGGAGTATGTAAAAAACTATTTAACTTTGAGATAGATCCAGATAAGTGTACTGGTTGTGGACTTTGTAAACGCAAATGTCCGGCTGAAGCTATTAGTGGTGAAAAAAAATCTCCTCATAAGATTGAGCAAAATTTATGCATAAAATGTGGTGAATGTTATAGAAATTGTAATTTTGATAGTATAAAGCCTGTTCCTATAAAAAAATAAAGCATGAGAGGTTAAGCTGGTATGATAGAGTTTTCTATTGATGGGAAAAAGGTAAGTGGAGAAAAGGGAGAATATATTTTAGATGTAGCTAAAAGAAATGGTATTCATATTCCTACCTTGTGTGCTCATCCTGCAGTAGAGCCAAAGGGTATGTGTAGATTTTGTACTGTGGAAGTAAAGGACCGAGGAAGGAGTAAACTGGTTACTGCTTGTAATTTTCCTATTAAAGAAGGAATAGAAGTAGATACCAATAGTGAAAAGGTTCGCCAGGGAAGACGAGTAATTTTGGAATTACTTTTAACTCGTTGTCCGGATTCTCCTTTGCTCAATAGTTTGGCCAAGGAATATGGAACCAAAAGTAAATATGCTTGCTTATATCCAGATAACTGTATTCGCTGTGGTCTTTGTGCCCGGGTATGTTCCACTCATGTGGTAAGTGCCCTTTGTATGGCTGATAGAAGCCATGAGTTTCATATTACTACTCCTTTTAATGAGCTTTCCTCTGTATGTGTTGGGTGTGGTGCTTGCTTTATGGTTTGTCCCACTGGCTATGTAAAACTGGAGGATAAGGAAGGTAAAAGAAAAATTATATTTGGAAACCAGATAGTTGCGGAGCATAAGTTAGTCATATGTGAACAATGCGGTAGCGTAGTAACTACAGAAAAAAATATTGAATTTAGTAGAAAAAAATTAGGTGAAGATACTTTACTTGTATATCCTAATCTCTGCTTTAAATGCAGAAGAAGTAATGTAGCTAGAGAAGCAGAAGATTTAGCTGAGGATGCTGTGTTTGAGTTTAATATTGACTGGTAATAATTTTTATAAAACTTATTAATAAAAAAGCCTCCCACAAAGGGAGGCTTTTTTTATATACCCAACACATAATATCTAAGATAGATATAAAGCATTGCTAGGGCTACAGTAAGTATGGTTACAGGCACGCCGTATTTTAAGAAACGGACAAAGGTAATGGGATAACCTGCCTTTTCACTCATACCCACTACAATTACGTTGGCAGAAGCTCCAATGGGAGAGCCATTTCCCCCCAGACAGGCTCCTAAGGCCAAAGACCACCACACAGGCATCATGGCTCCATGTTGAATATGGGCCATGGTAGCAGGATCTGTTAGATTATAAACCTTATGCACCATTTCAATTAACAAGGGGTTCATGGTGGCTACAAAGGGAATATTATCCACTATGGCTGAGGCTATAGCAGAAAACCAGACCATAACCATGGATAAAGTGAGCATGTTATCTGGCTGAGGGTTGGTGATGTCAATCATTTTCACAGACATAAGTTCAATAAGCCCAACTTTTACTGTACCACCTATGATGATAAACAGGCCTATGAAA